>SSMV01000056.1 GCA_004799435.1 Bradyrhizobium sp.
CGGCGGCGAAAATCTGATTGCGCTCGCCATCGCCCTCGCCGCGGATCTGCTCGGATTGCTGCTGCGCCTGGGCGACCGTCACCGTCACTTTGGCGTCCGCGTCAGCCTTGATCTGCTGGCTCTGCTGCGAGCCTTGGGCGCGGAAGGAGGCCGCGAGGCGCTGGCGCTCCGCCTGCATGCGGTGGAACACCGCCTCCGAGTTTTCCTGCGGCAGGTCGGCGCGTTTGATCCGCACGTCGATGATGTCGAGGCCGAAGCGCTCCGCGCCGCCCTTCACCTGCTGGAGGATGTCGGCCATCAGCGCGTCGCGCCGGTTGCGGACGATGTCGATGATCGAAGCTTCCGACAGCGTGCGGCGAAGCGCCGAATTGAGCATGCCCCCCAATTGCGCGTTCGCGCCTCTAACGTCGAAGACCGACTGATAGAAGAGCAGCGGGTCGGCGATCTTGTAACGGACGAAGGCGTCGACCTCGAGGCGCTGGTTTTCGGCCACCAGAACTTCCTGCCGCTCGTTGTCGAGCGCGAGGATGCGTTTGTCGATATAGACAACCGCGTCGATGAACGGCACGCGCGCATGCAGGCCAGGCTCGCTGACAAGGTCGTTCACCGGTTTGCCGAACCGCAGCACAAGCGCCTGTTCGGTCGGGTCAACGGTGAAGAGGGTGAAATTGGCGAGAACGATCGCCGCCACGACGATGACGAGGACGGCGAAGCCGGAGAGAGGGTTTCTCATTTCGGCGCTCCCGCGGGCTTCGAGGTCGATGGGTCAAGCGCCAGATAGGGCACCGGCGCGCTCACGCCCGCCGCGTCGATGATTGTCTTGCTCATGCCGCCGAGCACGCGCTCCATCGTTTCCAGATACATGCGCTCGCGGGTGACGCCGGGCGCGTTTTTATATTGCGCGTAGATCTGGCTGTAGCGCGCGGTCTGGCCCTGGGCCTCAAGGATCGTCTGCTGCTTATAGGCCTTCGCCTCGGCGAGGATGCGCGAGGCGCGCCCTTCCGCCTCCGGCACGACGCTGTTGGCGTAGGTTTCGGCGTCGTTGACGGCACGCTGCTGATCCTGCTGGGCGGCGGTGACGTCGCGGTAGGCGGGGATCACTTGCGTCGGCGCGTCGACCGACTGCAACTGCACCTGCTTGACCAGAACGCCGGCCTGATAGCTGTCGAGCACCTTCTGCATGCGAGCCTGCACGTCCGGCTCGATCGACTTGCGATCGCTGGTCAGCACGCCGTCGATCGATTTCAGACCGACGACCTCGCGCATGATGCTTTCGGCCACCGCCTTGACCGTCTCGCGCGGGTTGAGAACGTTGAAAATATAATATTCGGGATGGGCGGGATCGATCTGCCAGCTGACGCGAAAACGAACGTTGACGATGTTCTGGTCGCCCGTCAGCATCTGGCTTTCGGTGATAACGTCGGAGCTTGCCGCGTCGTTGACATAGCCGACTTCGGTGATCTGCTGATCCCAGACCGGAACCTTGATCGCCTCGCCGATCGGCCATGGCCAATTGGCGTTAAGGCCGGCCGCCGTCTTGCCGGTGTAGCGGCCAAAGACGAGATTGACGCCAACCTCATTGGGCTGAACGGAGTAGAACGAGCCGAGCGCGAACCACGCGACCAGCGCGATCAGCGCCAGCAAAAGAATGAGCCGGCCGCCGCCGGTCGCCGAACCGCCGCCGCCGGGAACCAACCCGCGCAGCCGTTCCTGCAAGCGGCGCAGCCATTCCTCGAGATCGCCCGGCGGTTGCGATCCCCCCGGGCCCTGGCCCCAGGGCCCTTGCCCGGACGAACGCCATGGTCCGCCGCCTTGATTGTTCCAGGACATGCGACCTCATCTTGGCGCTCAGGCGCCATTCGCGCGGCCTATATAGGGGAGCGCCGCCCCCCCGGCAACGAGCAGGGCCGCTAGGGAGGGTGCGCTTTACGGCTCGGCCGCGTCGGCCGGCGCAGGCGTATTGGCCGTCGCCGGCTTGCGCGGGCCGCCCTCGCGGGGCGTTAGCGGCGTGACCCGCAGCGCGGCGATGCGATTGCGTTGGCGGCGCAGAACCTCGAAACGAAGACCGTGAAAACTGAAGGTTTGTTTGGGCTCGGGGATCGTCCGCGCCTCATGAATGACCAGGCCGGCGATCGTCGCCGCCTCGTCGTCGGGCAGATTCCAGTCCATCGAGCGGTTGAGATCGCGGATGGTCACCGACCCATCGACGATCAGCGAACCGTCGAGCTGCTTACGCACGCCGTGAACGGTGACGTCATGCTCGTCCTTAATGTCGCCGACGATCTCTTCGATGATGTCTTCGAGCGTCAGCAGGCCCAGCACGACGCCATATTCGTCGACCACCAGCGCGGAGTGAATCTTGCGGCGCAGGAAGGCCTGCAACTGGTCGCGCAGCGTCGTCGCCTCCGGCACGAACCAGGCCTCCAGCGCAATGTCGGCGGCGTTGATCCGGCTTGGATCGCCGCCCGCCGCGGCGAAGGCGCGCAGCAGATCCTTGGCGTGGAGCATGCCGATGATGTTGTCGGGTTCGCCCCGCCACAGCGGCATGCGGGTATAGGGCGAAGCCAGCACCTCGCGCACCAGTTCGGCGGCCGGCAGGTCGGCGTCGAGCGTGCGCATCTTGGTGCGATGGACCATTACGTCGGAGACGGTGACTTCGGACAGTTCGAGCAAGCCGCCGAACATGTCGCGCTCGTCGCGCGCGACTTCGCCCTCGCTATGGAGAATGTCGACCGCGCCGCGCAGCTCATCGTGACCCGAGACGCCCGATTGGCCGGACAGGGAGACGCCACAGAGGCGCAGCAGCAGGCGCACCAGCGCGCCGACCGCGCTGACGATCGGCCCGAAGACGGTGACGAAAAACGACGCGACCGGGGCGATCATCAGCGAGACTTCGTCGGGATAGGCGATCGCGATGGTCTTGGGCAGCACCTCGCCGAAGACGACGATCAGCGCGGTCATGATGACGGTCGCGTAGACGACGCCGCGCTCGCCGACCGCGGAAACCAGTTCATTGGTGGCGAGCGCCGAGGCGGCGATGGTCACGAGCTGGCCGCCGAGCAGCATCGCGCTGATGAAGCGGCCGCGCGTCGCGGCCAGGCGGGCGACCAGCGCCGCTCGCCGGTCGCCAGCCGTCTCAAGCGCGCGCAGGCGCGCGCGCGAGGCGGCGGTCAGCGCGGTTTCGGCGCCGGCGAAGAAGGCGGCGGCGAAGAGCGCGATCACGATGAAGAGAATGGCGAAAGGGGTCGACATGGCCGTCTTTTAGCACAGCCGAGGCTGCGCCATTAGGGGTCGCCGGCCGCCAGCGCCGACTGGGGCGCGCCGACGGCGCTATCCTCGATCAGCGCGCGACGCACGTCAGCCGCTGATTCTCCTAGCAATTTCGCCATGGCGGCCCTGGCGGCGTCGGGCTTTTGCGCCGCGATCGCCTGCATCACGTCGCGGTGCTGATGGAGCCGATCATCCTTAATGGCGAGCGAGCGCCAGCCCATGCGGAACGTGCCGACCAGCGCCATTTCGATCAGGCTGCCAAGGCCGACTAGCAGGCCATTGCCGGTGGCGGCGAGGATCGCCTTGTGAAAGCGGACGTCGGCGCCGATCAGGTCACCGTCGCCGGTCTTGAAACGCTCCATATCGGCATAGGCCGCTTCGATAATCTCAAGCGAGGCGGCGTCACGAAATTCGGCGGCGAGCGCGGCCGCCGCCGGCTCGAAGATTCGGCGCAACTGGAAGACGTCGTTGACGAAATCCTCGGTTGGCGCAGCCAGCATATGCCAGGCGAGGAAATCGGAATCGAGCATGTGCCAGTCGGACTTCGGCCGCACCATCGTGCCGACCTTCTGGCGCGACACGATCAGGCCTTTGGCCTCGAGCGCCCGGAAGGCTTCACGCAATGTCGGACGGGAGACGCCGAAGCGCACCAGCAGGCGGGCTTCGGTCGGCAGGCGGGAGCCGGGCGGATAGAGACCGGCGATGATCTCGTAGCCAAGCACGGCGGCCAGCGAATCATTAACCCTGCGCCTGGCGATCGGCGCGCTCTCCGCTACCTCGTTGCGCTCGGGCGCGGACATCCGCCTCGCCGTTGCACGCCGTTTGGGTCTCGTCGTTTCGACCACGACCTCGCTCCGTTCGCCCACCGGCCGCCAGCCTCGCCCGCTACGCGCGGCTCGGGAGGCGCCGGGACGAAATCGCCGATTTCGATCCCGCAGACCCCTGTAAAGCGGGCCTTTGACCTCCGCAATAGCCTATCTGGCGGCGGCGGCCCGGCCGCTCGCCTCCCGAAGCCCGGAATCGCAGGTTTGACGACCCTGTCGCAATCGCGATTCGCCGCTCAGCCGAGCCGGCGATCCTTGCGCAGGCGCTCGCTGTCGCGCCGTTCCCGCACGATCACCATCCAGGCGACGACGACGACGAACAAGGCGCCGTCCGTGATCGCCAATTTGAGAAACGTCTCGGGGGTAAAAATCTGACCCCATAGCTGGGCGAGGCCGAGCGCGATCCCGGCGAGAAACAGCGCGAAGGCGACGGCGCCGGGCGCGCTCATCGCGTCGGCTCGGCGACCACCGCCGTCCCGTAGCAGATGACCTCGGTGACGCCGGCCATGATTTCGGTTGCGTCGTAACGCATCGCGACGACGGCGTTGGCGCCGTTGCGCTCCGCATGGTCGCACATCATGTCATAGGCCTCGGTGCGCGTGCGCTCGCAGAGGTTGGTGTAGATCGAGATATTGCCGCCAAACAGCGTCTGAATCGCTCCGGCGAAATTGCCGACCACCGAGCGCGAGCGCACGACGATGCCGCGCACGACGCCGACATTGCGCACGATGTTGAGGCCGGGAATCTCGAACCCCGTCGTCACCATGTCCGGCGTCATCATGGGCGTCTCCCAGGCTGGATCGGCGGGAGCCTACATCCCGCCGAGCAGGTCGGCCACGGTGAAGATGTCCTTGTCGCCGCGGCCCGACAGATTGACCACCATCAGGTGATCGGGCGCTTTCCTGGGCGCAAGCTCGATCACCTTGGCCAGCGCATGGGCCGGCTCGAGCGCCGGAATGATGCCCTCAAGCTCCGAACACAGTTTGAAAGCCGCCAGCGTTTCTTTGTCGGTCGCCGAGAGATAGGTGACGCGGCCGGATTCCTTCAGCCAGGAATGTTCGGGGCCGATGCCGGGATAGTCGAGGCCGGCCGAGATCGAATGGCCCTCGTTGATCTGGCCGTCGTCGTCCATCAGCAAATAGGTGCGATTGCCATGCAGCACCCCTGGCCGGCCGCCGGCCAGCGACGCTGCGTGGCCATTGGCGACCTCAAGCCCGTGGCCCGCCGCCTCGACGCCGTAAATCTCGACGCTCGGGTCGTCGAGGAACGGATGAAAGAGGCCAATCGCGTTGGAGCCGCCACCGATACAGGCGATCAGGCTGTCGGGCAGGCGGCCCTCGCGTTCCTGCATCTGCGCGCGGGTTTCCTCGCCGATGATGCATTGAAAATCGCGCACCATCGCCGGATAGGGATGGGGTCCGGCGCAGGTGCCGATGCAATAGAATGTGTCGGCGACATTGGTCACCCAGTCGCGCAGCGCCTCGTTCATCGCATCCTTCAGCGTGCGGGCGCCCGACTGCACTGGCCGCACTTCGGCGCCGAGCAGTTTCATGCGGAAGACATTGGGCTTCTGGCGCTCGATGTCGACCGCGCCCATATAGACGACGCATTTCAGGCCGAAGCGGGCGCAGGCGGTGGCGGTGGCGACGCCATGCTGACCGGCGCCGGTCTCGGCGATGATGCGGGTCTTGCCCATGCGTCGGGCGAGCAGGATCTGGCCCAGCACATTGTTGATCTTATGCGCGCCGGTGTGATTGAGCTCTTCGCGCTTGAAATAGATTTTTGCGCCGCCGAGCTTCTCGGTGAACCGCTCGGCGAAATAAAGCGGGCTCGGGCGCCCGACATAATGGGTCAGCAGCCCGTCGAGCTCGCGCTTGAAACCCGGATCGGCCCTGGCCTCGCGATAGGCGTCCTCGAGCGACAGCACCAAGGGCATCAGGGTCTCGGCGACGAAGCGTCCGCCGAAAATGCCGAAATGGCCGTGTTCGTCGGGGCCGTTGCGGAACGAATTGGGCGTGTCGACTTTGGTCACGCGGAGCTCCTTGCCGCTCTTGTCGCTTCTTGCGTTTTCCGGCCGTCCTGGGCGCGCGCGAAGGCGGCGCGCGCGGCGGCGGCGAAGGCGGCGATTTGCGCTTCGTCCTTGACGCCGGGCGCACGCTCGACGCCCGAGGAGACGTCAACGCCCTCAGCGCCCGAGAGCGCGATCGCCTCGCCGACATTGGCCGCATCGAGACCGCCCGACAGTAGCCAGGGAGTGGAAGGGGCGAAATCGCGCGCCAGGCGCCAGTCAAAGGCGCGCCCGTTGCCGCCCGGCCGCGTCGCGTCCTTGGGTGGTTTGGCGTCGATCAACAGCCAGTCGGCGACACCGGTAAAATCACGCGCCTGGGCAAAGTCGCCGGCTTCCGAGACGCCGATCGCCTTCATCACCTCTCGGCCGAAGGTTTGCTTGATCGCCGCGACGCGATCGGGCGTTTCGCGACCATGCAACTGCAGAATGTCGGGCGAGACCCTGGCGACGATCGCCGCCAGTGCTTCGTCATCGGCGTCGACGCTGAGCGCGACGATCCTCGCGCGCCCGCGCGCCCGCGCTGCGAGTTCCTCGGCGCGATCAAGGGTGACGAAGCGCGGGCTCTTGGCGAAGAACACCAGCCCGACCATGTCGGCGCCCGCGCCAATCGCCGCTTCCAGCGTCGCCGCGGTCGACAGGCCGCAGATTTTGACGGTCGAATGCATGCGCCTCTTTCGGGCAAACCCGGCGCGAAGTCAAAACTTTCGCCCGTTTCGAGGCTAGGAGCGCGGCCTAGCCCTGCGCGCCGAGCCCCGATTTGGCGATATGCTCGCGCAGTTCGGCGCTCGCGGTCTCGGCGCGCTCGGCGAGCGCCTTCACATTCTCCGTCAGTTCGGTGTTCTGACGCAGCAGGGCTTCGACGCTCTCCGTCAGCGCGGTGTTCTTGGTCAGCATCTCGACCAGCAGCGCCGTCTGTTCGCGCATCTGCTGCTGACGCTGCTCGTTGATCTGATGCAACTCCTCGCGATGCTGCGCGTCGGCGACGCTATTGGCCTTGTCGCGATCGGCCTGACGGGTCTGGGCGAGCAGGATCAGCGGCGCGGCATAGGCCGCCTGCAACGAGAAGGCGAGATTGAGCAGGATGAAGGGATAGACGTCGAATTGCGTCCAGCCGGCGACATTGACCCAGATCCAGACGCCGACAATGAACGTTTGCGCAATCAGGAAGGTCGGCGTGCCGAAGAAGCGGGCGAAGGTCTCCGCTCTCGTGCCGAACCAGTCGCTGCCGAAAGCCGACTCGATATGGGCGTGGGGCAGATGAAATCGCCTGACCCAGGCGTGATGCGATGTGTCCTGCGTCATGCGTCCCCCCATTTCGGCTTCCGGCGTCCGTCCGGACCTTTGGAGCGGTCAGATGAAACTCTTGTGACAAGCCGTTCCGGCGATCCTACGCCTTCAGTTCCCGCCTGTCCGCCGCCACACCAGGGCCGCCGCCGCCAAATCTTCGATGGCCGCGCCGACCGATTTGAACAGGGTGATCTCGTCCGCCGCCGTCCGGCCTGGTGCGCCGCAAACCAGCGAGGCGAGATCGCCGGCGACATCGGCCTGAACGATCGCCCCGCTTCGCAATGCAATCGCGACGTCGCCGCCTTCGCTGAGCGCACCCTCGGCATCGACAAAGATGCGCGCTCGCTTCAGCGCCGCGTCGTCGGCCTCGCGCATATGCATCGAAAAGGCGCCGACCAGATCGATATGCTGACCGGGCTTGAGCCAGGCGCCGGCGATCAGCGGCGCCGGCGAAAGCGTGGCGCAGGCAATGATGTCGGCCTCGGCGACCGCCTCCGGCAAATTCTCGACCGCGCGGGCGTCATAGCCTTCCGCGGCAAGCGCAGCGGCGAGCCGGCGGGCGCCCTCGGGCCGGTGGTTCCACACCGCGATATGTTCGATCGGCCGCTGGCTGGCGTGGGCGCGCGCGAGAAAAGGCGCGAGCGCGCCGGCGCCGACCATAAGCAATCGCCGAGCCCGGGGCGGGGCGAGGAAGCGGGCGGCCAGCGCCGAAGCGGCGGCAGTGCGCCAGAGCGTCAGGCGCGTTCCGTCGAGCGTCGCCAGAGTCGCGCCAGTGACGCCCGATTGCAGCGCGTAAAGCCCCTGAACGGCGGAAAGGCCACGTGCGCCGTTGCCGGGAAAGACATTGACGATCTTGACGCCGAGAATGTCGCCGGCGCCGCCGAGGCGTCCCCAGGCCGGCATCAGCAACATTGTCGCCGCCGCCTCGCCCGGCCGTTCGATTTCGTGATGGCTGCGCGCTGGCGCCTGGAAGCCGCCTCGAAACGCCTCGGCGAGGGCGTCGATCAGCGAGGGAAAATCCAGCGCGGCGTCGATCTCAGGGGCGGTGAAATGACGCATGAGGGCTGGCGGGTTCAGTGCGGCGGCACTGCGGGCAGGCGGGTCCGGGCCGCATCGGCCTCCGCCCGCCAACGATCGGCCTCGGCGCGATTGCGCCGCTCGGCGCGCCGATGCCGCCCTTGGGCGAGCCAGGTCGCCACGCCGCCGGCGATCACGCCCAGCATCGCGGTGAGGATCAGCACGACGAACAGCGGCGCGTTGAAAGCGAAAGCGGGAATGTCGCCCGACGGGAAGGGATCGAAATAAACGGTGACGAACTGCCGGTTGGCGAAGGCGAACAGCAACAGCAGGATCGCGATCGGCGCGACGGTTGCGAATTTGAGAATGCGAAGCATGACGCTATCCGGCGGTTCGGTTCGCGACCGCAAATCGCGACAATGCCGTGAAAGCCGGTTTCAGTCGACCGGCTTGTCAGTCGGGCGGCGTCAGTCGAGCGGCTTGAGGTTGAGCCGCTCGCGCAATTCCTTGCCCGTCTTGAAGAAGGGAACCAGCTTCTCGGTCACCGGCACCTTGTCGCCGGTGCGCGGGTTGCGGCCGGTGCGGGCGAGCCTCTGCTTGGTCGAGAAGGCCCCGAAGCCGCGCAACTCGACCCGTTCGCCGCGCGATAGCGCGTCGGCGATCTCGCCCAGAATTGCGTCGACGATGTTCTCGATGTCGCGTTGATAGAGATGCGGATTGCGCGCCGACATGCGCTGCACGAGTTCGGATTTAATCAATGGACGCCCCCCAGAAACGACCACGAACCCCGTCGCAAAACTTAATTCTCATCAGACAGTTGCCAAACCGAGACCAATCCGTCAACCGGCGTCTCGGAATTGCTGTGGCGCAGCGAACTCGCCAGCGCCGACAGTCCGAGCCCATCGGCCGTCGCGGCGGCCAGGCTGGTCAAGTTCAGCGAGCCCCAGCGGGCGTCGGGCTTATAGTCGCGCACCGGCAGGCCTTTGGCCACGCCCTTGTCGGCCTCAAGCCAGGCGATCGCCTCGCGCTCGCCGCCAATGGCGTCGATCAGCTTGAGCGGCAGGCCCTGCCGGCCGGTGAACACCCGCCCGTCGTCGACCTTGGCCAGTTCGTCGTCGCTCATCGCGCGCCGCTCCTTCACCAGATCCTTGAACCAGGCGAAGGAATCGGCGATCAGCGCCGCCATTGCGGCTTTCGCCTCGTCGCTGGTCGGCTCGAAACCGTTCGGGGCCGCTTTCAGCGGCGAGGATTTGATCGATTCCAGCTTGACCCCGAGCTTGTCCATCAAGCCCGAGACATTGGGATATTCGACCAGCACGCCGATCGAGCCGACAATGGAATTGCCGCGCGCAAACACCCGGTCGGTCCCGAGCGCCGCGATATAGGCGCCCGAAGCGGCCATTGTGCCGACCACCGCCGCCACCGGCTTCTTGGCGGCGAGCAGGCGCAATTCGTCGTAGATTTCCTCGGAGCCCTCGGTGGTGCCGCCGGGACTGTCGATCTGGATCAGCGCGGCGACGGCGGAGGAAGAGTCGCGCGCGTCGCGGATCAGCTTCAGGCTCTCCTCATTGCCCGAGACGAAACCCGACACAGTGAGCCGCGCGATATGGGGACCGGCGAGCCGCAATCCGCCGGCCCAGCGCGCGGCGAGCGCGAGAACGAACAGCGCTACAGCGACGAATGCGACGATGCGCCAGAATCTCAACTGGCGTCCCAGGCGACGGCGATCGACGAGATAATCGGCGGCGGACGATGACAAGCGACAGCTCCGCGGCGTCTAAAGCGCGCCGGCGGCCGGTGGCGCGAGCGGGCAAACTAGTCGCCGCGTCGTCGGCGCGCAAGGCTGATCGACGAGCGCCGCAAGAGACGCCCGTTCGCCGGACCAACGCCGCAACCTCACGCCGCGTTGGCGGGCTCCGGTGACGGCTCGGCAGGCGTCTCCGCGGGCGCGTCCGGCGCCGGCGCTTCGCCTGTCGCCTCGGCCGCGGGTTCGGCGGCGACGGCTTCAGGCGGCGGCGCGTCGGCAGTCGCTTCGACAGGGGCCGGCGCGGGTTCGGCGGCCGGCGCAGCGTGCGAGTTCGAGAAAGGGGCAATGACCCCTTCAAAGAAAGCGACGAATTTATCTCTCATTTCGCGCGTCTGGTGCTCTCGGCCGGAGTCATAAGCGGCGCGCAGGGACGCGGCCACGGCGCTCTGCGTATGGGCGATGATGTCCTCTATGCTTTGCATGTCTGCCCCTCGATAGGATTTGAAAACCGTCTTCTCATTACGAATCCTCGGCGAATCCTCCTCCGCGCGCGCCGCTGGTCGCGGCGACGCTGGGTCCGGCGCGGTTAACGCCCGAAGAAGGAAATCCTGTCCGCTCTCGGGCGTTCACGTATGCGGAGGAAACTCGCCCTCATCGCGCTGCGCGTTGAATACGAATCGCGATGACGACATGCGAAGGATAACACCGAGCGCGAGTCAGCGGCGCGCGCGCAGTGACAAAATGCGTCTCGTCGTAACAAGATTCAACCTAGCGAGAGTCGTGACAACGCGATGCACAGAGATCGCGCGCGCGTTGCTGACATGAGTGTAAGCTTGCCGTCAGATTCCGCGTCGCCAGATTGCGCGTCGATCGCGCAAACGATCAGGTCGCGCGTCGCGCCGCATATTGGCCGGTCTTGCGGAAGCGATAGAGATAAGACGGCGCGATCGCTTCCACGCCCTGCGGTTCGACGCCAAGCCCGCGCAGCGTGCGGCCGTCGGCGAGCGCGGCGGCGGAGACGACATTATCGTGGCGCAGCAGTTCGATTTCGTCGCGCGTTGTCGTCAGCGTCTTGGGGAAAGCGCCGAGCGATAGCGCGGAGGCGATTTCGGTCACGCGCGCCAGCGCCAGCGACAGGCCGAAGGGGAGGGGAACGAGCGGACGCCGCCGCTCGATCACCTTGAGCGTCAGCGCCATGATCTCGCGCAGGCTCATGACCTCGGGTCCGCCGAGTTCGTAAACCTTCCCCGCCGTCGCGCTATCCTTGAGAGCGGCGAGCGCGGCGAGCGCCACATCGCCGACGAAGGCCGGCTGCAACCTGGTCGCGCCGCCGCCGAACATCGGCAGCACGGGCAGGGCGCGCGCCAAAGCGCCAAAGCGGTTGAGGAAGTCGTCGTCCTGCCCGAACATCACCGAGGGGCGCAGGATGGTCGCGCTCGCCAGCGCCGCGGCGACCGCCTGTTCGCCGCGTCCTTTGCTGGCGATATAGGCATTGGGCGAACCCGCGTCGGCCCCGATCCCCGAGACATGGACGAGCCGCGCGATCCCGCTTGCGGCGCTGGCGCGGGCAACGGCCTCCGCCCCGGCGACATGAACCGCTTCATAGGTCTGGCGCCCGCGCTGGCGTTTGACGCCGGCCGCGTTGACGACGGCGTCGGCGCCTTCGATCGCCCGCTCGACCGACTCGGGATAGCGCAGATTGGCCTGCACCAGTTCAACCTGGCCGACGACCCCAAAGGGGCGGATAAATCCGGCAAGGTCGGGCCGTCGCACCGCGACGCGGATGCGCCAGCCGTCGCGCGCCAAGGCGCGAACGATATGGCGGCCGACGAAGCCCGAACCGCCAAAAACCGTCGCCAGTCGATCGGGGCTGTCGGCAAATTCGGCCATCGTCGCGCCGCTCCGTCTTCAAGGGAATTCCACCGTCTCAATAAGCGAAGGCGTCTCGCCTGTACAGAAGCGCTTTCCGTCGATTTCGCCGTGGTTTGACGCAGCGGGACGGTTGTGGATCAGTGCCGGGGCCGCGACCCGGATGAGGCGCGCGAGGCCGGCTCGGGCGGTCCATGGGGCAAGCGTTCAGGATTTTCATTTCCTCGCCGGGCGACGTCGCCGACGAGCGGCGACGCGCGGCCCTCGTGGTGAGCCGGCTCAAGCGCGAATTCGCCCGCTTTTTCGAGATTTCGGCGGTGCTGTGGGAATACGAGCCGATGCTCGCCTCCGGGCACTTCCAGGATTTGATCGATCCGCCCGGCGAGACCGATGTTGTCGTGCTGATCCTATGGTCGCGGCTCGGCACGCCGCTGCCGGAACGCACGCCGACCCGCGAATATCGCGGCCTTGACGGTCGCGCCCCGGTCACCGGCACGGAATGGGAGTTCGAGCAGGCGCTGGACGCCAGGGCGAAGCACGGCGCGCCCGATCTGCTCGTCTATCGCAAGACGGCCGAAAATGTCGCGCGCTTCAGCCGCGCCGAGCAACTCGAACAGGCGAAACGCCAATGGGACGCGCTCAGCGCCTTCTGGACCCGCTATTTCGAGGACGAGAAAGGTTCGTTCAAGCTCGCCTTCAATCCTTTCGACGGCATCGACGCGTTTGAGACGATGCTCGAGGCGCATTTGCGCGAGGTGATCCGCCGTCGGTTACCGGAGCGGCCGGCGCGCGCCCAAAGCGCGGACAAGCATGTCGAATGGTGGTCTGGTTCGCCCTATCGCGGGCTGCAGGCCTTCGATGTCGGCCATTCGGCGGTGTTCTTCGGCCGCGAAAGGGCGGTGCGCGACATCGCCGAGGCGCTGGCGCGCCGCCCGGCCGGCTTCGTCGTGGCGCTGGGGGCGAGCGGGGTCGGCAAATCGTCGCTGGCGCGCGCCGGGGTCGCGCCCGATCTGATGACGCCCGGCGTCGTTCCCGGAATCTCGCAATGGCGCTACGCCATTCTCGAAGCCGGCGATCTCGCGCCCCATCCCTTCGCCGGCCTCGCCGCGGCGATCTTGCGCCCCAGGGCGCTGCCGGAACTCGCCGCGCTCGGCTACAGCCCGCAGGAGGTTGTGACGCTGATGCGCGCCGACCCGACGTTGGTCGTCTCGCAATTGCGCCGGGCGCTGTCGGTCGTCGACGGTTCGCCCACTCAGGAATCGCGGGTGGGTCTGTTGCTGATCGTCGATCAGATGGAGACGCTGTTCGCCTCGCCCGCTGTGGACGGCGCGACGCGCGGCGCTTTCGACCGCCTGCTGGCGGCGCTGATTAGGAGCGGGACGGCGCGGGCGCTGGCGACGATGCGCAGCGATTTCTATCCGCGTCTCGTCGAATTGCCCGAACTCGCGGCGTTGTCGCGCGGGGAGGGGCAATATCAGCTTGCGCCGCCAAGCGCCGCCGAACTGGAGCTGATCGTGCGACGCCCAGCGGAAAGCGCCGGCCTGACGTTTGAAGAGGATCCGCGCAGCGGCGTCGGTCTCGACGCGACGATCCGCGAGGCGGCGGCGCGCGACCCGGCTTCGCTGCCGCTGCTCTCCTTCGTGCTCGACGAGCTTTACCGGCGCGATGTCGAACAGGGCGGCGGCAACGCCTTGACCTACGCCGGCTACGAGGCGCTGGGGCGGTTGGAGGGCGCGATCGCCCGCCACGCCGACGCTCTGGTTACGGCCCTCTCGCGCGAATTGAAAGCGGCGCTGCCGCGCCTGCTGCTGGCGCTGGTCGAGATCGACGAGGTCAAACAGACCGTCGCGGCCCGCGTCGCCCTGCGCGCCGAGCTAGCGGGAGCGCATGAGCGCGAACTTGCCGACCGGCTCGTCGCGGCGCGGCTCGCCGTCGCCGATGTTGCCGCCGATGGCGAGACGCTGCGCCTTGCCCATGAGGCGCTGTTGAGCCGCTGGCCGATGCTCGCTGGCCTGATCGCCGAGCATCGCGACTTTCTCGCCGCTCGCCGCCGATTGCAGCGCGGCGCGGGTGACTGGCAGCGCAACGCCCGCCACGAGGATTTTCTTCTGCCGTCCGGCCGCCAGCTCGCCGAGGCGGAAGAGCTCATCGCCAATCGTCGCGACGAACTTGCTCCCGAGGCGGTCGCCTTTGCCGAAGCGTCAAGCGCCCGGGCGCGCGCGCTCATTGAGGCGGCGCAACGGGCCAAGGAAGCGGCGCTGCGTCGTGAGCTTACACGCAGCCGCCGGGTGGCGGCGGTCGTCTCCCTGCTGCTGGCGGGGGCGCTGGCCGCCGGCGGCTACGCCTGGCGTCAGCGAACAATCGCCAGCGCCGCGCTGCATGACGTCGAAATCAATTATCAGGCAGCGCTTGATCAAGCGGCCGGCAGCGTCGCGCTGCTCGTCAATTCCAATGACAGCGGCGCACTATCGACCGATCTGATGCGCCGCTTGGTCGAACAGGCGCGCGACACGGTCACCGGCCTGCCGGGACAGAGCGACGCGGCGAGTGCGGCGCAGATCAAGCTGCTTGACGCGATGAGCGTCGCCTATCTGTCGCTGTCGGGCGCGACGACGGCGCGCCAGATGGCCGAGCGCGCCAATGATCTTGCCGATCAGCTCCACGCCAAGGCGCCCGCCGATGCGGATTGGACGGTCTTGTGGCTCGAGGCGCGCGGCCGACGCGCCGACGCCAAGGCCGCGCTGGGCGATATGGAGGGCGCGCTCGCCGACGCGCGTCAGGGTCAGGCCGCCGCGCTGGCGCTCGCCGGTCCGAAGCCTCATGCGCCGCCGCCCCCAGCCGGCGTCGACGCCGTCGAAAACCAGCTCGCCGTCGCCGATCAGCGCATCGGCGACCTTTTGCGCGCCCGCGGCGATTTTGACGGCGCGCGCTTCGCCTATGAAGACTGGCGCGCTCGCTCAGCTTCTTTGCGCGCCGAACAGCCGACCGACACGCTGTGGCTGCGCAATGACATGTTCTCCATTCAGCGGCTCGGCGATCTCGCCATGTCGTCCGGTTCCGCCGACGGCGTCCAAATGGCGTCGGCGCTATTTGGCGATTATCTCCTGCTTGCCAGCGAATTCTCGGCAGCGCGGCCGCAGGACGCGATCGGCGTCGAAGCGCTCTTCAACGCCCATGAGCGGGTGGGCGACGCGGCGCTGGCCGGCGGCGACGCCGACGCGGCGAAACGCGAATATCTCGACATGCAACGCCACGCCGAAGGTCTGATCGGCTTTGACGCGGCGAATTTCCGTTGGCGCGAAGATTTCGCAGTTGCCTCGCAGCGGCTCGGCGCGGCGCGTTTGGCGCAAGCCGACGCCATGGGGGCGCTCGCCGAGTTTCAGACCTACCTATCTCTGTCGCAAGCGCTGGCGGCCAAGGATCCCGATGTCGCGGGCGCCAAATATGACGTCGCCAATGCCGAGGAGAAGGTCGGCGACGCCTTGCGCGCGCTCGGTCGTCTCCAGGAGGCGCGCCAGGCCTATGCGTCGGACGAGAGCGTCATGGCGACGCTATCGGGCGATCATCCACAGAACGCGATCTGGCGACGCGGTCTATCGACTAGCCGTCAAAGGCTCGGCCTCGCGCTCGCCGCGCTGGGAGATTCCGTCAACGCGAAGGCGGCGTTTCGCGACTGCGCCAAGGCCGATCTGCCAAGCACAATCTGGAGTCCGCGCGACCTTTGGCCGCGCGATGTGACCGCCTATTGTCGGCGCGAGAGCGAGGGCGCGCAGTGACAGATTCCGCGCGCCCCGTTCCGAATGCTCGGCCTAATCAGCAGTTGGAGCCGCTGCAATTGTTGTTGCCGCCGCCGTTGGTCGCCGAAGCTGGCGCCAACGCCGCGCCAACGCCGAAAATGAGCACTAATGCCGCAAGCAGGATTCTCATGGTGGTCGCCCCCTTCGGGAATTCCCATCGCCGCCAAGCGTTATCGGGAGGCGACGGGCTTGTCAAAGCCGCGCGAGCCAAGATGCGCCGCCGCGAGAGGCCGTTCGGATGAGCGAGCGCCGGGTCGCCGACGCGCTCGACGGCGCGCCGCTCGACGCGATCAAAATCGTCGCCGCGGCTTCGATGGTCTGCGATCACCTCAACGATATGGCGTTCCACCATCGCTATCTCGCCCTATGGTACGCTGGGCGCCTCGCCTTTCCGCTGTTCTGCCTTGTTCTGGCGCTCAATCTGGAGCGCGGCGCCTCGGCCACGCGTTATGCGGCCTATCTGACGCCTTTCGCCATTGTCTCGCAGCCGATCTACAAGGCCGCCTTTCACGACGGGCTCGACAATGTCCTCATCACCTTGCTGCTTGCGATCTTTGTCGCCGAGCTCATGCTGCGTTTGCCGCGATGGGGTCAGCACGTCGTCTTCGCGACCGGCGCGGCGGCGTCTTTCGCCGCGCCCTGGACGGCGATCAGCACCGGCCTGTGTTTTGGCGTCGCCGGCCTGCTGCTGCCAAGCGCGCTGACGCTCATCCTTCAGGGTCGGCGCGATGCGGCGCCCTGGGCGCTGCTGCTTTATGTCGGGCTCAACTGGTTCCCGCGCGACGAATTGTTCGACAGCCTGTTCGCGCCGCTCGTCGTCCTTATCGCCGCCGCGGCAATCCTCGCGCTGGCGCGACGCCTTGCCGGGCGGCGGCGTTTTCTGCCGCGCTTCGCGCTCTATGCGTTCTATCCCTTGCACCTGCTGGCGCTGATCGGCTGGCGCGCCTTGGCCTGAGGGTTTTCGCGCCCATCAGGCGGCGTTGGCGCGTTTGCGTTCGGCGATCACGGTGTCGGCGACGCGACCGCTGAGTTCGGCCAGATGATCGAACTTCGTCTCGAAAGCGCCGACGCCTGAAGTGGCCGAGCGCAGTTCGATGATCAGATCGCCGATCTCGGCCTCCGGGATCAGCGCCTTCAGCGCTTCCCAGCTCGGCCAGCCGTCGCGCGACTCGAAGCCGAGGATCTGGCCGCGGCGCGCGCTGACCAGCGCGCTGGCGCGGGCGAGCGCGTCGGAGGGCACGTAGATCGTCACCGCCAGGATCGGCTCGAGCAGCACCGGGCGCGCCATCGGCAGCGCTTCGGCCAGCGCGAGTTTGGTCGCGGCGCGAAACGCCATGTCGGAGGAATCGACCGTGTGGTAGGAGCCGTCGACCAGCGTCACGCCGACATCGACCACCGGAAAGCCGAGCGGACCGCGCGCCATCGCGTCGCGGGCGCCGATCTCGACGGACGAAAAATACTGGCGCGGCACGGTTCCGCCATGGACTCGTTCGCCGAAAGCAAAGCCCGCGCCGCGTTCGCGCGGAGCGACTTCGACCAGCACGTCGCCGAATTGCCCGTGGCCGCCCGATTGTTTCTTGTGGCGTCCGCGCACCGTCACCGGTTCGCGGATCGTTTCGCGATAGGCGACCGTCGGCTTGGCGGAGTCGATCGCCACGCCGAAGCGCTCGGCGAGCCGCTCGACAATCACCCTGAGATGCATTTCGCCCTGACCGTAGAGCTTGAGCTCGCCCGATTCCTGGTCATGCACATAGACGAGCGAAGGATCCTCCTCGCAGAGCTTGGCGAGCGCCGCGGCGAGCCGGACTTCGTCCTTGCGGTCCTTGGCGGCGATGGCGATCGCCTGTGTCGCCGGCGGGCGCGGCACCGCGCGCGCCGCCTCCGGTGGCTTCTTGCCTTCGCAGAAGCGATCGCCAGTGACGAAGCTTTCAAGGCGGGCGAAGGCGACAGTGTCGCCTTCCTCGGCGCGCGGCATTTTGGTCGAAACGGCGCCCATCAGCCGGGAAAGGCCAGCGATGCGCTCCTCATGCTCGCGCGCGCAGGCGACAGTCGCGCCATCGGCGAAGGCGCCGCGCAGCACGCGCGCGACCGAGAGCTTGCCGCCATGCGCGGTGTGGATCGTGCGCGCCACCTGGGCGAGCGCGGGGCCGCCCTCATTGACGCCGAGCCTTTTGCGCGTCTTGGCGACGCCCGGCGCCTCATGGCGCAGCGCCTTGAGGAGACGCGTCACGCCATGTCCGGCCGAAGCCGAGCCGATCATCACCGGCACGACATGGCCCTCGCGCAGCTCCTGAGCGAGGTCGAGAAAGATGCGATCGCGCGGCGGCTCGATATCGGAGATGAGCTGCTCCATCAGCGCGTCGTCATAGTCGGCGAGCTTCTCCAACATGCTGTAGCGTGCCTGTTTCTCGTCGTCGGCGGCGCCGGCCGGCATCTCGACGACCTGAGAAGGCGCCGATTCGCGATAGACGAAGGCGCGCTCCAGCGCGAGATCGATGAAACCTGTCGCGACGCCATTTTCCCAGATCGGGATCTGCCGCAACAGCAGCGGCGAGCGCGACGCCGGCTGCAGCATCTCGAGCGCCTCGCGAATCTTCGCCCCTCCGGCAAGGTCGATCTTGTTGAGAAACAGGATGCGTGGCACCCCAAGTTCCTCGAGCTCGCGCAGGATCACCTGCAGCGCCGGCGTCTTGCGCGGATCGGCTTCGCACACCACGATTGCCGCGTCGCAGACCGGCAGAACGAAGCGCATGTCATGGGCGAATTCGATCGAACCGGCGCAATCGAAGAAGGTGAAGCGGTCGCCCATATAGTCGACGCTGGCGATATTCGGCTCGACGCTCATCGCGTGAGCGCGCGCCTCTGGGCTGGAATCGCCGACGCTGGTTCCCTCGCGCACCGAGCCCTGTCGCGCCGCCGCGCCGGCCCGCGTCAACAGGCTTTCGAGCAGGCTGGTCTTGCCGCCTTGGAAGGGGCCGACGATTGCGATCAATCGCGGCCCGGCGACTCGCGCATCGCCATGGTGACCGTTTGCGTCCATTGAGCCCTCCTGCTCCCCGGCGCCAGTCGTTTTGACGTAAGGTTGCAAGTCTCGGCTTCCGGCGCAAGCTGGCGTTAGGCGAGGGTCAAGCGCGTTCTGGCCATCGGCCGGCGGTTGGGCTAATGAGCGGCGGCGCAAGGGCGCCGCGACGGCGGCGCCGGAATCAGGGCCATGACCGACGCCGCCATCTCTCAAACGGGCGATTTAGACGCCGGCGCGCCGACGCCCGACGGGTCGCCGATCGACGCCTTGATCGGCGCGCTCGCCGGCCGTTCCGTCGTGCTTGTCGGCATGATGGGGGCGGGCAAGACCTCGGTCGGCCGGCGTCTGGCGCAGCGTCTCGGGCTCCCCTTCGTCGACGCCGACGAGGAGATCGAAGCCGGCGCGCGCCTGACCATCCCCGAGATTTTCGAGCGTTTCGGCGAGCCCTATTTCCGCGACGGCGAACGGCGGGTGATCGCCCGCCTGCTGGCCGATGGCCCGAAAGTGCTGGCGACGGGCGGCGGCGCCTTTCTTAGCGCCGAGACGCGCGAGCGTATCGCCGAGCGCGGCGTGTCGATCTGGCTCAAGCCGGAGTTCGAAGCCATGCTGCGCCGGGTTCGCAAGCGCAGCAATCGCCCCCTGCTGCGCACCGCCGATCCCGAAGCGACGCTGCGCAAGCTGCTCGAGGAGCGCAGCCCGACTTATGCGCTGGCCGATCTGACGATCGAGTCGCGCGATGGGCCGCATGACTGGGTGGTCGAAGAGGTGATTGCGTCGCTTCAGCGCCGTTTCGTCGCCTCGTCCTCGGCGAACGCGACGAGCCGCGAGGTCGTGGTGGCGCTGGGGACGCGCAGCTACCGCATCGTCATCGGTCCCGGCCTGATCGAAGCGGCGGGGGCGCAAGTCGCGGCGCTGGCGCCGGGCGCGCGCTGCGCCATCGTCACCGACGCGACGGTGGCGGGTCTGCATCTCGAAGCCCTGCAGCGCAGCCTTGAGGCGGCCGGGTTGAAGACCGCTGTCGTCATCTGTCCACCGGGCGAGGTGACGAAATCCTATGCCGAATTCGCGCGTGTCAGCGACGCGCTGCTCGAAGCGCGGGTCGAACGGCGCGATGTCGTCGTCGCCTTTGGCGGCGGCGTCATCGGCGATCTTGCCGGTTTCTGCGCCGCGAGTCTCAGGCGCGGCGTGCGTTTCGTGCAGATCCCGACGACCCTGCTCGCCCAGGTCGATTCGAGCGTCGGCGGCAAGACGGGCATCAATGCGCCGGCCGGCAAGAATCTGGTGGGCGCCTTTCATCAGCCGGCCCTGGTGCTCGCCGACAGCGGCGTCCTCGACACGTTGCCGGAGCGCGAATTTCGCGCCGGCTATGCCGAAGTCGCCAAATATGGGTTGATCGACAACGCCGAGTTTTTCACCTGGCTGGAGGCGAATTGGCGCGACGTGTTCGCCGGCGGCCCGGCGCGGCTCAAGGCGATCGCGACGAGCTGCGCCGCCAAGGCGCGCGTCGTCGCCGCCGACGAGATGGAGCAGGGCGAGCGCGCGCTGCTCAATCTCGGCCACACGTTCGGCCACGCGCTGGAGCGGCTCACCCATTATGATGGCGAGCGTCTGGTTCACGGCGAAGGCGTGGCGATTGGCATGGCTTGCGCCTTTCGTTTCTCGCGCGACCTCGGTCTCTGTCCGGAGGCCGACGCGGCGCGGGTGGAGCGCCATCTCGAAGCGGTCGGCCTGCCGACCCGCATCGGCGCGCTGCGCGGCCTCAACGCCGACGCGAAAGCGATTCTCGAAGCGATGCGTCAGGACAAGAAAGTCGAGCGCGGGCGGCTAACCTTCATTCTGGCGCGCGCGATCGGCGCGAGTTTCATCGCCAAGGACATCGAAGAGAGTCAGGCGCTCGCCTTCCTCGAACGCGAGCTGGCGGCCGGCTAGGGCACGGCGAATTGCGCCGGCGATTGCGGTCCGCGGCGGACCGGATCGGCAATGCGAAGAATTCTTTAGGAAACGCGGGGTAGTCTTCGCCTCTGCGCCTGGGAGAATCCCTCGCGCCGCCCGCTAAAGCCCGGATCGTCCCGACCGATCGGCTTCATGGACGCCGGCGACAGTTTCGAACAGCCCGTCGGGCGGCTGCGCGGAGCGAAGCGATGCCGTCCGAAGCGCCGGTCGATGCAATGTTTCTGTCGACCATGCCGGCGGGGCGGCCCGAGCGCCGCCTCGCGCTCGCCTTCGTGCTCGCCTCGACCTTCGTCTTCCTCGTCCTTGCGCCGATCGCCACGCGGCCGCTGGCGCAGGTCGGCGCCTTCATTCCCGCCTATGAGGCGACGCTGGCGCTCAACGATGTGATCACCGCCACGATCCTGCTCGCCCAGTTCGGCGTGCTGCGGATGCGCGGTCTGCTGCTTCTCGCCTGCGCCTATCTGTTCACCGCCGCGCTGGCGATCGCCCATCTCCTGAGCTTCCCCGGCCTGCTCTCGCCGACCGGTCTGCTCGGCGCCGGAAACCAGACGACCGTCTGGCTCTACATGTTCTGGCACACGGGCTTTCCGATTCTTGTCATTGTCTATGCGCTGACCGGCCAGCGTCGCATTGCGGAGCGCGCCAGCGCGCCCAGGGCGATGCTCGGCGCGGTCGCGGCGACGCTGGCCGCCGCCGCCGCGCTGACGCTGCTGACGACTTCCGGCCATGATTTGCTGCCCGTTCTCCTGCAGGACGGCCATTATCAACCGATGCTGTCGGTCGTCGTGACAGGCATCTGGTCGCTCTGCGTCGTGGCGCTTCTGGCGCTGGCGCGCCGTCGCCCCTATTCGGTGCTCGATCTGTGGCTGATCGTCGTTGTCTGCGCTTGGCTCTTCGACATCGGGCTCAGCGCCGGCGTCAATGCGGCGCGCTTCGATCTCGGCTTCTACGCCGGACGCATCTATGGCCTGATATCGGCGAGCTTCATTCTGCTGGTGCTCCTGGCGCGCAACGGCGGTCTCTATGCGCGGCTGGTCGCCGCACATGAGACCCAGCGCCAGCTCGCCGCCGAATTGCAGCGCCTTTCCAGCACGGACGGTTTGACGGGCCTCGCCAACCGCCGCGCTTTCGATCAGGCGATCGACAGCGAGTGGCGGCGCACCTTGCGTTACAAGACGCCGCTGTCGCTGCTGGTTATCGACGTCGATCATTTCAAACGCTTCAACGACACCTATGGCCATGTCGCTGGCGACGAGTGCCTGCGCCGGGTCGCCGAAGCCGTGGGCGGCAAGGCGCGGCGCGCCGGCGACCTCGCGGCGCGCTACGGCGGAGAGGAATTCGTCGTGTTGCTGCCCCACACCGAAACCGTCGACGCGAGACGACTGGCCGAGCGCATTTGCGAGGCGGTTCGGGAACTGCGGATTCCGCATGCGGCTTCGATGGCGGCCGATCATGTCACCGTCAGCGTCGGCGTCGCCGGCGCCGTGGCGGCGATGCGTTTCGATCCGAAAGCGGACGCCCGCAGCGCCAATGACAACCGGACCGCGGTTGCGCCGCCGGCCCCCGCGACGCTCGTCGCCAACGCCGATCGCGCGCTCTACGCCGCCAAGGCGACGGGGCGCAACCGCGCCTGCATGTTGAATGACGAGGGCGAACTCGATTCCGCGGTTGATCCCGCCGCCTGAGGGCTGGCGGTCATTTCGCCGAAGTCGTCAGGGCCAGCGCGTGCAATTCGCCGCCCATCCGGCCCTTGAGCGCGGCATAGACCATCTGATGCTGCTGGACCTTGCTCTTGCCGGCGAAGGCGGCGCTCGTCACACTCGCCGCATAATGATTGCCGTCGCCGGCGAGATCGCGAATCTCGACACTCGCGTCCGGCAGCGCCGCGCGGATCATCGCCGCAATATCGTCAGCCGCCATCGCCATCAGATCGCCTCCGGCTCCGGCACAGGCTGCGCATTCATCGCCGCGTCGAGGCGGGCGACGACGTCCTTCGCCGTTTCCGCCGAGGACACCATCACGCCGCCAGCCATATAGATGTTGCATTTGGTCTGTTCGGCGGTCGCCACCGCCATCACGGAATCGGCGCGCACGAAATTGAAGCCTGCAAGCGTCTTGACCGAAACAAATTTCGTCATGTGCGTTCTCCTCCGGGACCATCCATATAATGCGGCAGCCAGGATTCGTGAGCCTGACGAAGCGCGTCGAGACTGATCGGCGCCTCGGCGCCAAGCCGCAGCGCCTCGCCGCCAGTTACGCCGATGCGCGCTGCGGGAACGCCGGCCTTGGCGGCGGCGGCAAGGATCGCCTGCGCGTTGGCGGCGCTGGCGCTGATGACATAGCGGCCCTGATCTTCGCCGAAGAAAAAGGCGTGGGCCGGGCCGATGACCGCGCTTTGCTCGATTGTCGCGCCGATCCCGCCGGCCATGGCCATTTCGGCCAGCGCCACGGCAAGACCGCCGTCGGAAAGATCGTGGACGGCGCTCGCCTCGCCCCTGCCGATCGTTGAGAGAATGAATTCGCCGTTGCGCCTCTCTGTGGCAAGATCGACCGGCGGCGGCGCGCCTTCGTCGCGTTGAAGCACCGTCGCCAGCCACGCCGACCGTCCGAGCCAAGTCGGCGCGCCGCCAATCAGCAGCAACGTTTCGCCGGCGCGTTTGAAGCCAAGCGAGGCCGCCTTGGCGACATCGGCGACGAGGCCGACGCCGCCAATCGCCGGCGTCGGCGGAATGCCGACGCCCGAGGTCTCGTTGTAAAGCGACACATTGCCCGACACGATCGGGAAGTCGAGCGCGCGCGCCGCCTCGCCGATTCCTTGCAGACAGCCGACGAACTGGCCCATCGCCTGCGGCTTCTCGGGATTGCCGAAATTGAGATTGTCGGTCAGCGCCAGCGGCCGCGCGCCGACCGCAACGAGATTGCGCCAAGCCTCGGCGACCGCCTGCTTGCCGCCCTCGACCGGATCGGCCTGGCAGTAACGTTCGCTGGCGTCGGTGGTCAGCGCCAGGCCTTTCGGCCCGTCGCCGAGCCGGATCACCGCCGCGTCGCCGCCCGGCCCCTCGATAGTGTTGCCGAGGATCAGCGTGTCATATTGCTCCGTCACCCAGCGCTTGGAGCAAAGATCGGGCGAGCCGATCAGCGTAACGAGCGCTTGCGCGACCGAGATCGGCGCGGCGAGGCTTGCCGCGTCGAGCACCAGGGATTTCGCGGTCGCCGTCCACGGCCGGTCGTAAAGCGGCGCCTGATCGCCGAGTTCGCGGATCGGCAGGTCGGCCTTGACCGCGCCGCCATGCTTGACGACGAAGCGCTTGGTGTCGGTGGTCTTGCCGATGATCGAGAAATCGAGGCCCCATTTGCGGAAGATCGCTTCCGCTTCGTCCGCCTTCTCCGGCTTGAGCACCATCAGCATGCGCTCCTGGCTCTCGGAGAGCATCATTTCATAGGCGGTCATGCCGTCTTCGCGGCAGGGCACGCGGTCGAGATCGAGTTCGACGCCGAGATCGCCCTTGGCCCCCATCTCGACCGCCGAGGAGGTCAGCCCCGCCGCGCCCATGTCCTGAATCGCGACGACCGCGCCCGAAGCCATCAGTTCGAGACAGGCTTCTAGCAACAGCTTTTCCGCGAAAGGATCGCCGACCTGCACGGTCGGCCGCTTCGCCTCGGCGTCGGCTTCGAAGGCGGCCGACGCCATCGAGGCGCCATGGATGCCGTCGCGTCCGGTCTTCGAGCCGAGATAGACGATCGGATTTCCGACCCCGCTCGCCGCGGCATAGAAGATCGCGTCGGCGCGGGCGACGCCGACCGCCATGGCGTTGACCAAAATATTGCCGTCATAGCCCTTGTTGAAGCCGACCGAACCGCCGACCGTCGGCACGCCAAAGGAATTGCCGTAGCCGCCGATCCCGGCGACCACACCGGCGACGAGATGTCGGGTCTTGGGATGATCGGGCGAGCCGAAGCGCAGGAAATCGAGCGAGGCGACCGGGCGCGCGCCCATGGTGAAAACGTCGCGTAAAATTCCGCCGACCCCGGTCGCAGCGCCCTGATAGGGCTCGATGAACGAGGGGTGATTGTGGCTTTCCATCTTGAAGACGACCGCGTCGCCGTCGCCGATGTCGATGACGCCGGCGTTTTCGCCGGGCCCCTGAATGACCCAGGGCGCCTTGGTCGGCAGTTGGCGCAGATGGAGCCGCGAGGATTTGTAGGAGCAGTGCTCGTTCCACATCGCCGACACGACGCCAAGCTCGGTGAAGCTCGGGGTGCGGCCGATCAACCCGACAAAGCGCTGATATTCTTCAGGTTTCAGCCCATGCGCGACGCCCAGCGCCTCATCGACCTGCGGTTCCCTGTGGCTCAACTGCGCCCACCCGATGCTGAAGGGGAAGATCAGCCGGGAATAGCGGCGCGCGTCCGCCGTGGCAATGGCCGGTTTGCAGCGTTCAGGCGGGAAATCAAGCCGGCGGAATCACCGTCACGATGAAGCGCATGGGCTGGCCGCGATGGCCGAAGGCGTCATGGGCGAGCGTGACGTCGCGCCGCGTCGCCGCGGGCGTCGCGAGCGCCTCAGTGGCGGCAAGACAGGCCAAATCCTCCGCGACGCAGACCGACAAGAGGCCGGATCGCGTCAGTTTCTCCGGCGTGACCCATTGATTGCGCCAGAAATCGAAACCGATGAAGCCGTGCGGGTGGTCGGGGCTGTAAAAGGCGACGCCATAATCATAGCGCGCGGTGCCGCTGACATAGGTGAGCGGCGCGTCGGTCGCGGCGCGCCAGATTTGCGTTGCGGCTTCGGCGAGTTCCTTGCGCGGCTCGACGTCGTTTTGATCGTGCGACAGCCACGCGCGGGCGAGCGCGACGCCGGGCGAGACGACAAGCGCGGCGAGGCTCAGCGCCGCCGCCAGCTTCACCGCGAGCGTAGCGAGCCTCGCGACGCCGCGTCGATCGACGATCTCGATCGCCAGCAAGGGCGCCAGCGGGAATGTGCCGATCAGCATATTGGTCGAGACTTTATTGTGCAGGACGAAAGCGGCGAGCGTCGTGAGAATGAGCGGCGCGATCGTCAGGCTCGTAAGCATGCGAAAGCGCGCGTCGCGCCAATGGGCGCCGGCGCTCGCGGCGATCTCGTGCGGGCGCATGCGCGCGACAAAAAGGACAATCGCCAGCGCGACGGCGTTTTGCGCCAGAGCGCCGAAAAAGGCGCCCGCCGCATAGCGCGCGGTCTCGCCCCAGCCGCGCCCCGAAATGCGCGCGAGATAATGAAGCGGCGGCGCGCCATGCGCGACGAGCCACCCAAAATGCGGGGCGACGGCGAGCGCCGCGACGGCCGCGGCGAGATAGGGCGACGGGCCGGCGAACCAGCGCCGCCGCTCGGGATGCTGAAGCGCGGCGATCAGGCATGTGGCGGCCAATTCAAGCGCGAAATATTTCGACAGCAGCGCCAGCCCCATGAGGAGGCCGAAGAGCAGCGCGTCACGCAACCGTCGCTCGTCGATCGATCGGACGAAAAAATAAAGCGTCCACGGCCATAGCGAGAGGAAGATCGCGTTCGCGTTATATTTATAGGCGAGGAACGTATAGAAGGGCGTCAAGATGAGCAGCGCGGTCGCCGCGATGCGCGTCGCGCCGCCGGCGAAACGACCGATCAACGCCCAGGCGCCGAGCAGGCCGATCGCCGCATTCAGCGTCGAGAGCAGGCCGAAGGCCCAGCCGGCGCGCGGAAAGACGAGAAACCACAGGCCGCAGAGCCACGCCCAGAAGGGCGGATGCTGATTATAGCCGAGCTGGAATTCGCGGCCCCAGACATAGGCCTCAGCCATATCGTTATGGATCGCGGTCGCGACTTCCGAAATCGCGAAATAACCCGACCAGACGAGCACGAAGGCGATGATGATCGCCGTCAGGGTCAGGCCGTTCGGCTTGGGCCAACGATTGGCCCCGCCGTCATTCGCTTCTGTATTGGCCATGCCGATCCCTGCCGCCGCGGGCGCGTCGGAATAGCCGGATTGGCGGGCAAGGCCAAGCCGCAAGGCGCGATTGGGGCGGCGAGACAAGAAATGCTATCAGCGGACGCCGGCGCGCGCGGGCGCGAAAACGCAGAGCGCCGAAGAAAACGGATTGTCTCGGAGCCAGCCCGATGCCTGTCCTTGTTCCCCGTCGCGCCTTTCTCGCCGGCGTCGCCGCCGCGGCTTTCACCGCGCCGGCGCGCGCCGACGATTCCACCGCCTCGGCCGAGGCGCTGATCGCGGTCATCGAGCAGGCGGCTGGTGGGCGGCTTGGCGTCGCGGTCATCGATTCCGGTTCCAAACGGAGCATCGGCCATCGGGCCGACGAGCGCTTCCCGATGTGCTCGACCTTCAAGGTTCTCGCCGCCGGCGCGGTTTTGAAACGGGTCGACGCCGGGACGGAGCGGCTCGACCGGCGGCTTCCCTATGGGCCTTCCGACCTGCTCGACTATGCGCCCATCGCCAAATCCCATGTCGGCGAAGGCGCGATGAGCCTCGCCGACGCCTGCGCCGCGGCGATCCAATGGAGCGACAACACCGCCGCCAATCTCGTGCTGGCGACGATCGGCGGCCCGGCCGGGGTCACCGACTTCGCCCGTTCGCTCGGCGACGTCGTGACGCGCCTCGATCGCAACGAGCCGAGCCTCAATAGCGCCATTCCCGGCGACCCGCGCGACACGACCTCGCCGTACGCGATGGCGCGCGATCTGCAGGCGTTGCTCCTCGGCGACGCTTTGTCGGAAGCCTCGCGCAAACAACTCGAAGCCTGGATGGTCGGCAATCAGACCGGCGGCCCGCGACTGCGCGCCGGCCTGCCGGCCGATTGGGGGATCGGCGACAAAACCGGCAGCGGCGATCATGGCGTCGCCAACACCATCGCCATTCTGCGGCCGCCGGGTCGCGCGCCGCTTTTCGTCGCCGTCTATTACGCCGAGTCGGATCGGTCTATGGATGACCGCAACGCCGTCAATCGCGACGTCGCGCTGGTGATCGCCGCGGCGATGTGACGTTTGGTGAGGCTTCGACGGGAGACGAGATGAACGGCGCCGAGGCCATTTTGCGCACGCTCGCCGACAATGGCGTCGAAGTCTGCTTCACCAATCCCGGCACCAGCGAGATGCAGTTCGTCGCCGCTTTCGACCGCGAGCCGCGGCTGCGACCCATTCTCTGCCTCTTCGAAGGCGTCGCCAGCGGCGCGGCCGATGGCTACGCCCGCATCAAGGGCAAGCCTGCCGCGACGCTGCTGCATCTTGGTCCCGGCCTCGCCAACGCCTCGGCCAATCTGCACAATGCGCAGCGCGCGCATACGCCGATCGTCAATCTGGTCGGCGATCACGCGACCTATCATCGCAATCTGGAGGCGCCGCTCGCCTCCGACATCGCCGCGCTCGCCAGACTGAACTCGATCTGGACCAGGACGGGCGAGACCACTGACGCCTTGGTCGCGCTGGCCTCGGAAGCGGTTGCGGCGTGTCAGGCCGGCGCCGGCGGAACGGCGACGCTGATCCTGCCGGCCGATTGCGCCTGGTCGGACGCGAGCGGGCTGGGTCCGAGGGTCGTGGCGCCGCCGCGTTCGCGCTGCGATGTCGCGCGCATCGCCAAGTTTGCGGCTGCGCTGAAATCGGCGCGGGCGCCGGCGATCCTGATGGGCGGCGGGGCGCTGAGCGAGGCGGGTCTCTTCGCCGCCGGGCGCATCGCGCGCTTCGGCGTGCGCATCGTCATCGACACATTTTTCGCGCTTCAGCCGCGCGGCGCCGGACGCTTCGCGCCCGAGCGGCTGCCCTATTTCGGCGAGGCGGCCGTTGCGAGCCTCGCTGGCGTCGATTTTCTGGCGCTGGCCGCAACCAAGCCGCCGGTCGCCTTCTTCGCCTATCCCGGCGTGCCGAGTCTGCTAGCGCCGCCGGATTGCACGCTCGAAACTCTGGCGACGCTGGAAGAGGACGCGAGTTTCGCGCTTCAATCGTTGGCGGATGCGCTTGATGCGCCGGCCGCGCCGATCCTCGCGCCGCAGACGATCGGCGACACCTCGCCGGACGGTCCGCTGACAGCCGAGGCGATCGGGATCTCGCTCGCCCGCCATATGCCGGAGGACGCGATCATCGCCGAAGACGCGGTGACCTCGGGCCTGCCGGTCTATACGCAGACCCTCGGCGCCCGTCGGCACGACTGGCTCTGTCTGACCGGCGGCGCCATCGGCCAGGGCCTGCCGGCGGCGGTCGGCGCCGCGGTCGCCGCGCCGGAGCGCAAGGTCATCGCGCTCACCGGCGACGGCTCGGGCGCCTATGTGCTGCAGAGCCTGTGGACCATGGCGCGCGAGAAGCTCGATGTCGTCACGATCGTCTGCGCCAATCGCGCCTATCGCATTCTCGATGTCGAATTCGCCCGCACCAAATCGGGCGAGCCGGGCCCGCAGGCGCGCCGGATGTTCGCGCTCGACGAGCCACATCTCGACTGGACGGCGCTGGCGCGCGGCTTCGGCGTTCCCGCCGTGCGGTGCGAGAGCGGCGAAAGCTTCGACGCCGAACTTGCGCGCGCCGTCGCGACCAAGGGCCCGACGCTGATCGAGGCGGTCATCCCATAGCGCGCGCCGGCGCCAGGGCGGCGATCGCCTGTTCGGCGGCGGCGACGCCGGTGAGATAGGCGCCATGGGCGGTCGAGTAATCGGCGCGCGAGCAGGCTTCGCCGGCGAAGAACAGACGGTTCTCGACCGGCTCGGCGAGCGCGGCGCGATCGTCGGCGCGGCCGGGCAGGGCGTAGGAATATGCGCCGCGGGCGAAGGGGTCGTCGCCCCAGCCGTGGAAGGCGAGTGGCGCAATGCGCCGCGCGAAATCGCCGCCGTAAAGGCCGATGAGTTCACCGCGCGCGAAATCGAAGAAGGCCGCTTCGCCGCCCGCCTCAAGATCGGCGGCCAGCGCGCCGCCGAAATAGCATTCGATCATCGGCCGGCCGAGCGGACGGAACTGATAGCCAGCGGTGGCGACGGAATTGAGTTTGCCGAAGACGCGCGTATCCGGTTCGAAACCTTCCGCGTCGGCCAGCGAGAGGAACAGCTTGTCGTCATGGCCCAAGGGCAGCCCCGCCGCCGCGCGCGTCTTGGCCGGCAACGCGGGCGCGAACAGCGCCTCATTGGCGGCGATGATTGCGCTCGGCAGGGTCACGATCGCCGCGTCGGCCTCGATCGCGCCGCGCGCCGTCTCGATGCGCAGGCGGCGACCGCCGTGATCGATGCGGGTTGCGACGCTGTCGAAAGCGAAATCGAGGCCTGCGCCATGGGCGACGATCGTCGCGCCATAGCCTTGCGCGATACGCCAATTGACGCCGTCGTCGCCATAGCGGCCGAGATCGCGCGCCGAGACGCGTTCGAGCGCCGCGCCGCTGTAATAGCCGCTGACGGCGTCGAGCAGCGCGTTCCATTTTCCGCCTCTTTCGAGCAGGTCGGCGAGCGGGCGGTCGGGCTCGCTCTCGCTCAACGCGTCGGCGCGCTCGTGCAGCGCCCAGAGCGCGGCGCGCAATTCGCCCGATTCGGCCGCCGACAATCCCGGCTGCGCCGAAGCGCGCGACCAGGGCGGCGGCGTGCGGTCGATTGTTCGCCCTTGCGCTTCGGCGATGCTGGTCCACGGGTTGCGCTCGGCCGAATGCAGCCAGCCGCAGCCGAGATCGAGCGGAAAGCTGCCGGCCTCGACGGTCCAGGCGCGACCGCCTGGACGCGACCTGGCTTCGACGATCAGCGCTGTAAGGCCGGCCTCGCGAAGTCGCCGCGCCGCGCCGATCCCCGCCGCGCCGCCGCCGATCACCGCGACTTGAACGTCGCTCCTGGCCATCCGAACTCCTATCGGCGTCGCCTCGCGCAGCCGGCTGCGACGCGACATGCGAGAGGCGGCTTGCGGGCAAACCGGCCGCTCAGGCCCGCGTCTGCCCGTCGCCGCGCACGCGATATTTGAAGGTGCAGAGCTGTTCGACGCCGACCGGTCCGCGCGCATGCATGCGGCCGGTGGCGATGCCGATTTCGGCGCCGAAACCAAACTCGCCGCCATCGGCGAATTGGGTCGAGGCGTTGACCAGCACGATCGCCGAATCGACTTGCCGCAGGAATTTTTCCGCCGCCGCCTTGTCCTCGGTGACGATGCAATCGGTGTGATGCGAGCCATAGGTCTCGATATGGTCGATCGCCGCGTCGAGCCCGTCGACCACCTTCACCGCGATGATCGCGTCGAGATATTCGGCGCGCCAGTCGAATTCGCGCGCCGGCGTCACCGCGCCGTTCACGGCGCGCGTCGCTTCGTCGCCGCGCACCGCGCAGCCGGCGGCGATCAGGGCCTCGACAAGCGGCTTGAGCATGGTGGGCGCGGCTTCGCGATCGACCAACAGCGTCTCCGCGGCGCCGCAGACGCCGGTGCGGCGCATCTTGGAGTTGACGACGATTTTCAGCGCCTTGCCGAGGTCGGCGGCGCGATCGATATAGACATGCACCACGCCTTCGAGATGGGCGAAGACCGGCACCCGCGCCTCGCGCTGCACGCGCTCGACCAGGTTCTTGCCGCCGCGCGGCACGATGACGTCGAGCGCGCCGCCCAAACCTTCAAGCATCTCGCCGACCGCTTCGCGCGAGGTCGAGGGCGCGCGCGAGATCGCCGCTTCCGGAAGCCCGGCTTCGCGCAAGCCGGCGACGAGGCAGGCGTGGATCGCGGCGGAAGAGTGAAAACTGTCCGAGCCGCCGCGCAGCACCACCGCGTCGCCGGCCTTGAGGCAAAGCGCGCCGGCGTCGGCGGTCACATTGGGCCGGCTCTCATAGATGACGCCGACGACGCCGAGCGGCGTCGCGACGCGCTCGATGATAAGGCCATTGGGTCGCTCGAAGGTCGCCAGCAAGCGGCCGACCGGATCGGGGAGGGCGGCGACCGTCTCGACGCCGCTCGCCATGGCTTCGATGCGCGCCGCGTCAAGCGCCAGCCGATCGAGGAAGGCCGGCGCGACGCCCTTGGCGCGCGCCGCTTCGAGGTCGCGGGCGTTGGCCGCCAGAATTTCGCTGCCGCGCTCGCGCAATATCCGCGCCGCGGCGATCAGGGCGCGGCTCTTGGCCCCGGCCGGCGCATTGGCGAGAATGCGCGCCGCGCGCTTGGCCTCCGCGCCGATCGCCCGCATTTCAGCCCGCGCTTCCGCCGCCTCGGAGAGAGGCTTTGACGAAACGATCTTCGGCGAGGCGATGTTGGGCGTGGCGGACTGGGTCATTGGCGGGTTGGGGGGTGGCGTTGAGGCGCCCTTTTAGCACGCGGGCGCGCCGCTGACACCCCAAACGATGCTCCTTGCGCGGGCAGGCGACGCTCAGGCTTTGACGTCGAGCCCGTAAAGCGTGTGCAAAGTGCGCACGGCGAGCTCGGTATAGGCCTCGTCGATCAGCATCGAGAACTTGATCTCGGAAGTGGTGATCGCGCGAATGTTGATCCCCTTCTCGGCCAGCGCCTTAAATGCGCGGGCGGCGACGCCGGAGTGGCTGCGCATGCCGATGCCAATCGCCGAAATCTTCACCACATCGGGCGTGCCCTGCAGCGCCGTATAGCCGATCTTGTCGCGTCGCGATTCGAGCAGCGCCTTGGCGCGATCGAATTCGGCGCCCGGCACGGTGAAGGTGATGTCGGTCGTCGCCGCGTCGTCGGAGACGACCTGGATGATCATGTCGACATTGATATTGGCCTCGGCGAGAGGCCCGAAGATCGCCGCCGCGACGCCCGGCTTGTCGGCGACCTTGCGCAGGGTGAGTTGCGCCTCGTCGCGCGAAAAGGCGATGCCGGTCACCACCTGCTTTTCCACGATGTCCTCCTCGTCGCAAATCAGCGTGCCGAGCCTGGGGTCGGCGGGATCGTCGAAAGACGAGCGCACGTAGGTGCGCACATTATGCACCATGGCGACTTCGACCGAGCGCACCTGCAGCACTTTGGCGCCGAGTGACGCCATTTCCAGCATTTCCTCGAACGACACCCGATCGAGCCGCTGAGCCCTTGGCACGACGCGCGGATCGGTGGTGTAGACGCCGTCGACGTCGGTGTAGATATCGCAACGATCGGCGTGGAGCGCCGCGGCGAGCGCGACGGCTGACGTGTCCGAGCCGCCTCGGCCGAGCGTCGTGACCTGGCCCGTCTCGGCGTGCACGCCCTGAAAGCCGGCGACGACCGCGATCTCTCCCTTGGCGAAGCCGGCGATGATCCTGGCGCCGTCGACGCTCTCGATGCGGGCCGCGCCATGGGCGGCGTCAGTGGCGAGCGGGATCTGCCAGCCCTGCCAGGAGCGGGCGTTCAAGCCCATGTCCTTGAGCACGATCGCCAGCAGGCCGGCGGTGACGAGTTCGCCAGAGGCGACCACCGCGTCATATTCGGCCGGGTCATAGACCGGCGCCGCCTCGCGACACCAGGCGACCAGTTCGTTTGTCTTGCCCGACATGGCCGAGACGACGACCGCCACCTCCGCGCCGGCGTCGACTTCGCGTTTGACGTGCCGGGCGACATTGCGAATGCGCTCGACGTTGGCGACCGAGGTGCCGCCAAACTTCATCACCAGACGCGCCATGACGATTCCAGGAGCCCGGGATTCCAGAAGCCCAGGCAGTCTCTTACCCGCGCGGCTCGCGCCGTCGCGCTGGCGCGCGTATAAAGGCGCTTCCCAGGCCGGTCAACGCCTGCAAACCGGGATTAGCCGCATGGTCGCCGCCGCCGGCGTCATCGACGAGGAAGTCAGACGCTTCGCCGCGCTGGGCGACGAATGGTGGAATCCATCGGGGCCGATGGCGGCCTTGCATCGCATCGCGCCGCTGCGGATCGGCTGGATGCGCGATACGATCCTCGGCCATTTCGGCCGCGCCGCCGGAGCCGATGCGGCGCCGCTTGCGGGCCTGAGGCTGCTCGATGTCGGCTGTGGCGGCGGCCTCGTTGCCGAGCCTCTCGCGCGCCTCGGCGCCGAAGTCCTCGGCCTCGATCCCGCCGAGGCGGCGATTGCCGCCGCGCGCGCCCATGCCGAGGCGACCGGCGCACGGCTCGCCTATCGGGTCGGCACGGTGGAGGATCTCGTTGCCGAGGGCGCGCGCTTCGACGTGGTGAGCGCAATGGAAGTCGTCGAACATGTTCCAGACGTCCCGGCCTTTGTCGCGGCGGCGACCCGTCTCGTCGCGCCGGACGGATTGTTCCTCGCTTCGACCCTCAATCGCACGCTAAAAAGCTTCGCACTGGCGATCGTCGGGGCCGAATATGTGCTGGGCTGGGTGCCCAAGGGCACGCATCGCTGGGAGCAATTCGTCACGCCGGCCGAATTCGCCGCGGCGTTTGAAGCGGCCGGATTCCGCGAGACGGCGCGGCGCGGAACGGTGCTGGATGTGGCGCGCGGCGCATGGCGTCTGTCGCGCGACGACAGCGTGAACTATTTCATCGCAGCGCACAGGGCGGAAGGCGTTCGATAGGCCGGACGGTCCGCCCGAGCGGGCCAAGGAAAGCGAGGGCGCGCAGGCCAATGTCCGGCAAACCGTCAGACGCGGATCAGACGTTGCTGAAACCCGCCGCCGGCCTCCTCGGCCTGATGCGGCGCCTCGCCGCCGCGCTGCCGCCCGCCGAGCGCCGCGCGCTGGCGATGACCCTCGTCGAAAACGACGCCGACGAGATCAAGTTTCGTCGCAGCGGCGCGACTTGGACAATTGCGCCCTGGGACCGGGTGATCTCGCAATTCCTGTTCGCCAACGGCAGTTTTCAGGGGGACGAAATTCATGCAGTCCTCAACTGGATGCGACGCCACAATCGCTTCGCCGCTCGGCGCGACTGCATCGTCGATGTCGGCGCGAACATCGGGACTACCGCCATCCCCTTCGCGCGCGCGACGACGTGCCGGGTTGTCGCGATTGAGCCTATGCCCGAGCCGTTCGCCTTGCTAACGCGCAATGTCGCGGACAATGACCTCACTCGGCGCGTGAGTTGCGTTCGCGCCGCCGTCATCGCCGGAGCCGCGAAGACCGTTCGCGTGGTCGTTCCGGTCGACAATGGCGGCGCCGGCGAGGTCGTCCGGCCCGGTCGCCGGCCGAGCTTCGACGGGCGGGAGGAGGTGCGCGTCGAGGCGCAGTCGCCGGCCGACGGTCTGAGCGCCATTCTCGATCGGCAGGGCGTGGCGCCCGAGCGCATCGCCTTCGTGTGGAGCGACACCCAGGGATGCGAAATCGACGTCATTGAGACCGGCCTCCCGCTGTGGGCGGCAGGCGCGCCGCTGTTCACCGAATTCGATCCCCGCTTCTACGGCCCCGAAGGGAGCGGTCAACTTGCCGAAGCCGCGCGCAAGCGCTTCGCCGCTTTCATCCCCAGCGAAAGGTTGATCGAAGATCCCAAGGCGGCGCCGAGCCCCATCGCCGATCTACCTGCCTATTGCCGGAGCCGCGGCGAGGCGACCAGCGATTGCCTGCTCATCCCCTAAGTCGCGCGGGGGAAGCGTCGGCGAGGCGGCGAGAGCCCAAGCGGCGCCGCGCCGCCGCGCGGTTCGCTTCAGGTCCCGCCCGCGCAATCCTTGATTGCGCGGTCGATCGCCTGGCCGAAGCCGGAGAGCGAATAGGTGTCGGTCGTCAGGTTGCCCTTTTTCGAGGTCGCCTTGATGACCAATTTGCCGCCCTTGCGCATCCCAGTGATCAGATCGCTTTCCTGAGCGGCGTTCTTCACCCAGAGATTGCCGCCCTTGGGTAGCAGGTCGAACGTGTCGTCGCTGAGTTCGGCTGTTGGGGCGATGAGCTTTTTCTTCTTGTCCTTGGGGTCGTCGCTATCGGGGTTTGGCGCGCCGACGTCGAAGCCCATGATGAAGGAAACCTCGTTGCGCACGCCTTCGCCCGGCCGCTCGGAGATGAAGGCGTAGGCGGGGTCGCGCTTCAAATCGTCCGGATCGCGTTGCTTGGGCTGGGCGAGCGCGTAGCAAATCCGGGTCTTGCCGGACTGGGAGTGAAATACGCTCCAGTCGCCATAAGAGCCGACCGATTCCGGCTTGGCGGCCGGCGCGTCCTTCGACTTGTCGTCGCTTTTCGTTTGGGCTGCGGCGCCGCTGGCGATCAGGGCGAGCGCGACGCCCAGCGCGAGGATCGTCGCGCGGGCGGATTTGGGCGCGGCAAGCGGCATGGAAAAGGCTTCCCTCGTCAATTGCGTCGGCAATTCCTCGCCGCGGCCGCTATTTGCGCTGCGATCCGGGCGAAATTCTGGTGCGCCGACCCGCATAGGCCCGTTTTCTATGCTCGCTCATGGTTAATGAAAAATGAGTAAAGGGAAAGACGCCCGCTCGCCGAAGGGCCAGCGACGGCCTCGTTGCCGTTATTATCGTTTTCACTATGTATTATGGTTTCCATTTCGCGGCTCGGCCGTGACGGCCGCCGAATCGGATCGAACGAGCGCCTGCGCCTCAGGAGCGTCGGTCGGCGATCATGCCCTTGATATTCGAGATCGCCTTGGCCGGGTTCAGGCCTTTCGGGCAGGTCTTGGCGCAATTCATGATCGTGTGGCAGCGATAGAGGCGGAACGGGTCCTCAAGCTCGTCGAGCCGTTCGCCGGTCGCCTCGTCGCGCGAATCGGCGATCCAGCGATAGGCCTGCAGCAGCGCAGCGGGACCGAGATAGCGGTCGGCGTTCCACCAATAGCTCGGGCAGGCGGTCGAGCATGAGGCGCAGAGAATGCATTCATAGAGGCCGTCGAGCCGGGCGCGGTCCTCCGGCGTCTGGCGCCATTCCTTCTCCGGCGTCGGCGAGGTGGTCTTCAGCCAAGGCTCGATCAGGGCGTGCTGGGCGTAGAAATGGGTCAGGTCGGGCACCAGATCCTTGACCACTTCCTGATGCGGCAGAGGCAGAACGAGGATCGTTCCGACGATTTCGTCCATGCCGCGCGTGCAGGCGAGCGTATTGACCCCGTCGATGTTCATCGCGCAGGAGCCGCAGACGCCCTCGCGGCAGGAGCGGCGAAAGGTCAGGGTCGAATCGACTTTCGATTTGATCCAGATCAGCGCGTCGAGCGCCATCGGACCGCAATCGTCGCGATCGACCCAGAATGTGTCGATGCGCGGATTGCCGCCATCGTCGGGATTCCAGCGATAAATGCGAAATTCGGTCAGGCGTTTGGCGCCCGGCGGCTTGGGCCATTCCTTGCCCGGCGTCGGACGGGAGTTCTTGGGCAGGCTGATCTCGACCATTGCGTCATCCTGTCGGGCGGCCGGAGGCCAAAGCTTTTTGGGCCAAAGCTTTTTGAGCAAAGCGGGCGGCGCCGTCAATCCTCCTGCGTCGGGGGCGGCGGGGTGTCCGCCGGGCGCCATTTCCGCCTGCGCAGGCCGGCGATGAGAAGCCGCCGCAGACTGGTGAGCGGCGGCCGCCCGTGATGGGCGCGCCAGAACACTGCGGCGAGGTCATGAAACTTCATCATCGCCCGCAATTCGCGAATGACCTTGCGCTCGCCGAATGTTTTCACGAGACGCGGATAGGCTCTCGCCAGCGCCGCGATCGCTTCAGGCGTCTCAAGCACCGAGCCGCGGGCCGAGATCGAGTCGACCGAATTGTTGACGACCATTTCGAGGACTTTGAAATAGCGCATCGGCGGAATAACCGCGGCGACGATTGTTTCGCACCGCTCGATGAGCGTCAGCACCGACAGCGCTTTCGCCTCGGTGTTGCGGGAATAGGCCGCTTCGTTGCCGACCCGAATGCCTTTGATCTGCGGCAGCCGCGAATGATCGTTGGCGCCGTGAAGCCGGTAGGCCGAGAGTGGCGCGCCAATCAGATTGACGCCGCAAAGGGCGAAGAGCGGAATGAGAAAATAACCATCGACGCCGCCAAGCAGCGGCTTCTTTACCTCGATCGCCAGCAGGTTCAGCATTTCGCGCTGGATCACATTGGCCGAACCTTGCGACCAGCACCATCTGCCGATGTCGGCGGGGGCGTCGCGGGTCACGCCGCGCAGGACGGCGTATTGCGCTTCGCCTATGCTCGGCAAGGCCGGAACGCGCGACTCGCGCAGGCATTTTGGCAGCTTTCGCCAGCTGACGTCATCGATTGGCGCGTATTGGCCTGTCACCAGAGCGTCGTTGGCGTCGATGGTCACATAGTTGGAAGAGGTGAATCCGGCCGGCGCGTTGGACGCCAGATGCGCCTGGACATGGAAGGAGAGGAAATTGTCGAACAGAAGGTCGTCGGCGTCGAGGAAGTTGACGAACTGGCCCTTCAGCTCGGGAAGGATCTTCAGCGCCGCGCCGAGATGTCCGTAGTTCTCGGACAGGCTCACAAGCCGGAACCGGTCGTCGCCAGAGATCGCCGCATTGATGACGGCGACGCTGTCATCGGTCGAGCAATTGTCGACGATGACGCATTCAAATCGCCGATAGTCCTGCCGCTTGACCGATTCGATCGCGGCGCCGACAAAGCGCGCGTAATTCCAATTGACGATGACGACGGAAACGAGCGGAAGCTCGAAGCGTTGCGCGATTTGCGCGCCGATCTCCTCGCCCGCAGCGCTGGCGGGAGATTTCGTCGCCTCCGGCTCCTTTTCGGATGTGTCGTCTCTCAATAGACGCGCGCCTTCGGCTCGATATAGGCGACGTCATTCGACATCGTGTAGGCGTGCACCGGCCGGTAATCGAGCCGGACGTCATATTTGTCCGCGTCGATCCAGGCCAGCGTGTGCTTCATCCAATTGACGTCGTCGCGCGTCGGATGGTCCTCGCGCGCATGGGCGCCGCGGCTCTCGGTGCGGTTGAGCGCGCCCTCCATCGTCACCACCGCCTGGACGATGAGATTGTCATATTCGAGCGTCTCGATCAGGTCGGAGTTCCAGATCAACGAGCGATCGGAGATGCGCGCGTCCGTTCCCGAACGCCAGGCCTCATGGATCATCTTCTGGCCTTCGGCGAGTGTCTCGCCAGTGCGGAACACCGCGCAATGGCTCTGCATGATCCGTTGCATGGCGAGGCGAAGCTGGGCGGTCGGCGTCTTGCCATTGGCGTGGCGGAAGCGGTCGAGCCGCGCCAGCGCCGCTTCGGCGCTGTTAGGGGGCAGGTCGGGCTGGCTTGCGCCGGCGCTTAGCCGCTCGGCGGCGCGTTCGCCCGCCGCGCGTCCGAAGACGACGAGATCGATCAGCGAGTTCGATCCAAGCCGGTTCGCGCCATGCACCGAGACGCAGGCCGCTTCGCCCAGCGCCATCAAGCCCGGCACGACAGCGTCGGGATCGCCATTGGCCTTGGTCAGGACCTCGCCGTGATAATTGGTCGGGATGCCGCCCATATTATAGTGCACAGTCGGCAGCACCGGGATCGGCTCCTTGGTCACATCGACGCCGGCGAAAATGCGCGCGCTCTCGGAGATGCCGGGAAGCCGCTCGTGCAGCACCTTGGGATCGAGATGGTCGAGGTGCAGGAAGATGTGATCCTTGAGCTTGCCGACGCCGCGGCCCTCGCGGATTTCGACCGTCATCGCGCGACTGACGACGTCGCGCGAAGCGAGATCCTTGGCCGAGGGCGCGTAGCGCTCCATGAAGCGCTCGCCCTCTGAGTTAACAAGGTAGCCGCCCTCGCCGCGCGAACCTTCGGTGATCAGACAGCCGGCGCCATAGATGCCGGTCGGATGGAATTGCACGAACTCCATATCCTGCAGTGGGACGCCAGCGCGCAGCGCCATGGCGCTGCCGTCGCCGGTGCAAGTGTGGGCGCTGGTCGCCGAGAAATAGGCGCGACCGTAGCCGCCCGTCGCCAGAACGGTCGTCTGGGCGCGGAAGCGATGAATCGTCCCGTCGTCCATCTTGAGGCAGACGACGCCGCGCACTTTGCCCTCGGCGTCGCGGATGAGATCGAGCGCGAAATATTCGATGAAGAAGGCGCATTTGGCTTTCAGCGCCTGGCCGTAGAGCGTGTGCAGAATCGCGTGTCCGGTGCGATCGGCGGCGGCGCAGGTGCGCTGCGCGATGCCCTTGCCATAGTCGGTCGTCATGCCGCCGAACGGGCGCTGATAGATCTTGCCTTCCTCGGTGCGCGAAAACGGCACGCCCCAATGGTCGAGCTCATAGACCGCGCTCGAAGCGTTGCGGCAGAGATATTCAATCGCGTCCTGGTCGCCGAGCCAGTCTGAGCCCTTGACGGTGTCGTACATGTGCCAGCGCCAGTCGTCCGGCCCCATATTGCCAAGCGCCGCCGAAATGCCGCCCTGGGCGGCGACGGTGTGCGAGCGGGTGGGAAAGACCTTGCTGATGCAGGCGGTCTTCAGCCCCGCCTGGGCGCAGCCGACCGAGGCGCGCAATCCCGCGCCGCCCGCGCCAACCACCACCACGTCGAAAGTGTGATCGAAGATCGGATAGGCGTTGCCCCCAAGCTTTGGAGCGCTGACGTCCGGGGAGCCGTTAGCCATGTCGAAGCAAGCCCTTTGTCGACGGGGTCAGACGAAGCCGATGCGCAGCACGGCGTAGACGCAAGCGAGCGCCAGCCCGCCGGCGTAGCAGGCGCTGGCGATCAGCGCCCATTCGCGGGCTCGGCCGTGCACATAATCGAGGATGACCGAGCGCATTCCAAGATGCATGTGAAAGCAGGCGACAAGTGCGAAAAGCGCGATCAGGATCGCCGGCAGCGGATGGCCGAGTTCGGCTCTGACGCCATTGTAGTCCTTGTTGAGGAGCGACAGCGACAGCCAGACGAAACCGATCGACAGGGGAACCAGCGCCGCCGAGGTGACGCGCATCAGCCAGGCTTCCTGCGCGCCAAGTCGCGCCGAGCCGAGATAGCGCGCGCCGGCGGCGGCGGTGCGTAGCGATTTGCCCGATTGCGTCATTGTCGCCCCCTTAGCGAATCGCGTAGCCGATCGCCCAGACGATCAGCGTCAGCACGACGCCGCCGATCAGTGTCCCCTGCGCGAGCCATTCGCGCTCGGGGGCGTCGAGCCCATAGCCGGCGTCCCAGATGAAATGTCGGATGCCGCCGAGCAAATGGTGGAACAGCGCCCAGGTGAAGCCGAGCAGGATCAACCGGCCGAGGATCGACTGGATGAAGCCGGAAAAAACGGCGAAGGCGGAAGCGTCCAGCGAGGCGGCGAGCAGAAACCAGGTCAGCATCATCACGCCGAGGTAGAGCCCGACGCCGGTGATGCGATGGACGATCGACATCGCCATGGTCAGGGTGAAGCGATAGATGCCAAGATGGGGCGACAGAGGGCGCGCGGGCGGCTTTGGCGCGGTCTGGGTCGAAGCCATGGCGGAGAGTCCTCGTCAATTCGCGCCTCGTTCCTTAACGCCCCCGGCGTTGCGCCGCAACATCGGGCGGCCGCCCGGGGCGCGGTGGATCGAGACCCTATCCGCCCCGCGCAGTCGCCCGTCTGGTCGCGACTTGCAAAATCGGCGAAGTTCCAGCTTCCTTGAGTGTCTCGCGCGGCTTGGCGCATCGGCGGGAGGCGGGTCGTGGAAACTCTGGATGCGGCCATTATCGGCGCAGGTCCGGCTGGGCTCGCGGCGGCGCGCGAGCTCAAGGCGCGCGGGCTCAACCCGGTCATATTCGAGAAAGCCGAGACAGTCGGCTCAGTCTGGCGGCGCCATTACGACCGGCTGCATCTGCACACTGCCCGCATGCATTCGGGCTTGCCAGGCATGGCGATACCGTCAGCCTATGGGCGCTATCCCTCGCGCGCCCAGTTTGTCGACTATCTCGAAAGCTACGCGGCGAGGTTCGAACTTCGCCCGCGCTTCAATAGGCCAGTCGGCGCGGTCCGGCGCGACGACCGCCTCTGGCGCATCGAGGCGGGGAGCCAGTCCGCGACGGCGCCGATTGTAGTGATCGCGACCGGCTGGGCCGATTTTCCCTACACGCCCGTTTGGCCGGGCATGTCGGCCTTCGGCGGCGCGATTGTCCATTCGAGCCGCTATCGCGCCGGCGCGCTTTACGCCGGCAAGCGGGTGCTGGTGGTCGGCTTCGGCAATTCCGGCGCCGAAATCGCGCTCGATCTCTGCGAGGCGGGCGCCGATGTCACGCTCGCGGTTCGTGGGCCGGTGCGCGTCGTGCCGCGCGATCTGCTCGGCGTGCCGATTCAGACCTTCTCCATCGCGCAAAGATTCCTGCCGACGCGCGTCGCCGATTTTCTCAACGAGCCGGTCATTCGGCTCGCCATCGGCCCGCTTGAGAAACTCGGCCTGAAGCGCGCGGCCAAGGGGCCGTTGCGAATGATCGAGGAAGACGGTCGCGTGCCGGTGATCGATATTGGCGCAGTCGCCAAGATCAGAAGCGGCGCGATCAAGGTGCGTGGCGCGATCGATCGATTCACGCCCGACGGCGTGGCGTTCGTCGAGACTGGCGAAGAGCGTTTCGACGCCGTCATCCTCGCCACCGGCTTCCGCCCCGATCTGCGCGCCCTGTTGCCCGACGGCGAGGGTGTTCTCGACGCTCAGGGCAAGCCGCTGGTGAGCGATCGGGCGTCCGCGGCGCCCGGACTTTTCTTTGTCGGCGCGACACCTTCGCCGAGCGGGCAATTGCGACAGATCGCGATTGGCGCGACGCAGGTCGCCGATCTCGCGAGCCGGTCTGCGCGCGGCGAAAGCGCGCGCCCGCACTAAGCCGCTGCTTCGATCCCGACCCTCAGCTCAGCCCGTGCTCGGCCATTTCGCGCCGCGTCGGCGGATTGGAGCCCTTGCGGGTGCAGGTGATCGCCGAGGCGGCGGCGGCGAAGCGCAGCCACGCGGCCAACTTTTCGCCGTTTGGCGCGCGCGCGCCCGCCCCGAGCGCGCCATCGCGATCCATCGCGGCGAGCAGCGCCGACATGAAACTGTCGCCGGCGCCGACCGTGTCGACCACCGCGACCTTGGGCGCAAGCGCGCTGAAGCGCTCGCCGTCGAGATAAGCGACCGCGCCTCGCTCGCCCAGCGTCGCCACACAAAAGCGCGGACCGAGCCGCGACCATGCTGCCAGCGATTGCTCGATCGGGCGGTCCGGATAGAGCCAGGCGAGATCTTCCTCGCTCGCCTTGGCGATCGTCGCTAACGCAACCTGCCGTTCGACCAGCGTGAGGACGCTTGTGCGATCGGGCGTCACCATCGGGCGAATGTTGGGATCGAAGCTGGTGGTCGCGCGGGCGCGCGCTTGCGCGAGCGCCGCAACGACCGTTTCGGCGTGACGCGGTTCGACGGCGGAGATCGAGCCGACATGAAGATGGCGCGCTTCCTGGGGCCACGCGGGGGGAAACGGCCACTGGCCGTCGAAGGCTGTCGCGTCGAAATAGAAGGAATAGCGTGAGCCGGTCTTGGCGGTGCCGCGCATGACGAAGGCGAGCATGCTTGGGCGTGGGTCGCGGGCGATGAGGCTCAGATCGACCCCGTCGGCGACCAGCGCGGCGGCGAGCGCCTCGCCATTCGGGTCGGCCGACAGCCGGGAGACGAAGGAGACCGGCGCGCCCAGACGCGCGAGGCCGATGGCGACATTATAGGGCGACCCGCCAAGCGCCGCATCATAGCGGCCATCGACCAAGGGATCGGGGATGAGGTCGATCAGCGCCTCACCGGAAACGAGTATCATAGCCGATCAATCCCCCGCCTTATGTCACGCCATCGTATAGGCGGTCTTGACCGTCGTGTAGAACTCGACCGCATAGCGGCCCTGCTCGCGCGCGCCCAGGCTTGAGCCTTTGCGGCCGCCAAAGGGCGCATGATAATCGACCCCCGCCGTCGGCAGATTGACCATCGCCATTCCGACCTCGGCGTTGCGCTTATAATGCGACGCATATTTGAGGCTGGTCGTGCAAATGCCGCCGCACAGGCCGAATTCGGTGTCGTTGGCCAGCGCGAGCGCGTGGTCGTAATCGCGCGCCGGGATCATTGTGGCGACGGGACCGAAAATCTCCTCGCGCGCGATCCGCATGTCATTGTCGGCGTCGACGAAGAGCGCCGGGGCCATATAAAAGCCGGGCGTCGCGCGATTGAGTCGCTCGCCGCCGAGCTTGAGCGTGGCGCCCTCGCCCTTGCCGATCTCGACGTAAGAGAGATCCTGCTGGAGCTGTCCGTCATCGACCACCGGGCCGATATGGACGCCGGGCTTGCGCGCGTCGTCGACCGTCAGCGCTCGCATGCGTTCGGCGAGCGCATCGGCGAAACGCCCGTAAACGCCTTTGGTGACGATCAACCGCGAGGAGGCGGTGCAGCGCTGGCCGGTTGAGAAATAGGCGCCATTGACCGCAACCTCGACCGCCGTCTTAAGATCGGCGTCGTCCAGCACGATCAGTGGGTTTTTGCCGCCCATTTCGAGCTGGAATTTGCGCATGCGCGCCGTGCAGGCCTCGGCGACTTTGCGCCCCGTCGCCACCGATCCGGTGAAGGTGAGCGCGTCGATGCGCGGATGATCGAGCATCGCTTGCCCGACTACGGAGCCGCGCCCCATCACGAGGTTGAATACGCCGGCGGGAACGCCGGCGCGAACGATGATCTCGGCCAGCTTATGCGCCGAGGCCGTGACCAATTCGGCCGGCTTGAAGATGATGCAATTGCCGTAGCAGAGCGCCGGCGCAATCTTCCAGGACGGGATGACCAGCGGGAAATTCCACGGCGCGATGACGCCAACGACGCCGACGCCTTCGCGGGTCACCTCGACATCGACGCCCGGCCGCAGGCTGCCGAATTTCTCGCCCGGAATACGCAGCGCTTCGCCGGCGAAGAAATCGAAGGTAAGCGCGGCGCGCGAGACTTCGCCGATCGCCTCGGGCAGGGTCTTGCCCTCCTCGCGCGCCAGAAGATCGCCGAGTTCGTCGCGGCGCGCCGTCATTTCGGCAGCGATGCGGGCGAGGATGTCATGGCGCTCCAACGGTGTCGTGCGCGACCAGGTGGGGAAGGCGGCTCGCGCGGCGGCGACGGCGGCCTCGACATCGGCGGCGCTCGCCTGGGCGTAAAGGCCGACGAGGTCATTGGTGTCGGAGGGATTGAGGTTGCGCGAGGCGCTTTCAGAGCCTCTCCATTCGCCGGCGATGTAATTTTTATGGGTTTCGGTCATCGTGTCTTCGCCTTTTGAAAAGGATGCTGTCCGCTCCGCAGATTCAAATCAAGCCGTTCCAATCAGGCCGCGCCGCGCCAGGTTCTGCATCAGCGCGCCAACGCCGAAGCGCCAGGGTTCGCAATCCTGACAGTGGCGCATCCGGTTGGTCAGCGCGCCGAGCTTTTCCGTGCTCACAGTGACGAGATCGCCCTGCTTATGGGTGAAGCCGCGACCCGGCGTGTCGCGGTCGGCGACGGGAGCGAACATCGTCCCGAGGAAGAGCGCCGCGCCGTCGGGATATTGATGCGACGCTCCGATGAGCTGGGCCACCAGTTCGGTCGGATCGCGGCTGATGCGCGCCATCGACGAGCCGCCCTGGAGCCTATATCCGTCCTCGCCCTCGATGCTGAGGCCGATTTCGGCGTTTCGCACGTCGTCGAGCGTGAAGGTTGAGTCGAACAGGCGCAGGAAGGGACCGATGGCGCAGCTTGCGTTTTGATCCTTGGCCTTGCCGAGCAGCAGCGCTGACCGCCCCTCGAAATCGCGCAGATTGACGTCGTTGCCAAGCGTCGCGCCGACGATCGCGCCGCGCGAATTGATCGCCAGCACGACTTCCGGCTCCGGATTGTTCCAGGCGGAAGCGGCGTGGAAGCCGGCGTCCGCGCCAGTTCCGATCGCCGACATCGGCTGGCTCTTGGTGAAGATCTCGGCGTCCGGGCCGAGCCCGACTTCAAGATATTGCGACCAGGCGCCGGCCTCAACCAGCGCCTGTTTCAGCCGCTCGGCGGCGGGCGAACCCGGCTTCACTGTCGCCAGCTCGCCGCCGACCCTCTGGGCGAAGTCGCGGCGAATCGCTTCCGCCGCGGCGCTTTCGCCGCGCGCCCGCTCCTCGATCACCCGCTCGATCATCGAGGCGGCAAAGGTGACGCCGGCCGCCTTGATCGCCTGCAGGTCGATGGGGGCGATGAGCCAGGGCCGATTGGGATCGCGACGGTCAGGGGGCGTATTGGCGAGGATCGCGGCTAGGCTCCCCAGCCGCTCGCCCTTGGCTTGGCGGGCCGCTGCGGCCGGGTCAGGCGATTCGCAAAGCGCGCTGACGGTCGCAAAGGCGGACGTGACGTCATAGAGGGCGCCGTCGCGGGCGATAACGACCGAAGGGCCGCCGGCGTCGGGCCGCCAGACGCGGCCAACCAACGCGCCGGTGAATCCATCGCGCGGAAGGGTCGTCTCCTCTTGCAATCGCACTATGGCCATGTTGGTTTTCGTCTCCCTTCACCCCTTGCATTTGACGGCGGGCAGCCGCATCTCTAGCGTCTGACATGCCAGCCTTGAAGGTTGGCGCCTCCGGGGAGGGACGGGAGTCGATAGGAGCCATGGGGGAGCGCGTCAACAGCAAGGCCGATCAGGTCTACGACGAGCTCAAGGAAGCAATCCTCGCGGGCGCGCTGGATCCCGGCGCGCCAATTGACAAGATTGCCCTGTGCGAACGACTCGGCGTCTCGCGCTTTCCGGTGTCGGCGGCGGTCAGCCGGCTCGCCTTCGAGAGCCTGGTGGTGATCGAGCCGCAACATGGTTCCTTTGTCGCCCGGATCTCCGGCGCGGAAGTGCGCGAGCGGATGTTCATTCGCCGGGCGCTCGAATGCGAGATTGCCGCCGAGGCGGCGCGCCGGCTGCCAAAGGACGGATTTCTGGCGCTGGAGGAAAATCTGGCGCGCGGGCGCGAAGCGGTCGACGCCGGCGATCGGCCGAGGTTCTACGCGCAGGATGTCGGGTTTCACCAGGTGCTGACCACGCATCTGGGTCTGCATCGGTCCAGCGAGGTGCTCGACGGTTTGCGCACCCATCTTGAGCGAGTCAGACGCATGTTAATGTTGCCTCAGGGCCGCATACGCGAGACGCTCGCCGAACATTCGGAGATCGTGGCGGCGATCAAAGCCGGCGACGTCGGCCGGGCGAGGGCCGCGATGGACCGACATCTTGCGGTGACGGCCGAGAATTTCGAATCCTTCGCCCGCGAGAGACCCGAATTGATTTCCGCCTGATCGGTTGAAAGAAGCGAATGGAAGCCCAAACTGTAAAGCCGATGGTTACACCGCGCGCGCTGCGCCTGCATGCGCTCGACAATGTTATGGTCGCTGTCGACGAGCTGCGCCCCGGCGCTGCTCCGTCGGGCGCCCCCGCCGTCACCGAACGCGTGCCGCGCGGGCATAAATTCGCCACGGCGGCGATCGCGCAGGGCGAGCCGATCCGCAAATTCGGCCAGATCATCGGCTTCGCCTCGCAGCCGATCGCGCCGGGCCAATGGGTCCACGTCCACAATTGCGCCGTCACCCATTTCGACCGCGACTATGGTTTCTGCGAGGACGCGCGCCCGGTGGACATTCTGCCGGTCGAACAGCAGGCGACGTTCCAGGGCTTTCGCCGCGCTGACGGCAAAGCGGGCACGCGCAATTATCTCGGCATCCTCACCTCGGTGAATTGCTCGGCGACCGTGGCGCGTTTCGTCGCCCGCGAGGTCGAGCGATCGGGGATCCTCGACGACTATCCCAATGTCGACGGGGTGATTTCGCTCGTTCACGGCGCGGGCTGCGGCATGGCCGCCAAGGGCGAGGGTTTCGATCTCCTGGCGCGCACGCAATGGGGCTACGCTGGCAATCCCAATATGGGCGGCGTGGTGATGATCGGCCTCGGCTGCGAAGTGTTCCAGATCGGCCGGATGAAGGACGAGCGCGGACTCAAGGAAGGCGATCTCTTCAACAGCCTCACCATCCAGGCGACGGGCGGCACGCGCAAGTCGATCGAAGCGGGCGTCGAACGCGTCAAGACGATGCTGCCGATCCTCAATAGATCCAAGCGCGAGACGTTGCCGGCAAGCGAGTTGATGCTGGCGCTGCAATGCGGCGGTTCGGACGGCTATTCCGGCATCACCGCCAATCCGGCGCTCGGCGCGGCGGTCGACATTCTGGTGCGCAACGGCGGCACCGCCATTCTTTCCGAGACCTCAGAAATCTACGGCGCCGAACATCTGCTGACGCGGCGCGCGGCGACGCCGGAAGTCGGCCATAAGCTCGTCGATCTGATCCATTGGTGGGAGGATTACGCGGCCAAAAACGGCAGCGAGCTCAACAACAATCCGTCGCCCGGCAACAAGGCGGGCGGCCTGACGACGATCCTCGAGAAATCGCTGGGCGCGGCGGCCAAGGGCGGCACGACGGTGCTCAATGGCGTGTTCCGCTACGCCGAGCCGGTGACCGCCAAGGGCTTCGTCTTCATGGACACGCCCGGCTTCGATCCGGTCTCGGCGACGGGGCAGGTCGCGGGCGGCGCCAATGTGCTCGCCTTCACCACCGGCCGCGGTTCGGCCTATGGCTGCAAGCCGACGCCCTCGATCAAGCTCGCCACCAATAGCGAGATGTACGCCCGCATGTCCGAGGACATGGACATCAATTGCGGCGACGTGATCGACGGCGTTTCGATCGAGGACAAGGGCAAAGAGATTTTCGCCAAGGTTCTGGCGGTCGCTTCGGGCGAGCGCTCCAAGTCGGAAGCGCTCGGCTACGGCGACGCGGAATTCGTGCCCTGGCAAATCGGCGCGGTGCTGTGATCTGCCGGTCGTGACCGCGGCGCTGCTCTTCGACCTCGACGGAACGCTGATCGACAGCGACCCTGTCCATTTGCGCGCCTTCCAGAGCGTCTTCGCCGCCCATGGCGTCGCCGTCGATCAGGCGATCTTCACCGCCCGCATCCAGGGCTTCGGCAACGCCGCGATCGGCGATTATTTCCTGCCGCATCTGAGCGAGGCCGATCGCGCCGCGGCGCTCGAAGCCAAGGAAGCGCATTTCCGCCAAAGCCTCGAAGGGGCCGAGCCGATCGCCGGCATCGGCGCGTTGCTCGATTTCGCCGCGGCGCGCGACGTCGATTGCGCGGTCGTCACCAACGCCCCGCGCGCCAATGTCGAAGCGGAGCTTGCCGCATTGGGGCTGATCGAACGCCTCACTGTGTGGGTGCTTGGCTCCGAGCTCGAACGCCCCAAGCCCGACCCCTTGCCCTATCTGACGGCGCTCGAAAGAATGGGCGCCGAGGCTGGCCGTTCGCTTGCCTTCGAGGATTCGCTCTCTGGCCTCAACGCCGCCAGGGACGCAGGCCTCGCAGTCGTTGGGCTGACGACGACGCTGCCGGCCGATCGGCTGCTCGCCGCTGGCGCGGTCCTGGCGGTCGCCAATTTCGCCGATCCGCGTCTTGTCCCGCTGATCGAAAGCCGCATCGCCATAGCGAGGAAAGACGCATGAGACTGGCGCAGATCGTCGACGAGAGCGACAAGCGCGCGCTGGTCGTCACGGCGCGGGGCGACAGCCGTCTGGTCAAGGGCCTGCGCTCAACGCGCGACCTCATGCTCGAAGCGATCGCCGAGGGCGCGCCGCTGCGCAAGATCATCGCCGATCGCGGCATCGGCAAGCCGATCAATCTCGCTGCGGCGTTGAAAGAGAAACGGGTGCTCCTGCCACTCGATCACGACGACCCGGCGCATATCTTCGTCACCGGCACCGGGTTGACCCATCTCGGCTCCGCCGAGGGGCGCGACAAGATGCATCGCACGCTTGCCGCAGCCGACGCGGCGACGCTGACCGACTCGATGAAGATGTTCAAGCTCGGCCTTGAAGGCGGCAAGCCGGCGCCGGGCGCAATTGGCGTTCAGCCGGAATGGTTTTACAAGGGCGACGGCTCGACGCTCGCTCAGCCCGGCGGCGATCTCGTCAGCCCGAGTTTCGCGCTCGACGGCGGCGAGGAGCCGGAAATCGTCGGTCTCTATCTCATCGATGACGACGGGCAGCCGGTGCGGCTCGGCTTCGCGCTCGGCAATGAATTTTCCGACCATATGATGGAGCGGCAGAACTATCTTTATCTCGCCCATTCCAAATTGCGGCCCTCCAGCGTCGGCCCCGAAGTTTTGGTCGGCGACGCGCCGATCGATTTGCGCGGCGCCTCGCGCATTCGCCGCGGCAAGGAGATCGTCTGGGAGAAACCCTTCATCTCCGGCGAGCAAAACATGTCGCACAGCATCGCCAATCTCGAGGCGCATCATTTCAAATATGCGCAGTTCCGCCAGCCGGGCGACGTTCATGTGCATTTCTTCGGCACCGCGACGCTGTCTTTCGCCGACGGCTTCCGGCCCGAGAAGGGCGATGTGTTCGAGATCGAAGCCGAGCCCTTCGGCCTGCCGCTGCGCAATCGTCTGACGATCGCCAAGCCGGACAAGGTGAAGCTGCGCGTGCTCTAGGCCGACCGGCCGCCTTTCCGTTCAACAAAGTTTGATCGCTCTGGCCTCGCGGCCTGCCTGCGCTATAGGAGGCCGCCGACGCGGCCTCCGGGTCGCGTTCAAGAGCGGGAGAGCCGAAACTGCAAGCCAAGCCGATTATCCACCCCGACGGGCTGCCGGTTCCGCAGCGCTACTGGTCGATGCTGGCGATCGCGCTGGGCATCGCCATGTCGGTGCTCGACGCGATGGTCGCCAATATCGCGCTGCCGGTGATCGCCCATGAGTTTCACGCCGCCCCGGCCGAAACCATCTGGGTGGTCAACGCCTATCAGCTCGCTGTGGTGGTGACGCTGCTGCCTTTCGCTTCGCTTGGCGAACGCATCGGCTACCGCCGCGTCTATTTCTTCGGCCTGTCGCTTTTCACCATCGGCTCGCTCGCCTGCGTCGTCTCGGCGAGTCTACCAATGCTGATCGTCGCCCGCGTCGCGCAGGGCCTCGGCGCCGGCGGCGTCTTCGCGGTCAATGGCGCGTTGGTGCGCTTCACCTATCCGCAAAGGCTGCTCGGGCGCGGCATCGGCCTCAACGCTTTCGTCGTGTCCGTGTCCTCGGCGATCGGACCCTCGGTCGCCTCGGCGATTCTCGCCGTCGGCCCGTGGCAATGGCTGTTTGCGATCAACGTGCCGATTGGCGTGATCAACCTCGTGCTCGCCGTGCGGGCGCTGCCCCATTCCGACCGTTCGCACCGCCCCTTCGATCTCGTCAGCGCGTCGCTGAACGCCGTGGCCTTCGGCCTGTTCTTCATCGGCGTCGACAGCCTGACCCATGGCGAGGGGCAGGGGCTTGTGGCTTTTTGCGAACTCGCTGGTGCAGTCCTTGCCGCCTGGGCGCTGATCCGGCGCGAATCGGGCGCCGCAGCGCCGCTGATCCCGATCGATCTGCTCGGCATCCGCATTTTCGCGCTGTCGGTCGTCACCTCGATCTGCTCTTTCACCGCTCAGTCGGTCGCCTTCGTCGCGCTGCCTTTCTATTTCGAGCTGACGCTCGGCCGCAGCCAGGTCGAGACCGGCCTCTTGATGACGCCATGGCCGGTCGCGGTCGCATTCGCCGCGCCGCTCGCCGGCCGACTCGCCGATCGCTTTGCTCCCGCGTTGCTCGGCTCGATCGGTTTGACCGCGCTGGCGATCGGGCTGGCGGCGCTATCGCAACTGCCGGCGGACGCCGGCATTGTCGCGATCGCGTGGCCAATGGCGCTGTGTGGCGCGGGCTTCGGCTTTTTCCAGGCGCCCAATAATCGCATTCTGCTCTCTTCGGCGCCGCGCTCGCGGGCGGGCGCAGCCGGCGGCATGCTCGCCACCGCCCGGCTCACCGGCCTTTCCGCCGGCGCGACGCTGGCGGCGCTGATTTTCCGCGTCGCGCCGGGGCATGCCGAACCTATCGCGCTTCTGGTCGGGGCGGGTTTCGCCGTCGCCGCGGTGCTGGTCAGCCTGACGCGGCTGGCGAAGCGATAGAGCTGCGCGCTCTCCCCTTATCCTGAGCCGCCCTCGCGTCCTTCGAGACGCCCGCTTTGCGGGCTCCTCAGGACGAGGGGCGCTCACCTGATGTCGGGCAGTGCATCCGTGCGAGCGAGATTGCCGAAGCGGGTCAGCTCCGCCTCGAATTGCAATTCGACCATGCCGGTCGGGCCGTGGCGCTGCTTGCCGATGATCAATTCGGCGCGGCCATGCGAGCGCTCCATCTCATTCATCCAGGCGACATGCTCCTCGCTGCCCGGACGCGGCTCTTTGTTCTTGAGATAATATTCCTCGCGATAGACGAAGAGCACGACGTCGGCGTCCTGCTCGATCGAGCCGGATTCGCGCAAGTCCGAGAGCTGCGGCCGCTTGTCGTCGCGCTGCTCGACCTGACGCGAGAGCTGGGAGAGCGCCATGATCGGCACGTTGAGCTCTTTGGCCAGCGCTTTGAGCCCGGTGGTGATCTCGGTCAGCTCTTGCACTCTGTTGTCGTTACGAGAGCCGCGCGAGCCGGCGAGCAATTGCAGATAATCGACGACGATCAGGTCGAGGCCGCGCTGGCGTTTCAAGCGACGCGCCCGCGCCGTGAGCTGGGCGATCGAAACGCCGCCGGTCTGGTCGATATAGAGCGGGATCGCCTGCATCTGGCGCACCGCTTCGGCGACATGCTGAAAGTCATTCTCGGTGATGTCGCCGCGACGAATTTTGTAGGACGGCACGCCCGACTGTTCGGCGATGATACGGGTCGCCAGTTGTTCGGCCGACATTTCCAGCGAGAAGAAGCCGACAATGCCGCCATCGACCGTCGCCGGGGTTCCGTCCGGGCGCGTTTCCGCCCGATGGGTTCTGGCGATGTTGAAGGCGATATTGGTGGCGAGCGCCGTCTTGCCCATGCCGGGGCGGCCGGCGACGATAATCAGGTCGGAGGACTGCAAGCCGCCCATGTAGCGGTCGAGGTCGGTCAGGCCGGTGGCGATTCCCGACAGATTGCCGTCGCGCTCATAGGCCTTGGCGGCCATGTCGACCGCGGTTTTGAGCGCGTCGGAGAAACGCTGAAAGCCGCCGTCGTAGCGGCCGCCCTCGGCGACCGCGTAGAGGCGCCGCTCGGCCTCCTCGATCTGCTCGCGCGGGCTGGAATCGACCGGCGCGTCATAGGCGACATTGACGACATCCTCGCCGATCTGGATCAACTCGCGGCGGACGGCGAGATCATGGATCGAGCGGCCATAGTCGAGCGCATTGATGATTGTCGTCGCCTCGGCGGCGAGGCGGGCGAGATATTGCGGCACGGAGACGCCGCCAAGATCATGTTCGCCCAAAAACGTCTTGAGCGTGATTGGCGAGGCGAGCTTGCCGGCGCGGATCAGCGAGCCGGCGATCTCGAAAATGCGCCGGTGGATTTCTTCGACGAAATGCTCGGGCTTGAGAAAATCCGAAATCCGGTCATAGGCGTCGTTATTGACGAGAATCGCGCCCAGCAGCGCCTGCTCGGCCTCGATGTTGAGCGGCGGCGCACGATAGGCGCGCTCGTTGGCATTGGCGGCGGAAGGCCGGCCAGGGAAATTTTCGACAGTCGCCATGATGCGTTGCGTTGCTGAGTTTGTTTCGATGTGGGGTGGACGCAAACGCTTAAACGCGGCGCGCAGGAGAAGAGCTTAGCGCGCTTCGAATGGCGACGGAATGGCTTTTGTCACGCCGCCATCGATGTTGCGAGCGGGCCGGACCGCGCGGCGCGAATTGTCCCCGCTACACCCAGATCGCGTAGAGGCTGTGGAGACGCCGCTTGACTCAGCCTGGCTAACTTGCGCAGAGGCGCGCGCGCGCCGCGGCGTATTCTTTCGCCAGTCTGTCGACCAGTTCGGCGACGCTGGTCACCGCTTTGATCGCGCCGATGCCCTGGCCCGATCCCCAGATGTCGCGCCAGGCTTTGACGCCGGCGCCGCCGGTAGCGGCGGCGAAGTCCATCATCTTGGCTTCGACCTGCGGCAGATTGTCGGGGTCGAGACCGGCGCGACGAATCGACGGCTTGAGGTAATTGCCGAAGACGCCGGTGAACAGGCTTGAGCCGATGATGTCGTCGGCGCGGCCAGCGACGATCGCCTCCTTATAGTCGTCGATCGCGCGCGCCTCGCGCGTCGCGATAAAGGCGGAGCCGATATAGGCGAGGTCCGCCCCCATCGCCTGAGCGGCGAGGATCGCGTCGCCGGTGGCGATGGCGCCCGACAGGGCGAGCGGTCCGTCGAACCATTCGCGGATTTCCTGCACCAGCGCGAATGGCGAATAGGCGCCGGCATGACCGCCCGCGCCGGCGGCAACCGCGATCAATCCATCGGCGCCTTTTTCGATCGCCTTATGCGCGAAACGGTCGTTGATAATGTCGTGCAGCGTCACGCCGCCATAGGAATGCACCGCGGCGTTCAAATCCTCGCGCGCGCCGAGCGAGGTGATGACAAGCGGCGCTTTCCATTTCACCGTCAGCGCCAAATCCTCTTCGAGGCGGGCGTTGGTGCGATGGACGATCTGGTTGACGGCGAAAGGCGCGGCCGGGCTTTCGGGATGATCGCGGTCATGGGCGGCCAGCGCCTCGGTGATTTCATGTAGCCACTCGTCGAGCTGGCTGATTGGCCGCGCGTTCAGCGCCGGGAAAGAGCCGACGATGCCCGCCTTGCACTGGGCGATCACCAGCGCCGGATGCGAGATGATGAAGAGCGGCGCGCCGATCGCCGGCAGGCGCAATTTGCCGCGCAGCGCATTTGGCAAACTCATGGCCGCCTCCTTATTCGTTCGTATCTAAACCATTTTCGACGCCGCGGCCAAGGCAAATCCTGAGCGCGTCTCTCAGAGCGGCGGCGTCAGCCAGTCGACGACATGCGAGCCGCCGCCGCCGCGCGTCAGCAGCTTGGCGAGCCACGGCGTCAGGACGCGCGCTTCCTCGATCAGGCGGAAGGGCGGATTGACGATAATCAGCCCGGTCCGGCGCAATGGCGCGGGCGAATGCGGTCCCGGCGCGATGGCGCCGACGTCGATTTCGAGGCGCAGCATATTGGGCGCGCCGATGGCGGCGATCGCGTTGCGAAAATGCGCGTCGTCGCGCTCGTCCTTGATCGGCCGCCACAGGACGTAAGTTCCGCGCGGCCATTTCGCCAAGGCGCGGGCAAGCGCCGCCTCGACCCCTTTGGCTTCGCCGGGCTGCTCATAGGGTGGGTCGATCAGCACGAGGCCGCGCCGTTCCTTCGGCGGCGTCTGGGCGTTGAGCGCGACATAGCCGTCGTCGGCGCCGATCGAGACGCGCCGGTCGCGCCCCATCGCGACAGCGAGCGCTTCGCGCTCTTCCGGATGCGCTTCGTTCAGCGTCAGACGATCCTGCGCGCGCAGCAGCGTCTGGGCGACTGCCGGCGAGCCAGGATAGGAAAGCGGGCGCCCTTCCTCCTCGTCGAACGGCCCGATCGCCTGCAGATAGGGCGCGAGCAGCGCCGCAATCTCGGCTTGCGGGCGCGCCTTCAAAAGCCGCGCCACGCCGTCGCGCCATTCCGGCGAGCGCTTGGCGGCGTCGCCAGCGAGATCATAGCGCCCGGCGCCGGCATGGGTGTCGATGAAGCGCAGCGCGGCGTCCTTCTGCGTCAGATAGACGAGGATGCGCGCGAGGACTGCGTGTTTGAGGACATCGGCGAAATTGCCGGCGTGAAAACCGTGACGGTAGTTCATCGCGACGGCGCGGCGATCATCTCGCGATCCGCCTAGCGCAACGGCGCGACGGAGATCGACGCGGCATGGCAGGTGTGGCCAGCCACTTTCGGCGGGCATTGGGCGAAGCCGGCGAGATCCTTGGCGACGCAAATGCGCACGTCGATCAATTCGCCGCGCCCGCACGTGACCGCCATGTCGTCGGCCTGCAGACTGGGATTGGCCGCGACAAAGGCCGTCACGATGTCATCGGGCGCAAAGCGCTGCGCCTCATGGGGCGTGCGCAAGGCGTCGGGAATGGCGATCACGTCATGCAGGCGTTTCACCGCGGTGAAATAGCCCTCGGCGTCGAGGCCGGAGCAGGCGCCGTGCTTGCGAAATTCGTACCGCGCCAGGCCTTCGTCGGGATAGACGCCGTCGGTCAGCCGGAGAGCCTCGGCCGGCGCCGAGGCGCCCGATCCGCAATCCTCAGGATTAGGCCCGAAACGGCTATTGGGCCACAGGCCATGGACGACAAAGCCGGCGCCCGCGCCGCTCGCGCATTGGCTTGGCTGTTTGGCGGCGCCGCCTGTGTCGCAGAAGCCAGGCGACCAGGACAGCGTGAAGACATAGTAGTCGAAATCGCCGGGCGTTTGCGCGCTCGCCGGCGCGCTGAAGCAAGTTGCGGCGAAAAGGGCGCAGCCAAGCGCTGCCAGCGCGTTTCGACGCATGTCAGGAATTCCTCGCGGAAAAACGCGTCTCAATAGCGCTCGCGAAGCGCCGCCTCGCCGAGATAGCGCGAGGCAAAGGGGCGCAAGGCGCCGCAGCCCGGCGCATAGGCGAGTTCGTGGTCGAGACCGACGACGCACCATTCGACGCCCCAGCCATAGCCGAGAAGGCCGAGATCCTCGCCGATGTCGTAGATGACCTCGCGCATGCGCCCGTCGCTCACCTGCGTGCGGGCGATGCAATAGCGGCGCGGAATATAGCTGAGGCCATTGGAGCGAAAGCCGATCTCATGAATGCGATCATAGCCGCCGATCTGCAGCGACGAGCTCCAGAATTCCGATTCGGTCTGGGCGAAGCGGCCGCTCACATAGGAGAGGACGCCCGGATCGTCGCAGGGCGGAACGACCGCCGAATAGGGCGAATAGCGCTGCTCGGCGGGAGAGCCGCCGTTCTCGGCCGCTTGGGCGGCAACGGTGAAAGCGGCAAGCGCCGCCAGACAAAGGAAAATGCGCTTCATGACCGACTCGCGCGCCAGTAAAGGACGCCTCACCATGAGGCGCGGGCCGCGCAGGGTCAAGAGTCGCGGACGGCTCCTGGCGCTCAGTTCAGCCGGTCTTTGAGCGCGGCGATCTCGCGCGCGGCGAGTTCCGCGCCGGCGGCGCCCTGGGTCTCCTGGCGCAACACGATTTCGGCCGCCTTGGCAGCGAAATCGGCGGCGGCGGCGCGCACCTCGGCGGTGGCCTGCGATTCGGCGAGCGCGATCTTTTCCTCGGCCTGACGGGCGCGCCGGGCGATGAAATCGGCCATGCGCGCTGCAGCTTCCTTGCCGAGCGCCTCGGCCTGGGCGCGCGCTTCGGCGACGATCGCCTCGGCGGCGGCTTCGGCCTCGTGTTTCTTTTTCTCGAAGCTATCGAGCAGGGCGGTCGCCTCGGCGCGCAGCTTGGCGGCCTGCGCCAGTTCGTCGGCGACCGCCTGGCCGCGCTTGTCGAGCCCGGCGAGCAGCGTGCGATGCGCGCCGACATAGCCGAGCACGCAAAGGAAGGCGATGAAGCCGATAAGGACGAAGAATTCGGCGCCGAATTCCATCACGCCTCTCCGCTCGAATTGGGTTTCTGCGCAGCGAGTGCGGCGTCCAGCGCCGCTGGTGTCACCGCGCGGCCGATCAGCCGCTCGACGATCGCGCCAGCCGCGTCACGGGCAATCGCGCTGACCTGCGACATCGCCTGAGTGCGCGTCGCGGCGATCTGCCGTTCGGCCTCGGCGAATTTGACGGCCAGTTCGGCTTCCACGCTCTGGCGCTTGGCGTCGGCGTCGGCGGCAAGCTGATCGCGCGTCGCCCGGGCGAGGCTCTGCGCCCGGGCGCGCGCCTCGGTCAGCGATTTTTGATGCGCGGCAGCGGCGGCGTCGGCCTTCTGCTGCATCGCCGTCGCCTCGTCGATGTCCTTGGCGATGCGCGCCCGGCGCTGCTCGATCGTCGCGCCGATCGCCGGCAGCGCCTTCTTTGCCATTACATAATAGAGCGCGCCAAAGGTGATCGCCAGCCACAGAAGCTGCGAAGGAAACGTCGCGCTGTCGAAGGGCGGAAAGGCGGCATGGCCGCCAGCGTCCTTGCCGACTTCGCTCTGCGTTGCTGGGGTCTGCGCGGGTTGAGCCATCGCGTTTTAACGTCCTGTTGCGAGGGAGCGCCGAAGCAGCGCTCGCCCCGCTTAAGGTTGAAGCGCCGCGGCTTAGACGGCGAACAGCAGCAGGAAGGCGATCAGCAGCGCGAAGATGCCGAGCGCTTCGGTCACCGCGAAGCCGAAGATCAGGCGGCCGAACTGGCCGTCGACCGCGCTCGGGTTGCGCAGCGCGCCATTGAGGAACTGACCGAACAGCGTGCCGACGCCGATGCCGGCGGCGCCCGTTCCGATCGCGGCGAGGCCCGCGCCGATATATTTGGCGGCGTTGGCGAGTTCGTGCGGTTCCATGTGTCGAGACTCCTGCTTGAAGATAGCGTTGGCGTGAAGAAAAGGGCGGTCAGTGACCGCCGGGGTGAAGCGCGTCGTTGAGATACATGCAGGTCAGCATGGCGAAGACATAGGCCTGCAGGAACGCGACCAGCAGTTCGAGCGCCTCGAGGCCGATGATCATCGCGAAGGGCAGGACCGAGACCGCTTTCAGCACGACGCCGGCGCCCAGCAGCATCACCACGAAGGAGCCGAACACATAGATTGTGATGTGGCCGGCCAGCATATTGGCGAAGAGACGGACCGAATGGCTGATCGGGCGAACGAAGAACGAGAAGACCTCGATCGCCACCACCAGCGGCAGGATGTAGATGGGCACATCGGAGGGCACGAAGAGCTTGAAGAAATGCAGCCCATGCTCCTTGAGCCCGACCACCACCACCGTGAGGAACACGGTCAGCGCCAGAGCGGCGGTGACGATGAGGTGGCTGGTGACGGTGAAGGAATAGGGGAGTAGGCCAATGAGATTGGCGAGCAGCACGAACATGAAGATGCTGAAGACCAGCGGGAAAAAGCGCATGCCGCCCTCGCCCGCCGCCGAGCGCAGCATGCCGGCGATGAATTCATAGGCGATTTCGGCCAGCGACTGCAGGCGGCCGGGAACCCCGGGGCCGCCGCGCGCGCCAAAGAGCATCAGCGCCGAGACGAGGCCGACGACAATCAGCATCAGCAGCCCGGAATTGGTCAGCGAGAAATCATGCCCGGCGATATGGATCGGTACGATCGGCGAAAGCGAAAATTGCTCGATCGGATTGATCGCCGGTCCCGTTTCGCCCGCCACGTCTAATCCTCGTCGTCATATGCCCCCGATGGGGCCGCCGGCGCGGCCGAAGCCGAGCGCCGCCCGTCTTTATCCGGGGCTTGTCCCCCAGACAAGCGCGAATTGCGGTCTATCGGCGGGCTTTTCGGTGGGTTTTTCGGTTGTCCTTTCGGTCCTGCGACACGGATGACATTGGCGACCCCGCCGATCATGCCAAGAACGAAGAAAAGAATGAGAAACCAGGGCTTCTTGCCGGTCAGCCAATCGAGGCCCCAGCCGATCAGCGCCCCGGCGGCGATCGCGCCGACGAACTCCCACGCCGCCGACATGCCCGCCAGATAGCCGGCGCGAGCGACCGACGAATTGTCGACCGCCGGCGTCCCCCCGTTGCGCGCCTCGAGCGAGGATTTCAGCGCCGCGAGCCGGGCGCGCATGGCGTCGTCGTCCTCGGGGGTCGCAGCCAATGAAGCCCTCCTCGGCGACGTCACGGGACCGCCGATATCGTTCAGCCTTGGCGAGAAACGCTGGCGACTGTCAATTGGCTGCGCCCTCCCAAGCGCCCGCGGCCGCACTTGACCCCCATGGGCGCCTCGGGCAAGGCAGCCAAATGCCTCAACCCTTGAGGGCCGTTTCGCGATGAGCGCCGATTTGGCCGCCAAGGCCCGAGCCGGCGCGTTCAAATGGCTGCGCCGCCGGGCGCGGCTGGCGGTTGGCTTTACCGCACTCGTCATCGCCTTCGTCACGGCGCCCGCCGGACTGTCCGTGGCGACGCGGGCGTTGATCGCCTGGAATGTCGGCGCCTGGCTCTTTCTCGCCCTGATCGCCCTGATGACGCGCGGCTCGAGCGGCGACGCGCGGGCCCATGCCGCCGAGGAAGACGAGGACCAATGGGCGCTGCTGGCGGTGACCGTGATCGGCGCAATCGCGGCCGTCGCGGCGATCGTCTGGGAGCTGGGGCCGGTCAAGGATATGAGTGGCTTGCGCAAGGGCGAGCACATCGCCCTGGTCGCGGCGACCATCCTCAGCGTCTGGACCTTCATCCATGTGATGTTCGGGCTGCATTACGCGGCTGAATATTACCGGCCGGGCGAAGACGGCATTCGCGCCGGGCTGCGCTTTCCCGACGAGGATACCCCGGGCTGGGGCGAATTCTTCTATCAGGCCTTCGTCATCGGTTGCGCCTGCGCCACCGCCGACGTAAACGCCACGTCAAGAGCGATGCGGCGCGCCTGTGTCATCCATGGCGTTGTCGCCTTCCTTTTCAACACGATCATTCTCGCGCTAACGATCAACATTGGCGCGGGTCTGTTCTGAAGCGCGCCCTTCGCGCCTCGCGGGACCGAACATGAGTGACGAAACCGCCGCCAAAGTCCGCGCCGCGCTGCCGCGCGGCTTCGTCGACCGTGGCGCGGCCGACATCGCCGGCGCCGAGGCGATGATGGCGAAGATTCGCGCCGTCTATGAGCTTTATGGTTTCGAGGCGGTCGAGACGCCCTTCGTCGAATATACCGAGGCGCTCGGCAAGTTCCTGCCCGATCTCGACCGGCCGAACGAGGGCGTGTTCTCGTTCCAGGACGACGACGAACAATGGCTGAGCCTGCGCTACGATCTCACGGCGCCGCTCGCGCGTTACTTCGCCGAACATTACGAGCGGCTGCCCAAGCCCTATCGCAGCTATCGCACCGGCTGGGTGTTTCGCAACGAGAAGCCGGGCCCGGGGCGCTTTCGGCAATTCATGCAATTCGACGCCGACACGGTGGGCGCGGCTTCTCCCGCCGCCGACGCCGAGATCTGCATGATGGCGGCCGACTGTCTCGAAGCGTTGGGCGTCAAGCGCGGCGACTATGTGATCAAGGTCAATAGTCGCAAGGTGCTCGACGGCGTCATGGAGGCGATCGGCCTCGGCGGATCGGAGAACGCCGGCAGGCGCCTGATCGTGCTGCGCGCGATCGACAAGCTCGACCGTCTCGGCCCCGAGGGCGTGCGCGCCTTGCTTGGCGTCGGACGCAAGGATGAGAGCGGCGATTTCACCAAGGGCGCGGGGCTTGGGCCGGACGCGATCCACATCGTTGCAAATCTTCTGCTTCGCCCGCAAGTCAAAGGCTACTCGCGGAACCTCGGTGATTCGAAACGCCCAATCGCCGACATGGCTGCGGTATCTCCTCCTCCCGGCGTCGATGGCGAGACGTGGCTAGATAATTTTGGAACGCTTGCTCACTGGATTTCGGCAATTGGGGCGACGGCGGGCGGCGCAAGCGCACTAGCCGAATTGCAGGAGATCGTGAGTATTTGCGAGGCGGCCGGATATGGGTCGAAACGAATAGTCATCGATCCCTCGGTCGTGCGCGGCCTCGAATATTACACCGGCCCGGTCTTCGAGGCCGAGCTGACCTTCGAAGTGACAGGCGACGACGGCAAACCGATCCGCTTCGGTTCGGTCGGCGGCGGCGGGCGCTATGACGGGCTGGTGGCGCGCTTCCGTTCCGAGCCGGTTCCGGCGACAGGATTCTCGATCGGCGTGTCGCGGCTGATGGCGGCGCTCAGAGCGATCAAGAGCCCGATCGTCGCCGAGGCGGCCCGGCCCGGACCGGTGATCGTCGTCGTACTCGACCGCGATCGCATGGCCGATTATCAGCGCCTCACGGCGGCGCTGCGCGGCGCGGGGATCGCGGCGGAAATGTATCTTGGCGCAGCCGGCCTCAACGCCCAGCTCAAATACGCCGACCGGCGCGGCAGTCTCTGCGCCGTCATTCAGGGCTCCAACGAGCGCGACGCGGCCGGCGGCCCGCAGGTCGTCATTCGCGATCTTACGCTGGGCGCCGAACTCGCCAGGGCGAGCAAGGACCGCGCCGACTATCTCGAATTGCGCCAGAAGGCCCAGTTCGCTGTCGCGGAAGCCGAGCTTGCGGCTGCCGTCGCGCAGGTTCTGGCGCGGGGCCGGGACTAGCGCGCCGATGGAGGGCGCGACGAAATCTCCCCAATTCATCTATCTCAGCTTCGGCAATTCGCCGAGCGTCAGGCGCGAACTCGTCTATAGCGTCTCGACGCTGCTCGCCGAGATCGATGGCGAGCGCTCGCGCGTCACCATCTTCACCGACCGGCCGCAGGATTTCGCCGATTGGGGGATGCCCGTCGTCGACATCGCCGATCGCCTGACGTTTATGCGACGCGCCAGCGATCGCGACTATCGCTTTCGCGCCAAGCCGGCGACGCTCATCGAGGCGTTGCGCCTGCACCGGAGCGCCTGCGTGATGCTCGACACGGATAGTTTCATCCGGCCCGGTTTCGGTGCGGCGGTCGAGGCCGCGCTCGCGGCTGGCGCGGCGATGAACAGCTTCGTGCGCGCCGATCCCTATCCGTTTTTCGGGCCTTTCGAGACGGACCTGCCGCATCTCGGGCGCTATCGTTTCGATCGCGCCGCGCCGATGCTCAATTCTGGTCTGGTGGCGGCGCGCTACGAACATCTTCCAGTCTTGGAGGACGCGCTTGTCCTGCTCGACCGGCTGCGGGCGGCCAAGCTGATCCGCCACGACATCGAGCAATTCGCCGTCGCCGAGGGCTTTCGCCTAGCCGGGGTGAAGGTGGCGCTGATCGAGCGCGAATTCGAGCATTATTGTCAGCATTGGACGAAGCGCTACATGCGCCGCCTGCTGCGTCGGCAGGGGCCTTCGCCCGATGCGCCGCCGAACGCGGCGCGCCCGAGCATCGACCCGAGCAAGTCGCGGGTGCGGCTTTTCAAACGGATGAAACAGGCTCAGCTCGCGCTCAGGGCGCTCAGCCGCCGTCTGCATTGGCGCGGCGCGGCGAAGCGCTAGAGAGTTGAGTCGGCCCGCTCGCCGGGGGTATGACGGAGCGGGACGGCGAAGGCGGAAAGGCGCGGGCGGCGATGGCGGTGAAAAGCGCCGGGGGCAAGACGCCGAAGGCGGCCTTAGCGACCGCGCCGGTGCAGGCGCGCCGCTTCGTCGCCGCGCGGCGCCGTCGCGCCAGCGCGACCTTGGAAGATTACACCGAGCTGATCGCCGACCTGATCGCACGCAAGGGCGAAGCGCGCATCACCGACATCGCCGAACGGCTTGGCGTCGCCCATCCGACCGCCAGCAAGGCGATCGGCCGGCTGGAGCGCGAAGGCCTCGCGCTGGCCAAGCCCTATCGCGGCGTTTCGCTCACGTCCGCCGGACTGACGATGGCCGAGCGCTCGCGCCGTCGTCATCGATTGGTGGTCGATCTGCTGGTCGCCGTGGGCGCGCCGCGCGAAGCGGCGGAAGCCGACGCCGAGGGCGTCGAACATTACGTGTCGCCGGCGACGCTGGCGGCCTTCGAGGCGTTTCTGGCGGCCCATAAAAAATAGAGCGCGTCGCCTCAACTGTTGCCGATGAGAATGCCCGCCGCCAGCACCAATCCGCCGCCAAGCATGACTTTGGCCGCCGCCGACAGCGGCGGCGTGTCCATGAAGCGCCATTGAATCCAGGAAATCGTCGCCAGTTCGATGACGACGACGATGCAGGCAAGGACGGTGGCGGTGACGAAGTTCGGAATCAGATAGGGCAGCGTGTGGCCGATGCCGCCGGCGGTCGTCATCAAGCCGCAGACGAGGCCGCGCACCAGCGGCGCGCCGCGCCCCGACAATTTGCCGTCGTCGGCCAGCGCCTCGGCGAAGCCCATCGAAATGCCGGCGCCGATCGAGGCCGCCATGCCGACGAGGAAAGCGTTCCACGGCAGGTGGGTGGCGAAGGCGGCGGCGAAGACCGGCGCGAGCGTCGAAACCGAACCATCCATCAACCCGACCAGCCCCGGCTGGATGACATGGAGAATGAAGCGTTGGCGGGCGCGCTCGTCTTCGCCCTGACGCACCTCGGGCGTGAGAATCGTTTCCTCGAGATGCGCGGCGAGTTGCTCGTGCTTCACTTCCGCCTCGGCGAGATCGCCGAGCAATTTGCGGATCGCCGCGTCGCTCGTGCGCTCGATGGCGAGCCGGTAGAAACGTTCGGCGTCGCGCTCCATTTCGGCGGCGCGCGCGCGCGCGGCGTCGGCGCTGAGCGTCCTGAACTGCCAGATCGGCCTGCGGACGATATAGCCCTTGATGTCCTGGCGGCGGATGAGCGGAATGTGTTCGCCGAACTTGACGACAAACAGATCGATCAATTGCCGGCGATGGTCGTTTTCCTCATCCGCCATCTCGCTGAACATCTTGGCGCTCGAAGGATAGGAGTCGCTCAGGTTCTCGGCGAAATCGGCGAAGATGCGCCCATCCTCCTCCTCGTTGGCGATCGCCAGGGCGAGCATTTCGCGCTCTGAAAGGTCGTCGAACTTGCGCGCCATTGCTTGGCTCCGAGGCGGGAAGGCGAAAGCCGATGCGCTGCGCCCTGGGCGCGACCGTCTCGACAACGCCTTTCTAAGGATGCGCTGTCGGCCGGGTCAACCGCGGCTTGCTTTGGCGAGGGCGCTGATCTAGGCCAAGTTTTCCGTTCGCCAGAAAGCCGACGCTGTCCCGTGACCGCACTGCCCAAACTCGCCCAATTCTCGCGCGTCGTCGTCAAGGTCGGCTCGTCGCTGCTGGTCGACGCCGCCAAAAGCGCTGTGAAGCAGGAATGGCTCGAGGCGCTGGTCGACGATCTCGCCGCCCTGCACAAGCGCGGCGCCGATGTGCTGGTCGTCTCGTCGGGCGCGATCGCGCTGGGGCGGCGCGTCGCCGGCCTGAAATCGGGCCCGCTGAAGCTCGAGGACAGTCAGGCGGCGGCGGCGATCGGTCAGATCGCGCTGGCCCGCGCCTGGTCCGAGGCGCTCCATCGCCGCCAGATCGTCTCCGGCCAGGTGCTGCTAACGCTGCAGGACACCGAAGAGCGCCGCCGCTATCTCAACGCTCGCGAGACGTTGGCGCGCCTCGCGGCGATGCGCGCCGTGCCGGTGATCAACGAAAACGACACGGTGGCGACCAGCGAAATCCGTTATGGCGACAATGATCGGCTCGCCGCGCGCGTCGCGGCGATGGCGAGCGCCGATCTGCTGATCCTGCTGTCCGACGTCGCCGGCCTTTACGATGCGCCGCCCGAGAGCGACCCCAACGCCAAGCTGATCCGTGTCGTCGAGCGCGTCACGCCGCAGATCGAGGCGATGGCGGGCGGCGCGGCCTCCGAAACGTCGCGTGGCGGCATGCGCACCAAGATCGAGGCGGCGCGCATCGCGGCGGCCGGCGGCGCGCATATGGTCATCGCCGACGGACGCCTCCTTCATCCGATCGCCCGCGTCAGCGACGGCGGCGAGTGCAGCTGGTTCCTCACCCCGTCCAATCCGGTGACGGCGCGCAAGGCCTGGATCGGCGGCACGCTCGAGCTCAAGGGCGCGGTGACGATCGACGCTGGCGCGGCCAGGGCGCTGGCGAATGGCAAGAGCCTCCTGCCGGCCGGCGTGACGCGGATCGAGGGGGCCTTCGCGCGCGGCGACTGCATCGCCATTCGCAATGAGCAAGGGGCGGAAATCGGCCGCGGCCTTGTCGCGCTCGACGCGCTGCGCGCCGAGCAGATCCGCGGGCGCAATTCGAGCGAGATCGAGCGCATCCTGGGCCTACCCGGCCGCGCCGAACTCATCCATCGCGACGATATGGCGCTGGCGGAGCGGTGAGGAGACGCTACGTCTGGCGGTCCTGCACGCGCCGCAGCAGCCCGTCGACGCAGCCTTTGAACAGCAGATAGAAACCGAGGCTGAGATAGCCCCAGAAGACCAGCTCGACGAATTGCAAGACGCCGCCGTCGAGCGCCGCCATCACGCCATATTGGGAGAGCAGGCGGAAATTCGCCATGAACAGATAAGCGAGATTGAGCGAGCACAGCGCGAAAGCGCCGATGAAAACGCCCATCGCCAGAAAGGTGCGCCAGGCGGGGCCGTTGAAGATCGCATTGAGAATGCGACGTACAAGCGCCTTCGCCATCGCCATTGTCAGCCGCTGTTTCTTAAGCCAGCCGAGATCCCGTTGATCGTCAACTGGATCCCCGAAAGCACCTTGTCGCTCGCCGCATGGCCGCGATGCTGCTTGAGCAACTCGACCTGCACATGGTTGATCGGATCGAGATAGGGGAAGCGATTGCGGATCGAACGCAGCAACAGCGGATTGCTCTGCAGAAGTTCGCTCTGCTCCATGATGGCGTTGAGCGCATCGACCGCCTCATGCCACTCGCGCGAGATGCGCGAGAAGATCGCCTCGCGCAAGGCGACGTCGGGCACCAGCGCCGCATAGCGCGAGGCGATGGCGAGGCTCGATTTGGCGAGCACCATGTCCATGTTGGAAAGCTGGGTGCGAAAGAACGGCCAGCGGCGATACATCGTCCTGAGCTGCTGCAGCCCGTCCTTGGGATGAGCGGCGATGAATTCCTTGACCGCTGTGCCGAAGCCGAACCAGCCCGGCAGCATCAGCCGGCACTGCGCCCAGGAAAAGACCCAGGGAATGGCGCGTAAATCCTCGATCGCGGTGGTCTTCTTTCGCGAGGCGGGGCGCGAGCCGATGTTAAGCGTCGCGATCTCGGTGATGACGGTCGAAGACCAGAAATATTTCTCGAAGCCCGGCGTCTCGTAGACGAGGCCACGGTAGGCCTTAAAGGCGCTGGCCGACAGCGCCTCCATCGCGCTTAGGAAACTCGGGTCGGGCGCGGCGACTTTTTCTTCGAGCAAGGTCGCCTCCAGCGTCGCCGAGACCAGCGTCTCGAGATTGCGCCGGCCGACCTCGCCGTTGGAATATTTGCTCGAAATGATTTCGCCCTGCTCGGTGATGCGAATCTGGCCCTGCACGGCGCCGCCGGGCTGAGCGAGGATCGCGTCATAGCTTGGGCCGCCGCCGCGACCGACCGATCCGCCGCGGCCATGAAACAGGCGGATGCGCACGCCATGGCGGCGGAACACTTCGACCAGTCCGATCTCGGCCTTATAGAGTTCCCAGCCCGAGGTGACGAAGCCGCCGTCCTTGTTGGAATCGGAATAGCCGAGCATCACTTCCTGTTCGCCGTCGAGGCTGTCGACCAAGCGACGGTAGGCGGGCAGCGACAGCAGCGCATCCATGACGCCGGAGCTGGCGCGCAGATCGTCGATCGTCTCGAACAGCGGAACGAGATGAAGCGCCGAGCGCCCGGAGGCGGAGACAAGCCCGACTTCCTTGAGCAGCAACGCCAGTTCGAGCAGGTCGGAAACCGCACGCGTCATCGAGATGATGCTGGTGCGAATGGCGCCCGCGCCATAACGCCCGCGAATCTCGGCGGCGGCGCGGAAGATCGCCAATTCGCCGGTCGTCTCCTCGCTATAGGCGATGAAGGGCGAAACGAGCGGCCGCGGCGAATTGAGTTCGCGCGTCAGCAGCGCGACGCGCGCCGCCTCGTCGAGCATGAGATAATCGACGCCCGGATTGGCGGCGGCGATAAGCTCGGCGACCGTGCGCTCATGAACGGCGGAATGCTGCCTGAGGTCGAGCGGCGCCAGATGGAAGCCGAAGACGTCGACGGCGCGGCGCAGCGCGCGCAAGCGACCGCGCGCCAGAATCGCGGCGCCATTGGCTTCAAGCGATTCGGTGATGACAGCGAGATCGGCGGCGAATTCGGCGACGTCGGCATAAGGCTCGGCGTCGGTCAGCGGTTGACGCAGCGCCATATTGTGGTCGAGCGCCCGCGTGGTCTTGGCCAGCCGCGAGTAGAGGCCGGTGATGGCGCGCCGATAGGGCTCGTCGCGCCGCGTGGTCGAGCCGTCCGACGAACGGTCGGCCAGGGCGGCGAGCGCCTCGGTGACCTCGACCAGGGTCGCGCTCAGCGACAATTCGCCGCCCAGCTCATGCAGCTCGTCGAGATAATGGGTGAGGGCGGCGGCGCTTTGCACCCGCATGGTCTCCTTGAGCACCGAGGCGGTGACAAAGGGATTGCCGTCGCGGTCGCCGCCGATCCATGAGCCGATCTGCAGGAAACAGCCGACGCGCTTGCCGGCGTCGGCCGGCGCCTGGCGGGCGAGTTCGTCCTCGACCGCGCAATAGATTCGCGGCGCTTCGTGGAAGAAGGTGTAGTCATAATAGGTGAGGCCGTTCATGACCTCGTCGATCACCTTGAGGCGCGTTTGCCGCAGCATGTTGGTGCGCCATAGCAGCAGCACATTGCGCCGCAATTCTTCGTCATTGCGCTCAAGCTCGAAATCGTCGCCCTCAAGGCCATGACGCGCGTCGATCAGCCGCGCAATCTCGAGTTCGCGGGTCAGCGTGCTCTTGCGGCGCACCTCGGTCGGATGCGCGGTGAGCACCGGGCTGACCAGCGCGCCGTCGAAAAAGGCGCGCAGCGCCGCCGGTTTAACGCCCGCCTCGGCGGCCCGCCTGAAGGCGTAAGCCAGCGCGCCGGGCCGCGGCTCGGATTTCATCTTCAGATGCGCGCGATTGCGGCGGATGTGATGCTGATCTTCGGCGATATTGGCGAGATGCGAAAAATAGCTGAAGGCGCGCACGATCGCGAGCGTCTGGTCCTTGTCGAGACTGTCGAGCGTCGCCTCGAGTTCGCGCCGGGCGGCGACCTCATTGTCGCGATGGAAGCGGATCGAGGCCTGGCGGACGCCCTCGACGATGTCATAGACATCGGCCCCTTCCTGCTCGCGCACCGTGTCGCCGAGCAGCCGCCCGAGCAGGCGAATATCGGCGCGCAGCGGTTCGTCCTTCGCCGCCTCGGCGGCTTCGGGCTCGGCGATGCGCTGTTTGGCTGCAATCGACATCGTCGGGTTCCTTAGGCGGCGCCCCGCGGGTCGGGCGGGTTGAACTGGATGCGGTCCTGAGCCTGATCTTTGTGCAGCGCATCAATTTGCGACGCAAGCCCCTTGGGGGCCGCCCTTGCCCCCTCTCCCGGGGAGGCGGGCGAGGGGGCCGGGGGACTGCCGTCGCGCGAGACGGGCCGCAGGGACATGGAGGAAACCCCGCCTGAGACTTCAAGCAAGTTCGGCGCCGAGACGGCGGCGCAGTACCGCGCTGTCCTTCAGCTCGCATTCGTAAATTGTTACGACCCGCCAGCCCATTGCCGCGAGCGCAGCGAGCGTGGAGGCGTCGCGCACGCGGTTGCGGGCGATTTTGGCGCGCCAATAATCGGCGTTGTCCTTCGGCGGGCGGGCGCCGCGCGGGCAATCATGCCCATGCCAGAAGCAGCCGTGCACGAAGATCGCCAGTTTGCGTTGGCCGTAAACGATGTCCGGCTTGCCCGGCAGATCGGCGCGGTTGAGCCGGTAGCCGGGCGCGATGGCGTGGAGGAGCGCCCGCACTTTCAGCTCCGGCCCGGTGCCATGCGACTTGACGGCCCGCATGACGGCGGAGCGTTCGGGGGAGGGGCTAAGAAGCGGTTTCACGGGCGGCAAATCTATTCCCGTTTCTCTATTCCCGTTTCCGGCGCCGAGAGGAAGGCGCGATCGGCGACCTAGGCCCGCCGGCGCGTCGGCTCGCGCTCGGTCTGCGCCTCGGCAAGCGGCGCCAGCAGGTGTTCGCTCAAGAAGCGCATGACTGGCGCGACGACGCCGTCGCCGAGGAGATGGTAGGCCTCGTTGCGCCGCGCCGGCAGACGATAGCTCTCGGGCAGGCCCATCAGCCGCGCCGCTTCGCGCGCGCCGATCAACCGGATACGGATCTCTTCGCCCTGCGTGTCGAGCAGGAACTGGCGGCTTGAGCCGCCGCCCGGCGTGCGCAGGCAGCCGGCAAGCCCGTCGAAACGCGCCTCCGCCTGCACGCCGCCTGGCCGGGTACGGCGAAAGAGCGCCGCCACGCGGCGCTCGCCGGAGGCGCGCGCGACTGCGAGTTCTGCTTTCGAGGCCTTCGACAATTGGGCGAGCAACGCCTGAGTTCGCTTGGCGTCGAGCCATGGCGCGTCAGCCGGCGCGGCGTCGAGGCAGTCGATCAGCGCCCGATTGGCGCGCGGCGGCTCGGGCAGCCGCCACCAGACCCAGCGCGCGGCAAGGTCGGCGGGAAGCGCGCTCGCCGCGCGCTGCAGCGCCGCGACGGCGAAATGAGCGCTCGGGGCCGCCGCACTCAGCGCGGGAGGCGGCGATATATCCTCGCGCAGCGCGACGATGAACAGACGCGGGCGCGACTGGGCGACAAAATGCGAAGCGTCGATCGTCAGCGCGCCGACCCGGTAACCAAGTTCGGCGATCGCGCGACACAGAGCGACGAAATCGGCGCCGCCATTTGCGGTCAGCAGGCCGAGCACGTTTTCGAGCGCGATGAGGCGCGGCGCGCGCCTCTCGTCGACCAGCCGCTGCATCAGCCGATGGAAGCCCCAGAAGGCCGAGGAGCGGGCGCCTGAAAGGCCGGCCCCCGAGCCGGCGAGCGAAAGATCCTGGCAGGGGAAGGACGCCCAGGCGAGTTCGGCCCGCCCCGGCAGGTCTTGGCTCGTCAGCGCGGCGACGTCGGCCACTCGCAATTCCGCCGCGCCCCAGTTTTCGACATAGGCGCGCGCCTTGCGCTGATCGAAATCATTGGCGAACAGGCATCGCCAGGCGTCGCCGAGCCCGGCCCGCGCCATGCCGCCGCCGCAGAAGAATTCGTAAAAGCCGGGCAGAGCGCCAGATCGATGGTTTTGGGGCGAATCGCTCACGGGGCTGAGAATAGTCCATTCTGAGGCCTGCCTGCGCACGAGCGGCGGGCCAAAGCCGTCCTGTCCCCGTCTTGACGGCGCGCGCCGCTTACGGCGTTTATGCGGCCCATGTCTGTGCAGCCCAAGTCTATGCCCCCCGCCTCCCAATTCCTGATGCCGTTTCCCGTGCTGGTGTGCGACGTCGGGGGGACCAATGCGCGTTTCGCCGCTCAGGCGACGCCCGAGGGGCGGCTGAGCGAGGTCGTCCATCTCAAGACCGGCGACTATCCGAGCCTTGTCGAGGCGGCCGAGGCGGCGATCCCCAGGCTTGGCGAACGCCCACGCTCACTCGTTGTCTGCGGCGCCGGGCCGGTCGATGGGCGCAAGCTCAAACTGACCAATGCGCCCTGGCTCATCGACGGGCCGGAGACGGCGCGTCGGCTCGGTCTCGCTCAGGGGCTGCTGTTCAATGATTTCGAGGCGCAGGCGCTCTCTCTGCCGGCGATTCCGCGCGACTGGGCGCGGCCGATCGGGTCGGCGCTGTTTGGACCGCGCGGGCCGCAGGTCATTCTCGGCCCCGGCACCGGGCTCGGCATTGGCGCGCTCGTCGAGGCCTCGGGGCGCCATACGCCGCTCGCCTCCGAAGCCTGCCACATCGATTTCGGGCCGGTCGGCGACGAAGAAGCCGCGCTATGGCCGCATCTCGAACGCGTCTACGGCCGGGTGACGACCGAGAGCGTGATGTCGGGGCCGGGCCTGGCGAGGGTCAATGCCGCGCGCGTCGCTTCGCTTGGCTTGCCGAAATCGACGCTCGATGCGCCCGGCGTGGTCGCCGCTGCTCACGCCGACCGCAACGGGGCGGAAGCGCAAAGCCTGAGATTGTTCTGGCGCATCGTCGCCCGCTTCTCCGGCGACATGGGGGTCGCCTTCGTCGCCACGGGCGGCGTGACGCTGGCGGGCGGGGTGCTGCCAAGAATCGTCGATTTCCTCGACGACGTCACCTTTCGCCGCGCCTTCGAGGCCAAGGCGCCGGTCGATGGGCTGGCGCGTCGCATCCCAACGCGGCTGGTCACGCGCGCCGATTCCGTGCTGGTCGGCATGGCCGCGATCGCCGCCACGCCGCATCTCTACGCCATCGACGTTATTGGGCGCGCCTGGGTCTGATACGGGTCCGAAGCCGCCCCGCTTTTGCCGCTTTTATGCGGCGAGTCGCGCGCCGGGGCGACTTGCGGTAAAATCCGCCCAACCCAAAACGGGATTGCCGTTCGATGTCGACGCGCCATTCATATGTCTTCGCCTTTGCGCTCGCGCTTGCAGCGGCGGCCTGGGCGACGCCATCCCTCGCGCAGAACTGCGGCGAGGACATGAACAAGCTTGGAATGAGGCTCAAGGCGGAAAGGGATACGATCGGCGAACTGATCAAGCAGGCCAAGGGCAAACCGCTCGATCCGGAAGTCTTCTGCGCCAAATCGGGCGGTCTCACTGGCGCCGAAGGCGCGCTGCTCGCCTATATGGATAAGAACAAGGACTGGTGTCAGATCCCTGATGAGATGGTCGACGGGCTCAAGAAGACCCATGCCCAGGATACCGCCTTCTCCGCCAAGGCCTGCGGTTACGCGGCGAAGATCAAGAAGATGAAGGAACAGCAGGCGGATGGTGGCGCGCCCCAGGCCCAGCAGTTGCCGACCGGCCCGCTGTGAACCTCGGCGTCGCGCGCCCCGACGCGTTGCCTGATGCGCGTCAGCGCGGCTTCGTGTCGCGGCTAACGCCGGATTTCGCGCTTCCCTTTGTTCAGCTTGCCCGTCTCGATCGGCCGATCGGCTGGCAATTGCTGCTCGCGCCATGCTGGCAATCCGTGGCGCTCGCTGGGCTTGCCGCCCATCACGGCCCGGATCTCTGGCGCCTGCTGTTGTTCTTCGTCGGCGCGGTGGCGATGCGCGGCGCCGGCTGCACCTATAACGACATTCTCGATCGCGATCTTGATGCGGGCGTCGAGCGCACCAAAGGACGGCCCTTGCCCTCGGGCCGCGTCACGCCCCGCGCCGCCGCCATCTTCATCATCGCGCAAGCGCTGGTTGGCTTCGCGGTTCTCCTCGCTTTCAACCGTTTCACGATTGCGCTCGGTCTCGCCTCGTTGATCGTGGTCGCTATCTACCCGCTGCTCAAACGCGTCACGTCCTGGCCGCAGGTCGGGCTGGGCCTCGCTTTTTCCTGGGGCGCGCTGATGGGTTGGGCGGCGCAATATGGCGCGCTCGCGCCCCCCGCGCTGCTGCTTTATCTGTCCGCCGTCGCCTGGACCATCGGCTATGACACGATCTACGCGCTGCAGGACGCGCGCGACGATGCGATTGTCGGCATTCGCTCGACCGCGCGATTGTTCGGCGCGCATGCGCGGCTCGGGATTGGCGCCTTCTATCTGGCGGCGGCGCTCTGTGCTCAGGCGGCTTTGGTCATGGCCGGCGCAGGCCTTGTCGCCGAGATCGGCTGGGCGGCGTTCGCCGCGCATCTTCTGTGGCAAGTCTCGCAGGTCGAAGGCGCGAGCCCGGCGACCGCGCTGAGGCTCTTTCGCGCCAATCGCGACGCCGGGCTGCTGCTCTTTGCCGGCTTCGCGTTTGAGGGCTGGCTGCGCGCCGCGCTGGGCTGACGCCTCAGTCGCGCGCGATCGCCACTTTGTGCTGCGCGACCGGGATCATCCGCCTGACGCGCTCGACCAGCGCCATATCGAGCCGGGCCGAGACGATTCCGACGCCGTCGGAGGCTTTGGCGACGACATGACCCCAGGGATCGGCGACCAGCGAGTGGCCGTAGGTTTCGCGCCGCTCATTGCCGACTGTGAAAGAACCCGTCTGCGCCGCGGCGCAGACATAGGTCTCGGTCTCGATGGCGCGCGCGCGCAGCAGCGTTTCCCAATGATCCTTGCCGGTCTGCATCGTGAAGGCGGCCGGCAGCGCGATGAGCTGCGCGCCTTTGGCGGCCAACGCCTGAAAAAGATCGGGAAAGCGTAAGTCGTAGCAGATCGAGCAGCCGACTGTGACGCCCTCGCAATCGTAAGTTGCGACCCGATCGCCGCCTTTCACCGTGGCGCTCTCCTTGTAGGCGGCGCCGTCGGGCGTGATCACGTCGAAGAGATGGATCTTGCGGTAACGCGCGATTTCCTCGCCGGAACGATTGAAGGCGACCGACGTGTTGTGGATGCGTTCGTCGCCGGGAATCGCTTCCATGATCGAGCCGGCGTGAATGAAGACGCGATGCTTTGCCGCGAGTTCCTGCGCCATCGCATAGGCCGGACCGCCCGGCAGCGCTTCGGCGTTACGCGCCTTGTCGCCCTTGACCCCGCCCGCCCAGTCGAATTGCTCCGGCAAGAGAATCCAGTCGGGACCGTCTTCGCCGATCGCGCGCTCGATCAGCGCGCGGGCCGCCGCGATATTGGCGGCTTTGTCGCTGACCGAATTCATTTGGATGAGCGAGACTTTCATCGGCGGCTTTCGCGGAACGAGACGCCCAGTCTCGGCGCCGCGCGCGGCGGCGTCAAGCGCGGCTCATCTCAGGAGGCGGCGGCGCCGCGCTTGCAGGCGGCGACGAAAGTGGCGAATGCGGCAAGCTGCTTGGCGATCAACTCGCGGGTCGGCTGATCGGTCAATTCGCCGGTCTTGACGTCGAAGCGTTGCGCGGCGCTGGCGATGATCACTTCCGGCTTGTTGAAGAGGCGCGCCTCGAGCATCACGAAAGACTGGCGTAAATGATATTGCGCCCGCGCGCCGCCCAGCATGCCGGGCGAGGCGCTTTGCAGGGCGACCGGCTTATCCAGGAAGGGGTTCGGCTTAACCCGCGACAGCCAGTCGATGGCGTTCTTCAATCCGCCGGGAATTGAATAATTATATTCGGGCGTCACCACGATCACGCCGTCCGCCGCGCCGATCGCCTTGGCCATTGCGACGGCCGGCGCCGGCAGGCCCTGGGCTTCGAGATCGCCGTCATAGATCGGGAAATCGCCGATCGAGCCGAGCGGTTCGATCGTCACGCCCTCAGGCGCCAGCGCAGGGAGCGCGCGGGCGATCCCTGCATTGAACGAGGCGCGTCGCAGGCTGCCGAGCAGGCTCACCAATCGCAAAGGCGTTTGCGCCGACATCAGCGTCTCCGTTCTGGCGAGGCGAGCGGCCTACGCGCTATTCGAATATGGGAAAACCACGTTGGCCGGCAAGATCAGTCTTTCGCGCCCGTCCGCCTCAAGAAAAGCGCGCCGGCGCGCCCCGCGACGGCGTCGTCAGTTCGCCGTCCCACATCGCCTTGACGCCGCGTACGAAGGCGCCGACCGGCCAGCCGGTCACCGTCTTGCCGTCATAAGGGGTCCATTGGCTATGCGAGGCGATCCAGGAGTCGCGGATCGTCTCGCGCCGCTTGAGATCGACGATGGTGAAGTCGGCGTCATAGCCGGCGGCGATGCGGCCCTTACCGACAAGGCCGAAGATGCGTCCCGGGCCGGCGCTGGTCAGATCGACAAAGCGCTGCAGGGTCAGGCGGCCGGCCGCGACATGGTCGAGCATGATCGGTACCAAAGTCTGCACGCCGGTTATTCCCGAGGGGCTGTCGGGATAAGGTCGCGCCTTCTCCTCCAGCGTGTGGGGCGCATGGTCGGAACCAAGCACGTCGATGACGCCCTGAACTACGCCGGACCAGACGCCATCGCGATGTTCTTTGCCCCGCACCGGCGGGTTCATCTGGATGCGGGTTCCAAGCCGCGCGTAATCCTCGGCGGTAAGCGTCAAGTGATGGGGCGTCGCCTCGCAGGTCGCGACATCCTTCGCCGCTTCCAGGAGCGCGATCTCCTCGCGGGTCGAAATATGCAGCACATGCACCTTGGCGCGCGCCTCGCGGGCGAGGCGGATCAGCCGCTCGGTCGAGCGGATCGCCGCCGTCTCGTCGCGCCAGACGGGATGCGAGGAGACGTCGCCTTGAACACGCAAGCTTTTGCGCTCGATCAGGCGCGGCTCGTCCTCGCTGTGAAACGCCGCGCGCCGGCGCGTCGCCTTGAGAATGGCGAGGACGCCCTCGTCGTCGGCGACCAGCAGCGCGCCGGTCGAGGATCCCATGAAGACTTTGATCCCGGCCGCGCCGGGCAGGCGCTCGAGTTCGGGGATGTCGGCGACATTGTCATGCGTGCCGCCGACCCAGAAGGCGAAGTCGCAATGCATCCGACCGGTGGCGCGCTTGATTTTGTCGTCGAGCGCCGCGGCGGAGGTGGTGAGGGGATTGGTGTTGGGCATCTCGAAGACCGTCGTGACGCCGCCGAGGATCGCGGCGCGCGAACCGCTCTCGAGATCCTCCTTATGCATCAGGCCCGGCTCGCGAAAATGCACCTGGCTGTCGATCACGCCGGGCAGGATATGGAGGCCGCGACAGTCGAGCCGCTCGCCGGCCGAAGCGGCGTAGAGGTCGCCGATTTCGGCAATCTTGCCTTTGTTCACGCCAATGTCGCGCGGGCCGACCCCGTCCTGATTGACGACCGTCGCCCCGGCGAGGATGCAGTCGAACAGGCGGGTCATGCGGTTTTCCTTCCTTGCGCGCCGGCGCGTTCGACCTAATTAACATGGGTCGGCATGGCAAGGGTCTGATTGGCAAGCCTCTGAAGGAACGCAAATGAGCTCATCCGCGGCGTTTCTCGCCGATCGCGCCGTGCTCCGGGTCGAGGGCGCCGATGCGGTCGAATTCCTGCAGGGGATCGTGACCAATGACGTCGCCAAGCTTGCGCCCGGCGCGGCGCGCTACGCCGCGCTGCTGACGCCGCAAGGCAAGATCCTGTTCGATTTTTTCCTGGCGCCGACGCCGAGCGAGGCGCCCGCCTTTCTGATCGATTGTCCGGCGGCGCTCGCCGGCGATCTCGTCCGACGGCTGACGATGTACAGGTTGCGCGCCAAATTGACCATTTCTGACCAGAGCGCCGAACGCGGCGTGGTCGCGATTTGGGGCGGTGAAGCGGCGGCGCGAGTTGGCGTCGCTTTCGCCGATCCGCGCGCCGAGGGGCTTGGCGAACGCGTCATTCTGCCGCGCGCCGAGGCGCAGGCCTTTGGCGAACAGGCGCTTGGCGCCTATGAGGCGCTGCGCATCGGTCTTGGCGTCCCCAAAGGCGGAGTCGATTTCGCCTATGGCGACGCCTTCCCGCATGACGCCGACATGGACCTCTTCAACGGCGTCGATTTCGCCAAGGGCTGCTATGTCGGCCAGGAAGTGGTGTCGCGCATGAAGCATCGCGGCGAAGCGCGCAAGCGCGTCGTTCGCGTACGCCTCGCCGGGCCGGCGCCGGCGCCGGGCGCGCTGGTGACGGACGGCGCGCTGACGATCGGGTCGCTGGGCGCCGCGGCGGGTCTCCAGGCCCTGGCGCTGCTCAGGCTCGATCGCGTCGCCGAAGCCAAGGCGGCAGGGCGCCCGCTCGCCGCCGGGGCGGTTGCTCTGACCGTCGAAGACGCGGCGGCCAAGTCCGATTGACAAGCGACTGACATGCTGGCGCTGCAAGTTGCGCGCGGCTAGAGTCGCGCCTCGTCCCGTAACGGCGGGGCTCAGGACGCGCCATCTCGGCTGAGTCCGTTCGGGGGAGTCACGCCATGCTTGCAGGTTTCAGCATCGTCGCCCTGGCGATCGCGCTTTTCGTCGTCATCACGGTTCTGATGGGCGTGCGCCAGGTGCCGCAGGGCTACAACTACACCGTCGAGCGTTTCGGCCGCTACAACAAGACGCTGACGCCCGGTCTGGGGCTCGTCATTCCCTGGATCGACCGGGTCGGACGCAAGCTCAGCGTCATGGAGCAGGTCGTCGACGTGCCCAGTCAGGAGATCATCACCAAGGACAACGCCACGGTGACGGTCGACGGCGTCTCCTTCTATCAGGTGCTCGACGTGCGACGCGCCTCCTATGAGGTCGCCAATCTGCAGCAGGCCTTGCTCAATCTGGTGATGACCAATATCCGCACCGTCATGGGGTCGATGGACCTCGATCAGCTTCTGTCGCATCGCGACGAAATCAACGCGCGATTGCTCGGCGTCATCGACGCCGCCTCCGAGCCCTGGGGCGTCAAGGTGACGCGCATCGAGATCAAGGACATCGAGCCACCGAAGGATCTGGTCGAGGCCATGGGTCGGCAGATGAAGGCCGAGCGCGAGAAGCGCGCGGTGATCCTCGAGGCCGAAGGCATGCGCCAGTCCGACATCACCCGCGCCGAAGGGCGCAAGGCGGCGGTGGTGCTGGAGGCGGAGGGACGCAAGGAGGCGGCCTTCCGCGACGCCGAAGCGCGCGAACGCTCCGCCCAGGCCGAGGCGGCGGCGACGCGCGTGATGAACGATGCGACGGCGAACGGCGATCTCGCCGCGCTCAACTATCTCATCGCCGACAAATATGTGCGCGCGCTGCAGGCCTTCGCCCAGTCGCCCAATCAGAAGACCTTCATCATACCGATGGAGCTCGCCTCGCTTGCCGGCACGCTTGGCGGCATCGCCCAGATCGCCTCGGGCGCGCTGAACGAGGGTACGCTTCGCACAGCGCCGCGATCGGCCGGCGCGGTTCCGGATTCGCCGCCGCCCGCGCCGCCGCGCGGCTGAGGAGGCGACATGGACCTTTCCCCTCCGGTTCTGTGGTTAGTGGGCGGTCTGGCGCTCTGCGCCGCCGAGACGCTGGCGCCGGGCGCCTTCCTGATCTGGGTCGGCGCGGCGGCGGTCGTGCTCGGCGCGGTCGAATTCGCCTATCCGCTCGCGCTGACGCCGTCGGTGCTGATCTTCGCCGGGCTGGTGGTCGTTTTCGTCCTGATCGGCAGGCGAGTCTATGGTTCGCTCGACATGGGCGCGCCGCAATTGCCGCTCAGCCGAGCGCATGCGCTGATCGGCAAGGAATTCTACCTCGAAGAGCCGATCGTGCGTGGCTATGGGCGCATTCGGGTTGGCGATAGTCTCTGGCGGGTCGCCGGCGAAGATCTACCCAATGGGACCAAGGTTCGCGTGACGGGCGTCGAGGACGGCGTGCGCCTGAGGGTCGAAAAGGTCTGAGGCGGTCCGCGATGGACCTCGCGGCGCGCTTCGCTTATCGATAGAGCGAGGAAGCGGACCGGACCGTAATCGAACGGTGAGGATCGTTTCGATCGGCGGCCAAGGCCGCGCTTGCCCGAAGGCTGAGGCGCGCATGAATTCGCTGCATGCAGTCACAAGACGCGTGGTGATCGCGCTGGTTCTCTGCTTTGGGATCGCCGCCGCCGGGAGCGCTTTCGCACAAACGGCGGGCGGGGGCGGCGGCCACGCCTCTCCGGCCGGCCCGTCGGGGCCGAGCGGCTCCGGACAGGGAATGGGCGCGACCGCAGCCTCCTGCAGCGGCGGTCCGACGCTCTTGCCGTCTTCGAGGCTCGGCGATCCGACCGACGACGTGAAAAACCTGTCCGAGGCGACCCAGACTTACATTCGCACCTGCGGCTGCGCGACCGCCGACTGCATCGCCGACGCGCTCGACAAATATGCTCAGGCCCTGGCGCAGGTTGCGTCGCGCCTGCCGCCGCGCTTGCAAAACGCGCCCGACATTATCGCCACGGCAGCGCGGCGGGTGCGCGTCGCGCGCACCAAGAAAGAGGCGCTCAGCGCCTTGAGCGACGCCATCGCGGCGATCCACAAGGATATTGAGCTCGTCCAGGCGGAGGATCCCAGTAACGATCCGCACAGGACGCGCAGCGCCGATTTCATGGTCGAAACCTTGAACGTCGCCAGCCTGTCGCTGGAAAAGGCCGGCGGCCTCTGATCGCGGGCCGCTTTGACTTGAGCCGCCTTGACTTGCGCAGCCTTGACTTGCGGGCCGCCGCATTCGAGTCTCGGGGCACGACAATGGCCTCTGCGCTTAGCGCCTATCCTCTCGGCTTTGACCGGCTCGTCCGTTTCGCAGCCGCCGCGCTGTCGCTCGCCCTCGTGCTTCTCGCCGCGCCCGCGGCCCTGGCCGAGAGCCGGGTGGCGCTGGTCATCGGCAATGGCGGCTATCGCTCGGTTCCCCAGCTCGCCAATCCGCCCAATGACGCGCGCGACGTCGCCGACGCGTTGAAGGCGCTGGGTTTCAGCGTGACGCTGGGGATCGATCTCGATCAGGACCAGATGGAGCGGACGATCGCCGGCTTTGCGCTCAGCGCGGCTCAGGCCGACGTCTCGCTATTTTATTACGGCGGGCACGGCATGCAGGTCGCGACCCATAATTATCTGATTCCGGTCGACGCTCAGTTGCACACGCCAACCGATATCGAGCGGCGCACGGTCGCCGTCGACAGCGTCTTCGACGCGCTGTCGAAGAATGGCGGCATCCATCTCGTTTTTCTCGACGCCTGCCGCGACAATCCGTTCAAGGATTTCAACATCGCCGCGCGCGTCGCCGGTCTGGCGCGGGTCGGCGACGCGGCCGGCTTTCTGATCGCTTTCGCCACCCAGCCCGACAACGTCGCCTATGACGGCGGCGGTCGCAACAGTCCCTTCGCGCGCGCCTTTTTAAGCCATGTCGGCGCGCCGGGCGCCGATGTGTCGTCGATGATGATCGCCGTGCGCCGCGACGTCATCGCCGCCACCGGCGGCGCGCAGATCCCCTGGGAGAATTCGTCGCTGACGCGGCAGTTCTATTTCGCCGGCGAGGAAAACGGAGATTCTTCGCCCGAAGCGCTGCTGTGGCGGCTTGCCGGCGGCGATCGCGATCCCGGCCTGTTGTCGATCTATCTCGAGCGCTATCCCGACGGCGCGCATGCCGCCGATGTGCGCGCCTTGCTCGGCGAGATCGGACCAACGTCCAAGCCCGCTCCGGCCTCGGCGCGCGCCGGCGTCGAAGACCTCTTGTGGCGTCTGGCGCTCAGCGGGCGCGAAAGCCGGCTCATCGAACTTTATCTGGCGCGCTATCCCGCCGGCGCCCATGTGCGCGAGGCGCAGACGCTGCTCGCCAGTCTAAAGGACGCCGAAAGCGCGGCCGACGACCCCGGAATTGTTTGCGACCGGCTGGCGACCCATCCGCATGACGCCACCGCCGCGACCCAGGGCGTCGAATTGCAGGCGTTGCAGGCGGACGCCGCGGCGGCGATCGGCGTCTGCACCGAAGCCGTGGCGCGCCATCCCGAGGTCGCTCATTATGAGGCGCTGCTGGCGCGGGCGGAAGCGGCGAGCGGACGCATGGATCAGGCCTATGCGCTCTATCGCAAGGCGGCGGACGCGGGCGACGCGCGCGCCATGTACAGCCTCGGGCTGATGCTGGAAACCGGCGACCACGTGCAAAAAGACCTCAAGGGCGCTTATGCGCTCTATGAAAAGGCGGCCGAGCGCGGGCTTGCCGACGGCGCGATCAATCTCGCGGTGGCGCTCGCCGAGGGTAAGGCGATCGACAAGAATCTGCCGCGCGCCTATGCGCTGCTGCAACAGGCGTCGCAAGCGGGCTCGCCGCGCGCGACTTATGACCTCGCCGAATTCGCCGAACATGGCTATGGCGGCAAACTTGTCGACGCGCTCGATCTTTATCGGCGCGCCGCCGAACTCGGATTCCCCAAGGGCTGGCATACGGCGGCGGCGCTGCTCGACGAAGGGCGCGGCGTGGCGAAGGATCCAGCTAGCGCGGCGACCGAGCTTTTGCGGGCGGTCGCCGGCGACTCCGGCGAGTCGGTCGCCGATCTCACCGGCAAGGCGCAGATCTGGAGCCCGGCGACGGTGAAGGCGCTGCAGTCGCAGCTCGCGGTGGCCGGCTATTATTCGGGACCGATCGACGGCAAAAGCGGCCCGGCGCTTGGGCCGGCGCTCAGGCAGTGGCGGCTGCTCGGCGGCCCGCAGAAATCCTGACGCAGCTCAACACCAGCGGCGCGCTCAGTCCGCCGGCGTCAGCGCATAGAGGCAGGTTTCCATCAGCGGCTCGGCGCGCGGTTTCGTTTCGCTCGACGCCACCATGTCGCTCTTGGCGGCGATCATGTTTTGCGGAATGAGCTGGATATTGGCGCCGATGCCACGCCCCTGGCCGAGCAGCTTGTCGCGCAGCGCATATTCCTTGCCGAGATCGCGTCGCTCGCCGTCGCTTGCGGCCAGCGCCGATTTCAAGCGCTCGAGGAAGGGCGCGGTCTGACGCGCCTGGGCGAGCACAATCGTTTCGCCGAGCGGATCAGGCGCGACGGGAATGTCGGCGTCGCCGACCGTCGCGAGGTCGCGAATGGCGCCAGGCCGCGTCTCGTCGAAAGCATAGAGCTTCGATTGCAGCAGGCCCGAATGGCCGACGCGGAAAGTCGCCGCGGCGCCGACCGGCAGGCGGTCGTTGGGCGCAAGCGGCATCGACAACGGCGTCGCGCTCACGCTCGGAAAGGACGGATCGGAGACGGACACTTGCCAGGAGCAGGCGTGCGGGTCGGCGCCCTGGCCGTCGTCGGCGACGACGATCCAGGCGAGCGGCAAGCCGGCCTCGGCATATTGGGGCGCCGCCTCGGCGAGCGTCTTGGCCTCGACGCGGCCAAGCAGCGGCCGGTCGATCGGCGCGAGCCGCCCGCCCAGTTTGGCGATCGTCGCCTGCGCCTCGGCGCGGGTCTTGGCGGCGACAATCCAGCGAACGCGGCTGGCGTTGGCGAAGGCGCTCACCCGTTCGGCGAGCGTGGCGACGCTGGCGTCGTCGCTCAGCGTGATCGGCTCGGCGCGCGCCGGTTGGGCGGCCCCGAGGACGAGCCCCAGCAAGGCGAATGCGAGAGCAGTGAAGGACGATGAGCCCCGGCGCGCGCGATTGGCGGCCGACGCGTCAGGACGAGCAAGCGCGTGGGTCATTGGTCACCTTGAATTGGTAGTTGATTTCCGCGCCGACATGGTCGGCGAGAAAACTTGCAGTCGTGGTCAGCACCGCCGCGCCGCCGAGCCCGCGCAAAGCCTTGCGCAGATCATCCTGCAGCGTGGTGATTTCGAGCGAAGGATCGCGAGTGGCGACGACGAAGAGCCGCACCTCGTCTTCGGTTGCTTCGATGGGAATGGCGGCGGTCAATTCGACGCCGTCGCCGCTGCGTGGGCTGGGGTCGAGCGAGCGGAAATGCTCGGCGTCAAGCAGGACCGGATCGGCCGCGCGCGACACCGAGGCAATGAACAGACGCGGCGGGCGCAGCGCGCTGGCATAGGGCAGCCCATCGCGCGCGCTCACGCGCAGCAACAGCGTTTCGCCGCCCACCACCAGGGGCTGGCGCTGGTCGTCGAAACAGGGTCCGAGCAATTGCAGCTTATCGGCCGCCGAATCGTAGCGCGCGCGCTGCGGCGAGGCGTCGTCGACAAGACCGCGCGTCGCCGCAGCCGCAAGCGGCTCGAAGGCGAGCGCGATCGGCGCATTGAGAAGGGCGAGCCAGCCGCCGACGACAAGGCCGATCAGGGCGACGGCCGCAACAACGCCGAGTGCGCGCGCCGGCGTGACGATCTCGCGCATCGCGAAGGGGCCAAGCGCCGGCTCGAGCGCGTCGAGCGTGTCGGCGAAAACGAATTCCAGCGTCGCGCCGGCGCTCTCGGCTTCCTGGCGCAGACGGTCGAGCATCGTCGCTTCCGCCGTCTCGAGCGGGCGTCCGTCGGTCGCGGTCGCCGGCAGGGCGACGACCATGCTGCGCCCTTCCAGCGCCTGACGATGCTGAACGATATAATCGCCGATCAAGGAGAGTTTGCCGCGCAAGCCGCCGACCGGTCCGACCGCGACAGCCGGCGCGCCGGGCGTCGTCGGCAAGATGATCTCGCCGGTGGCGAAGACGACGTCGGTTTCGCGGCCGAAGGCCTGACAGATCGCCGCCAGCGTCAGGCCGAGGCCGGCGGAGCGGGCGTTCTCGTCCGACAGGCGGCCGACCTGCAGATCGGAAATGCGCAGGTTCCAGGGAATGACGCGGCCGTTGCGATGGGTGAGCCAAAGTCTGGCGCGCCGCGTCGCGACAAAGCGGGTCACCGCCTCGCGCACCGTCTGGCCGATGCCATAGAGGCCGAAATCGAACAATTCGGAGATTTGCGGCGCCAGTTTCGCCGGATGAGGCTCGGGTGCGAAATCGCCGGCGATCGCCTCGAACAATTGCGCGCCTTCGCCATTCGCCCCGACCAGAGGCACGAAGACGCGCGCGGTCACAGCGCGGAATCCAGCAGTTCGATCTGCAGCGCGGCGAAATCGGCGCGGGTCTGCGCATCCTGATCGAGCACGATATGCAGGGCGCCGTCGCGGTCGAACACGCCGTCGATGGCGAGCGTCTCGCCGAGCCGCACCCGCACTGCCTTTTGCGCATAGGCGCTCAAGCCGGCCGCGCCCTGGGCCTGCAGCGTCAGCACTTTCGCGCCGTCGCTTTCATGCAGCAGGCGGGCGAGCACCAGTCCGTCGCCGCTTGTCAGGCCGGCGGCGGGGAAGCGCCATTCGGTAAGCCCCTTGGCCGCCAGGGCGGCGAAGGAAGAGAGCGGACGGGCGCGGGTGCGGCCATCGCGCATCTCCTCGCGGGCGATCGTCGTCTGGGTGGCGACGCGCAGCGTTCGCAAGAAGCGGGCGGCGTCGCGTGGATCGAGGGTTGGGTTCATATCGGTCTCCCTGGCGGAACCCGGGAGCGCCGGGGCCGCAAAGCCGTCCTGCTCGGTTTACGGTCTGGTGGTCGCCCCAACGACGAAGCGGGCCGTCCGGGCCGACAGATCCTCCACGTAAGCTGCTATTTCGCCATCGAAATCCGCCTTCACCCGGCGGCGCAGAAAGAGATTGTCGCCGAGCGCTTCGGCGAGCGTCCGCCCGGCCATGATCGCGGCCAGAAGGTCGCGTTCGGGCGGTGCGATCGCGCCGGCGGCAACCGCGGCTTCGAGAAAAGGCGCGGCCTCCTGCTGGGTCATCAGCGGCCCCTCCGCCTCGTCGGCGATTTCGGCGGCCTGCGTCGCCTCGACCGATTCGAAGGAGACGATGAAGGTTTGATCCTGCCCGGCGACGCGGGTGATAATGGCGCCGCCGAGCGGCGTGGCGGCGAATTCCGCGCCGCTCTTGCAGCCGGGCACCGGCGCGGCGGCGAAGGCGGCGGCGATCTCCTTGTCGCTCGGCCGCCGGCCCAGGACATCGCCCATCTCGGCTTTCAGCGCCTTGAGAAACCCATTGGCCGATTTCAGCGTGTTGACGCCGGCGGCGTCGTCGCCGACCAGCCATTCCTTGGGACAAAGCCCGAGCCGCAAGGTCTCGGCGTAGGGACGATTGGCGGCGTCGAGGCATTTGAGGATGCGATTGGAGAATTCGAAGAGTTCGCTCGTCTCGCGAAAGCGTCGCCGCTTGGCCGGGCCGCCGGCCAGCGCCTTCCAGGTCGACAGCGATTCGCCGGTCGCGACCGCGCCCAGCGGGCCGACGGCGCGGGTCGCCACCAGCGCCGCGAGATTATCGGCCGAAGTCGGCTCGCCGCGCCGCGCCGCGATCGGCCGGTCGAGCACGCGGTCAAAATAGAATTCGGCCGCCTCCTCGGCGCCGTCAGGCGGCGGATAGGCCCAGACGCCGAGCAACCCGTCGGAATAGCGGCGATTGCCGGTCAGCAAGCGACGCACGCGTTCAAAGAGATGGAAGGGTTTGACTAGAACGAACTCTTCGTCGTCGGCCAGCGCGTCATTGCCATTGGCGAGATTGGCCAGGTGGCCGGCGAAATAGGCGACGATGTCGCGCCCCGATTTTGCCCCAGCGCCCATAATCGCCGTTATCCGCCTGTCGCCGGCGGCCGGGGGGCCGCTCACTTCGCGCGGCATTATCAGCCGCAGGGTCGAATTGACAAGCAGGCGAGGCGGTTAACCAACCCGGCGCTGGCGCACACGGGCGAATGATGATTGCATCGGCGCGCATAAAAAGGGGATTCGCTGCAGCAATGGCGAAAGACGAGACGCTGGCTCAAGCTGAAGCCTTGCTGACGCGCGCGCCGCTATTCGACGGCCATAATGATCTCGCCTGGACGATCCGGGTCGACAAGCGGGCGCGTGGCGACGTTCGCGCCTATGATCTGACCCGCGTCCATCCCGAGAGCGACACCGACATTCCGCGCCTGCGCCAGGGCAACGTCGGCGCGCAATTCTGGGCCGCCTTTCAGCCGACCTCGGCGCCGCATCCCGCCCGCACCGCGCTCGAACAGATCGACGTCATCCGCCGCATCGAGGCGACCCATCCCGACGTGTTTCACCCTGCGCGTTCGGCGGCCGATTTCGCGCGGGCGAAGAAAGCCGGCAAGATCGCTTCCTATATTGTCGTCGAGGGCGGCGTCGGTCTGGAGAATGCGCTCGCCCCCTTGCGGCTGTGGCATGCGGCGGGCGCGCGCATGCTGATCCCCTGCCATAACGAAACGCTCGACTGGGTCGATTCGGCGACCGACGCGCCGCGCAACGGCGGCTTCAACGCCTTCGGCCGGGCGGTGATCGGCGAATGCAATCGGCTCGGCATGATCGTCGACGGCGCGCATGTGTCGCATGACGGCATTCGCAAGCTTTTGGATGTCAGCGAAGCGCCGATCCTGCTCTCGCATTCCAACGCCTTTTCGCTTTGCAACCATCCACGCAACGCGCCCGACGATGTGTTGCGGCGGCTGAAAGACAATGGCGGCGCGGTGCTCGCGACTTTCGTGCCCGGCTTCGTATCGCAGGCTTTACGCAACTGGCTGCGCGGCTCGCTCGACGCCTATGGCAAGGCGCCGCTGGCGGCCGATCCCAAGGCGCGCATCGCGGCGCTCGAAGCGCGCCAGGGCGCGGCGCCGCGCGCGACGCTTGTCGAGGTCGTCGATCATATCGTCTATTTGGTCGAGACGGCCGGGATCGACCATGTCGGCATCGGTTCCGATTATTACGGCGGCCCCGAGCCGATCGGTCTGGAGCATGTCGGATGTTTTCCGAAGCTCTTCGCCGAGCTGATCCGGCGCGGCTTCTCCGAACGCGATCTCGAGAAACTCGCCAATCGCAATGTGCTGCGCGTCATGCGCAAGGTCGAGCAAGTCGGCGAGATCCTGCGCGAAGCGCGCGAGCCGGCGGTGGGACGGATCGAGGATTACCCCGGCGCCTGAGGCGTCACGCGCGGGGGATCTCGTTCCACAGCGCGATGACCGGAACGTCGCGATGATCCGGGTCATAGGCGAGAATGCTCACCGATGCGGTGCGCAGCCAGAAGCGCCCGGCGACGCCAATCGGCAGGCCGATCCAGCGCACGCCGAGCGAACGGCCGATATGGCCATGGGTGAAGAGCGCGACCGCGCCGCTGAGCCCGCGAAGCTTCTGCAGCAGCCGGTCTGCGCGCACCGCCACTTGATCGGGCGTCTCGCCGCCGGGGCAGCCATTGGCGAAAACTTCCCAGCCCGGCTGTCGCGTTTTGATTTCGGTCGAGGTCAGACCCTCATAGTCGCCATATAGCCATTCGGCGAGATCGGGCTCGATCTCAGCCCCGCCGCCAAGACCCGCGAGTTCGCAGGTGCGCCGCGCCCGCTGACGCGGGCTCGTCAGCACATGGGTGAAGGCGATCCGGCGCAGCATCGGCGCCAGCGCGCGCGCTTCATCTTCGCCACGCGGGGTTAGCGGGATTTCGGAGATGCCGGTGTGCCGGCCCGACAATGACCACTCGGTCTCGCCGTGACGAATGATGAAGAGTTGCAACGGCGCATTCGGAGCGTCAGGCAAGGCGGCCTCTCAATTGGGCTGCGCAGCCTTAGAATTGTGGTCCGGTTTGCGCAATGGCGCAGGACCGAATTGGCGAACGGCGCGCGCCCCAAGATTGGAGCGCGCGCCGCTGTCGGCTGATGCAGGTGGGGTCTATTCGCCTGCGGCGAAGCGGGGCGCATCGCCCGCGCTCGGGCATTGCGTCGCTTCGTCGGCCGGCTTGCGGGCGCCGGTCAGCAGAAGCCAGGCGAGCGCGAGGATCTCGCTCGCTCCGGCGACCAGACCGAGCGCGTCAAGCGACCAGCGGGCGATGACGCCGGCGCCGAGCGAGGCGCCGATGGCGACGCCGATATAAAGCGCCGAGATGTTGAGCGACAGCGTGATCGGCGCCATCGCCGGGTCGAGGCTGACGAGCCGCGCCTGCTGGACGATCGGGAAGGCCCAGCCGAACAGACCCCAAAACCCCAGCCCGATGAAGAGCAGCGCCGCGCCGGCGACGCCGCCAAGCATCGGCCCAAGCGACATCAACGGAAAGGCGGCGATCAGCACGATAAAGACGATCAGCAGAAAGCGCTCGCGCGGCCAATGATCGGCCGCAAAGCCGCCGAACTGGCTGCCGGCGAAGCTGACGATTCCGAAGAAGGCGAGCACCAAAGCGAGCTTGTCGCCGCCGATGCCGAGCGCCTGTTCAGCCAGCACGCCGAAGAAGGTGTTGATCGCGAAAGGCCCGATGAGCGCGAGCGTCGTCAGCGTCAGCATCTGCAGCACGGCCGGACGCCGCGCCACCGCGATGCGCTCGCCAAAGCCCGCGGCGCGTACGCCCGGCTGGCTCGGCAACAGGGTGGCGACGCCAACGGCCGCAAGCGCCGCCAGCACTGCGACGCCGAAGAAGGGTGCGCGCCAACTCGCCAGCGAGGCGAGATAGACGCCGGCCGGCACGCCGACGACGGTCGCGGCGGTCATGCCGCCATAGATCGTCGCGATGGCGCGGCCGCGATGTTCAGCGGTGAAGAGCGCGGCGGCGAAAGCGACGGCGGCCGGCATGAAGGAGCCGGCCGTCAGCGCCAGCAGCGCACGGGCCGCCGCCAGGGCTTCGAAGCTCGGCGCGACGGCGGCGAGGAGATTGGCGAGCGCAAAGGCGCCGATGGCGAAGATCAGCAGCCGCTTGCGCTCGACGCCCGCGGTGGCGACGGCGATCAGCGGCGACCCGAAGGCATAGGCCAGAGCGAAAATCGTCACCAGCGAGCCTGCGGCCGCGGTGGTGACGTGGAGATCGGACGAGATTTGCGGCAAGACGCCGGAGACCATAAAAGTCTCCGCGCCAATGGCGAAGGCGCCGAGGACGAGGGGAAGCAGGCGGAGCATAGGGACGTCTCCATCAATTCAAGAGGCATTGAACTGGTGCCTCCGGCGTCCGAAGTCAATGAGTTCAATAATTCTTGAACAAATAAATTGGCCTATCACTGTCGATATCCGGCAAGCCATTGATTGAAAAGGGATAAGGTGTAAATTCCACGTCACCATCTGTGAGAATCGCTCGCCCGAGGGGCTGCACAGGCGCGAATCGTCATCTTATATTCACGCCATGGCCAAGGAGCTGCATCATCCCGACCGGGACCAGATCGACCTGTCCGCCGTGCTTGAGGCGCTGAGCGAGCCGACGCGGCGCGAGATCGTTTTGCAGTTACTCGAACGCGGCGAGGCGCCGTGCCAGGCCTTCGAGGGCTACGCGCCGAAAACCAACCTCAGCTACCATTACGCCCGCCTGCGCGAGGCCGGCGTGACGCGCACCCGCATCGCCGGGCCCTACCGAATGATTTCGGTGCGGATCGACGATCTCGCGGCGCGCTTTCCCGGCCTGCTCGACGCGATCGTCGCCGCCAAGCCTCCCGGGACGCCCGCAGGCGCGTTGCAACCGCGCGAGACGAGCAGCGTGTCCTAGTCGCCGCGCTTCAGCCGGCGCCGCTGCGACTTGTCACGAAGCGCGCGATGAACGGGCCGGCGATGATGACGACGAGAAAGCGCGTCATCTGCATCGCCATCACGAAAGGCAAATCGACCTTGCTCGACGCCGCGATAATCGCGACCGAGTCCGCGCCGCCCGGACTGGTGGCGAGAAAGGCGGTCAGGGGTTCGACGCCGGCGATGCGATGCAGGATGAAAGCGAAACCGCCGCAGATCGCGATCAGCGCAAGAATGGAAGCCAGAACCCGCGGCAGAACGCGCGCGGCGTGGCGAATGATCTCCGGCGTGAAGCGTGCGCCGACGCCCCAGCCAATGATCGCGTAAGACGCCGCAAGCAGCAGCGGGGGAAGGGCGAGCGAGAGGCCGAGCGCTCCCTTGAGCACAAGACCCAGCGCCAGCGGGACGAGCATCGCGCCCGCCGGGATGCGCCGGCTCAGACCAGCCGCGAGGCCGGCGGCCGTCAGCAGCAGCGTGGCGAGAAGCGGCGCCAACGGCGCCGGCGCCAGCCATTCGATTGGCGGTGCGGCGTCGCCCGATCCGACCGCCCACAGCCGCGCGACCAGCGAAGCGACCACTGCGCAGCAGACGACGCGCAGATATTGCATCAGCGCGACAAGCCGCATGTCGGCGCCGTAGCTTTCCGACATCAGCGTCATCACCGTCGCCGCGCCGGGCGAGGAACCCCAGATCGCGCTTGCGCCCGGCAGCACGCGCCAGATCGTCAATAGCCAGCCGAGCAACGTCGCCGCGGCGATTACCGAAAACACGCCGGCAAAGAAGATTGGCCAGTTGCGCGCCACTTCACCGGCGAGCGACAGCGGCAGCCGGTCGGCGATCATGCAGCCGATCACCGCCTGCGCCGCATAGAAGGGCGCGAGCGGCAGTCGTGTCGTCCCGCCGCTTCCCGCAACGACGATCGCCGCCAACATCGGCCCGAGTAGCAAGGCCGCCGGCAGGCGCAGCGCCAGCAGGCCGATCGCCAAGAGCGCCGAGAGGACGATCAGCAGCGCCCATTGGGCGCGGCGCGACAAATTGGCGAGCGGCAGGCGAGACGAAGCGGCGGAAAGCGCCATGGCGCGAATGCGATCTCGAAGCCCGCCATCGCGCAGGCGAAGAATGAACATGCCGCCGAATCGTAAAGCCGCGCAACATTGGCGATCTTCGCGCGACAAAGCTTGAATTCAGC
>SSMV01000057.1 GCA_004799435.1 Bradyrhizobium sp.
CGATCGGGTGCGCATCGATCTCAAGCGGCGCACCGCTAATATTCTGATCGCGGACAGCGAACTTGCCGAGCGGCGCGCCGACTTGGCCAAACGCGGCGGCTTCGCCTATCCCAAAAGCCAGACGCCCTGGCAGCAGATCCAGCGTGAAATGGTCGCCCAGTTCGACGAAGGCATGGTGCTCAAGCCGGCGGTCAGCTATCAGCGCCTCGCCCAAACCATGGGACCGCCGCGCGACAATCATTGAGCGCGGTCTGGATGCGCGCTCTCGCGGCGAAAGGAATTCCGATGCACGATCCCGTCGCGCTTGCGCCGCAGCCGATTGGCGCGCCGGTCGCGCCGCATGCGGCCGACAGACCGCAGCGCGTGACGATGACCGGGCGATGGGTGACGCTCGTCCCGCTCGACGCCGAACGTCACTCAGAAGTCCTGTTCGCCGCGAGCAATGGCGGCGATAAGGATCGGCTGTGGACCTATCTCTTCGACGGTCCCTACGCCGATCTCGCGATTTTCAAAGCGGCGATGGTCGAGCGCGAAAAGTCGCTCGATCCGCTGTTCTTCGCGGTGATCGACAATGCGAGCGGTCAGCCGGTCGGCATTCAGTCCTTTCTCCGCATCGAGCCGGCCCATCGCGTGATCGAAGTCGGCAGCCTGCTTTATACGTCGGCGATGCAGCGCACGATCGGCGCGACCGAGGCGCAATATCTTTTCGCGGTCTATATTTTCGACACGCTCGGCTATCGCCGCTACGAATGGAAATGCAACGCGCTCAACGCGCCCTCGCGCCGCGCGGCGCTGCGGCTTGGCTTTGCCTTCGAGGGCGTCTTTCGTCAGCACATGATCATCAAGGGCCGCAATCGCGACACGGCCTGGTACTCGATGCTCGATTCGGAATGGCCGCGCCGCCGCGCCGCTTTCGAGCGCTGGCTTTCGCCGGAGAATTTCGACGCCGCCGGACGCCAGCGCGTCTCGCTGGCGAGCCTCAATGGCGCGCCCGCCGATTGATCTCGGCCGGCGGCGGCTATGCTCGGCGACGTCACGCAGATGGCAAAGCAATGCTCGCTTAACCTTTCGCTTACCAAGTAACCTTTGGTTAAGGTGAATTTTTAGGGTTAAGTCTGCATTAAACACTTCATGCGAACTTCCTCTTCGATCAAGAGCGCGGCGTTGGTTGGCGCGCGTAAACGAAGGGGTATTCGTCATGGCCAAGTTCAAGGCCCTCATCATCGCGGGCGGCGCGCTCCTCGCCCTTACGCGCGTCGCGTCCGCTGCCGATCTGTTGCCGCCGCCTCCGGCTCTCGAGCCGCTGCCGCCGGCGCCGATGGAGTTCAACGGCTGGTATTTACGCGGCGACGTCGGACTCGGCTTCAACGCCGCAGCGCCGAGCATGGCGGTCTCGCCCGATCCGCTGCCCGCCGCCCTCCTTGTCGACGCGGCGTCGACCAACACATTCTACAACCCGACCATCTCGGCCTCGGGCATCTTCGACTTCGGCTTCGGCTATCAGTTCAACAGCTGGTTACGCGGCGACGTCACCGAGGAATTCCGCGGCGGCAGCAGCTTCCAGACGCTCGAAGTGCTGAACGAGCCGACCCCGCCCGCTAGCCAATACGCGGATTTCTATCGCGGCAATCTGTCGTCCTATGTGACGATGATCAACGGCTACGCCGACCTCGGCACTTGGTATGGCGTCACGCCTTACGTCGGCCTCGGCGGCGGCTTCGCCTACAACAAGCTGTCGGGCATGACCGACACCGGCTTCGCCGCTGTCGGCGGCAATCCGCCGAGCCCGGTCGGCGGCTATCTCGACGACGGCGGCAAGTGGAGCTTCGCCTGGGCAGCGATGCTCGGCCTGAGCTTCGATGTCACGCAGAATCTCAAGCTTGATCTCGGCTATCGCTATCTCGACTACGGCAGGTTTACCTCGGGCGTGTCGCATTGCTTGAGCCCCGGCAGCCCCAGCGGCTTCTCCTGCCAAGGCTACACGGTCTATTCAAAGAGCGAGCTCGCCTCCAACGATCTGCGCATCGGTCTGCGCTGGATGCTCGACACCCAGGCTCCGCCGCCGGCTCCGCTGGTTCGCAAGTACTGATCGAAACCTCTTCAGCCTGAAGACCCCGCGGCGCCGGCCAGTCCGGCGCCGCTTTCGTTTTGGCCGCTCACGGCGGCTTGAACGCGCGGCCGTTGCCTTCGCGCGCACGGCGCCCTATTGGCCCGAGAGACTTCGCTCGCACATCAACCCAACCTCTCGCCGCCCCGCGCGATGAGGCGCAAGGCGACGCTCCTTGACCGATTTGTCGACCACCGCCCCGGCGCGATCCTGGCGAGCCGTCTGGGACAGCCCGATCCTGCTGCTGACTTTGACCGCGCTCATCTGGGCGGCCAATGCGATCGTCAGCCGTCTCGCGGTGGGCGAGATCGCGCCGATGACGCTGACCTGGGGGCGCTGGGCGATTGCCGCGCCGCTCATTCTCTTTGCCGCCCGCAAGAGATTGGCCGCCGATTTCGCCGCATTGCGCGCGCACTGGCTCTATGTCGGGGCGATGGGCGCGCTCGGTTTCACCGGCTTCAACGCGCTCTATTACGCCGCCGCGCATCGCACCGGCGCGATCAATCTGTCGATCATCCAGGGCGCCATTCCGGCTTTCGTCCTGATCGCCGCGCGCATCGGCTTCGGCGAGAAGGTCGCGCCGTTGCAGGCGCTTGGCGTCGCGGCCACCATGCTTGGCGTGACGACGATCGCAGCGCAGGGCAGCCTGGCGCGCCTCGCCGCGCTCGCCTTCAACATGGGCGATCTGATGGTGCTGGCCGCCTGTTTCCTCTATGCCGGCTACACGCTGGCGCTGCGCGATCGCCCGCGCGTCTCGGGCGTTGGTTTCCTAGCCGGATTGGCGATCGCCGCCTTCGTCACCTCGACCCCGCTCTTCGTCGCGGAGACGGCGGCGGGCGATTTCATTCGCCCAGGCTGGATGGGATGGCTGCTGCTGCTCGTCGCGGCCCTGGGGCCAGCCTTTGCCGGCCAACTCTTCTACATTCGCGGGGTCGAGCTGATCGGTCCGGGCCGCGCCGGCGTTTTCGTCAATCTGGTGCCGGTCTTTGGCGCGCTGATGGCGGTGGTTCTGCTCGGCGAGCCTTTCGCGCCCTATCATATTGTTGCGCTGGCCCTCGTGGCGGGCGGCATCGCGGTCGCGCAACGGGCGAAACTCCAACAGCAATAGAGGAGCGCAAGCATGGGCGAATGGATCGAGCTGAAGGCGAGCGACGGCTTTCAATTGCGCGCCTGGAAGGCTGAGCCGCAGGGCAAAGCGCGCGGCGCGTTGGTCGTCGTGCAGGAGATTTTCGGCGTCAACGCGCATATCCGCTGGGTCGCCGACGGCTTCGCCGCCGACGGCTATCTGGCGATCGCGCCGGCGATCTTCGATCGCGGCGAGCCAGGCTTTGATGCGGAGTACAACCCCGAATCGATGGCGCGGGGCAGCGCTCTCTCTCAGGCGATCGGTCGCGACGCGATGCTGCTCGATGTCGCCGCCGCCGCCAAGGCGGCCAAGGCTGGCGGCAAGGTCGGCGTCGTCGGCTATTGCCTCGGCGGCACGCTTGCCTGGATGGCGGCCGCCAATCTGGAAGGTGTCGATGCGGCAGTTGGCTATTATGGCGGCGGCATCATCGGTCTCAACGCGCTCAAGCCGCGCGTGCCGACGATGCTGCATTTTGGCGAGAAGGACGCCCATATCCCGCTCGATGGGGTGCGCGCTATCTCTGCAGCTCATCCCGACGTGCCGGTTTACACCTATCCGACCGGCGGCCACGCCTTCAATCGCTACGGCAATGCGGCCTATGACCCGGCCAGCGCAACGCTCGCGCGTTCACGCACGCTCGAATTCTTCAACGCAAAGCTGATTTGAAGCCGAATCGACGCCGGGGCGAACCCGCGCGCCGATTGGCAAAGTTCACTTCACCAGGCGAGGGCCGGCGGCCGCGAGCGCGCTCTCGCCTTCCTGGATGACGCCGAGCCGGCGCGCGACTTCCGTATAAGCCTCGATCATGCCGCCGAGGTCCTTGCGGAAGCGGTCCTTGTCCATTTTCTCGTTCGACTTCACGTCCCACAACCGGCAGGAGTCGGGGCTGATCTCGTCGGCGACGACGATCCGCATATTGTCGCCTTCCCACAGCCGTCCGCATTCGATCTTGAAGTCGACGAGGCGGATGCCGACGCCGAGAAACAGGCCGGTGAGGAAGTCGTTGACGCGGATGGCCAGCGCCATCACGTCGTCGATCTCCTGGGGCGAAGCCCAGCCGAAAGCCGTGATGTGCTCTTCCGACACCATCGGGTCGTTGAGCGCGTCATTTTTATAATAGAATTCAATGATCGAGCGCGGCAGCTGAGTGCCTTCTTCGATCCCCAGACGGGTCGACAGCGAACCAGCGGCGACATTGCGCACGACGACTTCGAGCGGAATGATCTCGACCTCGCGGATCAACTGCTCGCGCATGTTGATACGGCGCATGAAATGCGTCGGCACGCCGATCTCGTTGAGACGAAGGAAAATATATTCGGAAATGCGGTTGTTCAGGACGCCCTTGCCCTCGATAACCTCATGTTTCTTCGCGTTAAACGCCGTCGCGTCGTCCTTGAAATGCTGGACCAGCGTGCCGGGCTCCGGTCCCTCGTAAAGGACCTTGGCTTTGCCTTCGTAAATGCGGCGGCGGCGGTTCATGCGGTGCAACCGTGGCTTGAGGAAATCCATCGAGTCGGCCCTGTATGGCGCTATCTCGGCTCAACGCGCATCCGCGCCTGGCGTCAATATGGGGTTGCTGGCCGTAGGGACCAAGAGTGATAGCCCCCAACCCGACCGGGGACTAGCCCCGATTCGAACTTAGCCGATCGCCGTCGGCGGCACAAACACGCGAGACCGGCGGACCCGCAGCGGTCCGAATGTCCTGTGAATCTAGACGAAGGTCTTAGGTTTGCGCCGTCGACGGCGCCGTTAAATTTCAGCATGATGACGTTAATCACGGGGGAGGGAATCGGCGGCCCGAGGCGCCCATCGCCTCAATCGCAGTCAAAACCAATCGCCGACGGCGCCGGAGTTCGGCGCGCGAGCGGCGTTTGCGCGCATAAGCGTCGCGCCAAAACGCAATCTGGGGAGGACGAAAAATGGACGAACAAACAATCAAACGGATCCAAAGCGATCCCAATTATCAAAAACTCGTAGCGGAGCGCACGTCGTTCGGCTGGACGCTGACGATCATCACGCTGGTGATCTATTACGGCTTCATCGCGCTGGTCGCATTCGCGCCGAGCGTCATCGCCGTCCCCGTCGCCGGCTCCATCACGATCGGGATCATTCTCGGCGTCGCCATCATCATCGCCTCGATCCTGTTGACCGGCATCTATGTCATGCGCGCCAACAGCCAATATGACGAACTGAACAATGCGATCGTCAACGCCGCCGGCATGGGAGGCAAATGATGACTCGTCTGATCAAATCGGGCGCGCTTGCGACCCTCATCCTCGCGGCTTCCAGCGCGGCCTATGCCGCTGACGCCGCCGGCCCGGCGACCGACTGGAACGCCGTTCTGATTTTCGCCGCCTTCGTCCTTCTGACGCTCGGCATCACCTATTGGGCGGCCATGCGCACGCGCACGGCCAAGGACTTCTACGCCGCCGGCGGCAGCATCACCGGCCTGCAGAACGGCTTGGCGATCGCCGGCGACTATATGTCGGCCGCTTCGTTCCTCGGCATCTCGGCGCTCGTGTTCAGCGCCGGCTATTACGGCCTGATCTACTCGATCGGCTTCCTCGTCGGCTGGCCGATCATCATGTTCCTGATGGCCGAGCCGCTGCGCAACCTCGGCCGCTATACGTTCGCCGACGTCGCCTCCTATCGTCTGCAGGCGACGCCGATCCGCGCCATGGCGGCGACCGGCACTTTGGTCACGGTGCTCTTCTATCTGATCGCGCAGATGGTGGGCGCGGGGCAGCTCATCCAGTTGCTGTTCGGACTGGATTACCTCTACGCCGTCATCCTCGTCGGCATCCTGATGGTTATCTACGTCACTTTCGGCGGCATGATCGCCACCACCTGGGTGCAGATCATCAAGGCGGGCTTGCTGCTGGTTGGCGCGACCCTGATGGCGCTATTGGTGCTCGCCGCCTTCGGCTTCGACTTCAACGCCCTGATCGCCAAGGCGATCGAAGTGCACCCGCAGCATGACAAGATCATGTTGCCCGGCGCGGCGGTCGCCAATCCGATCTCGGCGATTTCGCTGGGCATGGCGCTGATGTTCGGCACCGCGGGTCTGCCCCATATCCTGATGCGCTTCTTCACCGTTCGTGACGCGAAGGAAGCGCGCAAGTCGGTGTTCTGGGCGACCACCTTCATCGGCTATTTCTACATCCTGACCTTCATCATCGGCTTCGGCGCGATCGTGATGGTGGGGCCGGACCCCGCCTATCATGTCGGCGGCGACATCACGAAGGGTCTGATTGGCGGCGCCAATATGCCGGCCATTCATCTTGCCGCCGCAGTTGGCGGCGATCTGATGAAGGGCTTCATCGCGGCGGTCGCCTTCGCGACGATCCTCGCGGTGGTCTCTGGCCTGACGCTCTCGGGCGCCAGCGCGGTGAGCCACGATCTCTATGCGTCGGTGTTCCGGCACGGGCGGGTGGATGAAGCGGCGGAAGTGCGCGCCTCGCGCATCACCACCGTCGTGCTCGGCATTGTGGCCATTATCCTCGGCGTGATCTTCCAGAAGATCAACGTCGCGTTCATGGTCGGCCTTGCCTTCGCGGTGGCGGCGAGCGCCAACTTCCCGGTGTTGCTGCTGTCGATGCTGTGGAAAGGGTTGACGACGCGCGGCGCCTTTATCGGTGGCTTCGTCGGCCTGATTTGTGCGGTGGGGTTGACGGTGGTCAGCCCGGGCATCTGGGAAGCGGTCTTCGGCAACGCGAAGGGCAGCGCCTGGTTCCCCTATACGTCGCCGGCGATCTTCAGCATGCCGCTGGGCTTCTTCTGCTGCTGGCTGTTCTCGGTCACCGACAATTCGGCGACCGCGGCCAAGGAGAGGGCGGCCTATGAGGCGCAATTTGTGCGCTCTCAAACGGGCATCGGCGCGGAAAAGGCGGCGGCGCACTAATTTCGCCCGGAAGGCGAATCGCAATCGGGGCGTCCGGCTTCGGCCGGGCGCCTTTTCTCTATTCAGGTTTTCCCGCGTCGCCGCCTCGCCTAAGCTGGCGCGGCGCCCGGACCGGGGCTAACATCACCGCCGTCGCCGAGCCTCAGGTCGCTCCGGCGGGAGGGGAGGCCTTCATGAACCTTGTCGAGCGCGTCAAAGCGATCATTATGACGCCGAAAACCGAGTGGCTGGCGATCGAAGGGGAGCCCGGCGACCCGCAATTTCTTTTCAGCAATTATGTCGCGATCCTGGCGGCGATCCCCGCGGTCTGCGGCTTTCTCGGGTTGCTGTTCATCCACGTCGGAATCGTCGGCAGCCTCGCCGCGGCGATCGTTCAGTATCTGCTGACGTTCGTCATCGTCTACGTCATGGCGCTGATCGCCGATGCGCTCGCGCCGACGTTCGGCGGCCAGAAGAACCAGGCGAGCGCGTTGAAGCTGTCGGTCTATTCGATGACGCCCGCCTGGCTGGTCGGCGTCTTCGCGCTGATTCCGGCACTCGGCATACTTCGTATCCTTGGCCTCTATGGGCTCTATCTCTTCTGGATCGGCGCGCCGATGCTGATGAAGACCCCCGAGGACAAGGCGATCGGCTACACCGCCGTCGTCGTCTTGTGCGGCATCGTCCTATGGGTGATCGTCGCCGCGATCGTCGCCGCAATCGTCTTCGCCTGAGCGCCGCGACGTAAAGAGGCGGGGCCGTCACGTGCGACAGACTTGGCGCTGGTTCGGACCGGACGATCCCGTCACTTTAGATAACGCCAAACAGGCCGGGGCGCAGGGCATCGTCACTGCGCTCCACCATCTCTACGACGGTCGGTCATGGCGTCTCGAGGATGTCGTCGAGCGCCGACGCATCATCGAGGCGGCCGGGCTTTCCTGGGACGTCTGCGAATCGATTCCCGTCTCCGATGCGATCAAGCGACGCGACGGGGTCTGGCGGCGCGACATCGACGCCTGGAAAGACAGTCTCGCCAATCTCGTTCGCGCCGGCGTCAGGACGGTCTGCTACAATTTCATGCCGATCGTCGATTGGACGCGCACCGATCTGCGCTACCCGACCAGCGCGAAAGGGCTGGCGTTGCGTTTCGATTTTCCGGCCTTCGTCGCCTATGATGCGTTCGTTTTGCGTCGCCCCGGTGCCGAACAGGATTACCCCGCCGCCGCCTTGAGCGCGGCTCGCGCGCGCTTCGCCGAACTCGATGCGCAAGCCTTCGCGGTGATCGAGAAAAACGTCATCGGCGGCATGCCGGCGCGCCAGTCCGAATATAATCGCGCGCAATTCGCCGAGGCGCTCAGCGCTTTCGCAGGCCTCACCGCCGACGATCTGCGCGCCAATCTCCTCGCCTTCGTCGGCGAGATCGGGCCGATGGCCGAGGAACTCGGAGCGCGTCTGGCGCTTCATCCCGCCGATCCGCCGATCTCGCTCTTCGGCCTGCCGCGCGTCGCCTCGACCGCCGCCGACTATCGCGCGCTTTTCGCCGCCGCGCCGTCGCCAGCCAATGGCATTACGCTATGCGCGGGCTCGCTCGGCTCGCGCCCGGACAATGATCTCGTCGCGATGGCGAGGGAATTCGGGCCGCGCGTGCATTTCGCCCATTTGCGCAATGTCGCGCGAGAAGCCGACGGCTCTTTCGTCGAAGCGGAACATCTGTCGGGCGACGTCGATATGGTGGCGCTGGTGCGCGCGCTGCTCGACGAGGAAAAGCGCCGACGCAACGCCGGCCGCGCCGACGCGGAGATTCCGATGCGCCCCGACCACGGCCATCTGCTCGCCGACGACATTGGCAAGGCCCGGATCAACCCCGGCTATTCGCATGTCGGGCGTCTGAAGGGGCTCGCCGAATTGCGCGGCGTGATGCGCGCCTTCGAATGGATCGACGCGAATTCGCGACAGTTAACGGGCTGAGGCGCCGTCAGGACGCGAGATCGAGCGCCCGCTGCGGAGCGAGATAGCGCAGGCCGCGCTCCACCGCCTCGCTGATTTCCGCCTCGAAGGCGGCGGCGGGCAGGTTCAGCTCGGCGGCGATCGCCGCCAACCCGACGTCGCGATACAAACGCGACAGCAGCCGACTACGACCGGCCGGGACTTCGACGACGTCGGGCATATCCTCACGCATTGGCGACACTCGGAACTCGTGCGGCGACCGACAGGGCAGCCGACCCCGTCAAATTGACGGAGATCGGTTAAGGCCGGTTTAAGCGCATGTCGCGAGGCGAGCGGCGCATGGGCGGCAACGGAAAATTAGCCATCGCTCCCTCATGCTGAATCCGCAATTGCGACTCAACTCGAGGGATCCATGCCGGCCAAATCTCCGCCGCGCCGCTCGCCGCTGCCGCTCGAAACCTGCAACCTCGCGCGCGCCTTCGCGCTGATCGGCGATCGCTGGAGCCTGATGATCTTGCGCTCGGCGTTATTTGGTCTTCGCCGCTTCGACGATCTGGCCGCCGAGCTCGGCGCGCCGCGCACGGTTCTCGCCAATCGCCTCAAGCGGCTCACCGCCGCCGGCTTGCTGGCGCGACGCGACTATCGCGAGCCCGGCCGCCGCGCCCGCCCGGAATATTGGCTGACGCCGATGAGCGCTTCGCTGCGCCTGCCTTTCCTCGCCTTGACGGAATGGAGCGATCACTGGCTGTCGGACGATCGTCCGCCGCCGCTCGCCTATTGCGCGCGCGCAACCGGCGAAGCGCTGCGCGTCGCGCTGGTCGACGCGGCCGGGCATGAGGTCGTCCCGGCCGAACAACGTTTGCGGCTCGCCGCGCAGCGTGACGGCGCGCCAACTCTGGGTTGATTTGATCGGCGGCTCAATCGCCCGAGGCCGACAATGCCGATAGGGGCGGCGCGACCGCTTCGAGCGGCTTGCGCTCCGCCTTGATCGCGTAGCGCCCGGCGACCAAGGCCGCGACCGCCATGAGGAGAGCGCCGAAAACATAGCCGGCGAAGACGCTCATGCGCGAGCCGCTCGCCACCAGCCAACCGAAGACGATGGGCGCGGCCGCGCCCCCGAGTCCGGTGCCGATCGCGTAAAAGACAGCGATGGCGAGTGCGCGAATCTCCAATGGAAATGTCTCGCTGACCGTCAGATAGGCGGCGCTGGCGGCGGGCGAAGCGAAGAAGAAGACGATCATCCAGGCGATGGTCTGCGACGCCGCCGACAACAGGCCGAGTGCGAAGAGCGCGCCGCAGACGACAAGCAACGCCGCCGACAGACCATAGGTCGCGGCGATCATTACGCGACGGCCGAGCGTGTCGAACAATCGTCCGAGCAGGACGGGCCCGAGAAAATTGCCGAGCGCGAAGGGCAGGATGTACCAGCCGACATCGCTCGCCGCGACGCCGTAGAACTTGGTCAGCACCAAAGCGTAGGTGAAGAAGATCGCATTGTAGAAAAACGCCTGGGCGGCCATCAGCGTCAGCCCCACCTTGGCGCGCAGCGCGTTGCGGCGAAACAGCGTATCGAAGGCTTCCGCGAGCGGCGTGTGACTGCGCGGCCGCAAGCGGATCGCGGCGCTTTGATCGACGGGCGGGAGTTGCACGCCCGCCGCTTCAAAGCGCTGTTCGATTTCAGCGACGCTCGCTTCGGCTTCCTCTTTGCGTCCGTGAATGATCAGCCATCGCGGGCTTTCGGGAATCCACATGCGCATGAAGAACACGATGAGGCCGAGGCCCGCGCCGATGAGGAAGGCGAATCGCCAGCCGAGCTCGGGGCCGAGCCAGGCGGGATTGAGCAGGACCGCGGCGACCACCGCGCCGATCGCCGCGCCGACCCAGAAGCTGCCGTTGATCATCAGGTCCATATGGCCGCGATAGCGGGCGGGGATGAGTTCCTGAATCGTCGAATTGATCGCCGCATATTCGCCGCCGATGCCGCAGCCGGTGAGGAAGCGGAAAAAGAAGAAGGTGAACGGGTTCCAGGCGAGACCGGTCAGCGCGGTCGCGGCGAGATAGACGGCGATGGTCGTGAAGAAGAGCCGCTTGCGGCCAAGCCGGTCGGTGAGCCAGCCAAAGACCAGCGCGCCAAGCACGGCGCCGACGAGATAGGCGGTTCCCGCCGCCCCGACCTCGGGATCGCTGAAGCGCAACGCCGGGCTCGATTTCAGCGCCGCGCCGATCGAGCCGGCGAGCGTGACCTCAAGCCCGTCGAGAATCCAACTCACCCCCAGCGCGACGACGACCAGGGTGTGAAACCGCCCCCATGGCAGGCGTTCGAGCCGCGCCGGAATCAGGGTTGTCAGCGTGCCCGGCGGCTCGTCCGTCGCCTCGCCGCCGTTTCGCGATTGCGCCGTCGGAAGCTGCGGTGCGAGGCTCATCGCCTGTTATCCCCGGCCTTGGCTGAGGCGCCGGGGATAAAACGCTCCTGCTTCGGCCCGAGTTCCGCGAGGCGGACTGGCCGGCCTTATTCCGCCGCCGCGGGGAAACCTTCAGGCGGACCGGAGTGGCGAGCCGGCTCGTGTATCGGATGGGGACGATCGGGCTCGTCGGTCTCGCCGACGAAGCGGCCAAACAGGCGCCAGGTCAGCCGGCCGAGATCGTCCATCAACGTGAAGACCGCCGGAACGAAGATCAGCGACAGCACGGTCGAAGCGATGAGCCCGCCCATCACGGCGATCGCCATTGGCGAGCGAAAGCCGCCGCCGTCGCCAAGGCCCAGCGCCGAGGGGAACATGCCCGCCGCCATGGCGATCGTCGTCATGACGATCGGCTGCGCGCGTTTGCGTCCCGCTTCGACCAGCGCCTCGAGCCGCGGCGCGCCGCGGCCAATTTCCTCGACGGCGAAATCGACCAACATGATCGCGTTCTTGGTGACGATGCCCATCAGCATCAGGATGCCGATCACCACCGGCATCGAGATTGCCTTATGGGTCAGCAGAAGCGCGCCGATCGCGCCGCCGACCGAAAGCGGCAGCGAGACGAGAATGGTGACCGGTTGCAGGAAGCTGCCAAACAGCAGCACCAGCAGCGCGAAGACCATCAGCACGCCCGCGCCGATCGCTTCGGCGAAGGATTGGAACACTTCACTCATCACCTCGACGTCGCCGGTCTCGCGAATCTCGACGCCAGGCGGCAGATGCTTGGCCGCCGGCAGCGCCTTGATCGCCGCCACCGCCGCGCCGAGCGGCGCATCGCCGGCGAGATCGCCCTCGATGGTGACGCGCCTTGTGCGGTCGTAGCGGTTGATTGCGGTCGGGCCGTGATCGACAAGGAAATCCGCCAGCACCGACAATGGCGCCGCGCCGCCGCTCGCCGTGGCGACCCGCAGGTCCTGCAGACGTCCGACGTCGCCGCGCGCGCTCTGGTCGAGTTCGACCCGGATCGGCACCAGCCGGTCGCCGGCGTCGAATTTGGCGAGATTGGCGTCGATGTCGCCGAGCGTCGCAACGCGGATCGTTTCGGAAAGCGCTTCCGACGAGACGCCGAGATCGGCGGCGAGCTGGCGCTTGGGCGTGATGCGCAACTCCGGCCGGTCGAGTTCGGCGGTCGAGATCGGATTCTCGAGCGCCGGGATCGAGCGCATCTCGCTGGCGAGTTGATTGGCGGTGTCGTTGATCGCCTTGATGTCAGGTCCGGCGACGATCAGCGACACGTCGCGCTGGCCATTGTCCTTGACGAACCAGTAGCGGATATCGGCGGTGGAGGCGAGCATCGCGCCGATGCGGGCCTGCAGATCCTTCTGAGTCGCGGCGCGCTCCGACTTCTTGACGAAATTGATGACGAAGGTCGCCTTGCGCGGCTCGGCGCCCGCGCCGAGAATCTCGCCGCCATAGATCAGCACCGAACGCACCTCGGGCATTTTCTGGAGCTGATCGGAAATGCCGCGCGTGACGCGATCGGTGTCGTCGAGCCTTGAGCCCGGCGGCAGTTCGAGCGCCAGCAAAGCGCGCGAGGTGTCGTCGGCCGGCAGGAAGCCGGAAGGCAGCAGCGAGGTCGCCGCCAGCGAGGCGATAAAAATCGCGATTCCGGCGGCGAGCGTGATCCAGCGATGGCGCACGGAGGCGCGCACCAGACGGGTATAGCCGCGCATGATCGCGCCCTCGCGATGGACCGGCTCATCGGGCGCGCGCATGAAATAGGCGGCGACCACCGGCGTGACGAAGCGCGCCACCAGGAGCGAGAACAGGACCGCGATCGCGACGGTCAGGCCAAACTGGCGGAAATATTGGCCGGCGATGCCGTTCATGAAGCTGACCGGCGCGAAGATCGCAACGATGGTGAGCGAAATCGCGATCACCGCCAGACCGATCTCGTCGGCCGCCTCCAGCGCGCCGCGATAGGCCGACTTGCCCATGCGCATATGGCGGACGATGTTTTCGATCTCGACGATGGCGTCGTCGACGAGAATGCCGGTGACCAGCGTGATCGCCAGCAGGCTGACGAGATTGAGCGAGAAGCCGATGGCGCTCATCGCCCAGAAAGTCGGCAGGATCGACAGCGGCAAAGCGACGGCGGTGACCAGCGTGGCGCGCAAATCGCGCAGGAAGACGAGAACGACGACCACCGCCAGCAGGGCGCCTTCGATCAGCGTCTCCATGGTCGAGGAATAATTGCCGAGCTCATTGTCGACCTGGGTGTCGACCTTGGTGAAGCTCACTTCCGGGTGAGCCGCCTGGATGCGGTCGAGCCGCGCGGCGATCAACTTATCGACCGCGACATCGCTCGCGCCCTTGGCGCGGGTGACGCCGAAGGAGACGATGGGCTCGTCGAACAGTCGGGCGAAGGTGCGCGGCTCCGCGGCGCCGTCGGTCACCGTAGCCAGTTCGTCGAGCCGCACGCGCCGGTCGCCGGGCAGGGAGATCGGCGTCGCCGCCAGTTCGGCGACACTATGGGCGCCGGCCAGCGTGCGGATCGCCTGTTCCTGACCGGCGAGTTCGGCGCGGCCGCCGCCAAGATCGATATTGTCGGCGCGCAATTGATCGTTGACCGTCGCCGCCGTCACGCCAAGCGCCAGCAATTTGTCAGGATCGAGCGCGACGCGAATCTCGCGATCGACGCCGCCGAACCGTCTGACTTCGCCGACGCCCTTGATCCCCTGTACGTCGCGCGCGACCACGTCGTCGACGAACCATGACAGTTGTTCGGCGGTCATGCCGCGCGCGGCGGCGGCGTAGGTGACGATCGGCAGGCCTTCGGCGTCGATGCGGCTGATGATCGGTTCGTCGATCGTGCGCGGCAGATCGGCGCGGATCTTGGCGATCTGATCTTTCACGTCGTTGAGCGCGTGATCGACGTCGACCGCGCCGACGGTAAACTGCACCACCGTCACCGACGAGCCGTCGGTAACGGTCGAAATCATGTGCCAGACGCCGTTGACGTTGGAGACGGCGTCCTCGACTTTCTTCGTCACCTGCGACTCGAGCTCGGACGGCGCCGCGCCCGACTGGGTCACCTTGATCTGCACGATCGGGATGTCGATGTTGGGAAACTTCGTCACCGCCATGTCGCGGAAGCTGACGATTCCCAGCAGCGTCAGAATGATGAAGCCGACCGCCGCCGGAATCGGCTGGCGGATCGACCAGGCCGAAACATTGAGCCTCATGGATTGGCTCCCTGCGCTTGCTCGGGCACCGCGCGCACCCGGTCGCCGGGACGCAGAAAAGCGGCGGCGCGGGCGACGACTGTCTCTCCCGACGCGACGCCGCTGGCGATTTCCAGGGCGTCGCCTTCTGCAACGCCGATCGTGACTTTGCGCTGCTCGACGACGCCATCGCGCACCACGAGCGTGCGCGCCCCGGCTGCATCGCGTTCGACCGCGCTCGCCGGCACGCCGACGCCCTGGCTGCGCGCGATCACGACTTCAGCCGAAGCAAAGCCGCCGATGCGGGCCGGAGCGCCTGAAGCGAGCGCGATGCGCACTTTGCCGGTGCGGCTCGCCTTATCGACTTGGGCGGCGATCAGCCGCACGGTTCCCACGATTTGCGAAGCGACGCCAGGCAGACTTAGGTTTGCGCTCATGCCGATTTCGAGCCGGGGTAGGGCCTGTTCGGGCGCCTCGGCTTCCAGATCGATGTCGCCATTCTCGATGATTCGGAACAGCGGTTCGCCGGCGCTTGCGGCAATCGCGCCGAGCCGCGCCTTGCGCTCGCTGATCAGGCCGGCGAAGGGCGCTTTCACCTCGGTGCGCGCCAGACGCACCTCGAGCTCGCGCCGCTCGCCGTCACGGCTCTTGCGGTCGGCCAGCGCCACGTCGAGCGCATGCTGCGCGGCGGCGAGCTGGGCGGTCGCGGTGCGCAACGCCGTCTCGCGTTGCTCGATTGAAGCGGCGGCCATGATCTGCGGGCCGAGTTTGGCGGCGCGGTCGTAATCGTCCTTGGCGAAGCCGAGTTGGGCCTGCGCCTGATCCACCGAACTCTTGGCCTGCGCGATCGCCGCATCGGCGCGCGCGGTCGCGGCGTCGTTCTGGGCGATCTGGGCGTCGATCTGGCTGCGGTCGAGCCGCGCAAGCACCTGGCCCGCGGCGACGACGTCGCCTTCCTCCGCGTGCAGTTCGACGATCGTCAATCCGTCGATCCCGGCGGCGACATCGGCTTCCTCGCGCGCGACCAGCGTGCCGGAGACGAACAGCCGATCGACGAAGGCACGATCGACGGCGGAGACGACGCTGACCGTTGGCGGCGCGACGACGCGCGCCGCTTCCTCGGCGCGCGCAGCCCAGGGAAGCGCAGCGGGCGCAAGTGTGAAGGCGGCGACAAGCCCGCCGGCCAGCGCGACAGCGCCGAGCGAAGAAACGAGAACGCGACGCATCAGTTCTTCTCCGGGGAGCGGGAGGGCAAAATCGCGCCGGCGAACAGGGCGCGCAGCAGAGCCATCGTCATCGCGACCTCGTCTTCGACGTCAAAATTTTCGTCGAGCACGCGGCGACGAAACAGGCCGCCGACATAGGTGAACATCAGCCGGGCGGCGAACCACGGGTCGAGTTCGGCTGCTGCCTGACCGAGCCCCTTCGCCGCCGAAACCAGCCCCGCCAGGCCGCTCAGCACGTCGGCGTCATTGGCGCGGATCATTTCGGCGATGCGCGGATTGCGCGCCGCCTCGGCGGCGACTTCGAGAATGAGCACCGTCTTGTGCAGCGGCCTATTGACGACATTGTCGCGCAGCAGCGTCTCCAGCGTCGCGAGCAGATTGTCGCTATGGGCCACCGCCTGGAAGGCGCCGACGCGCTCGCGCTGATCGTGCAGGCAAATGCCTTCGACCAAGGCTTCCTTGGAGGGAAAGTAGCGATAGAGATTGCCGGCGCTCATGCCGGCTTCCTCCGCCACCTGCTGCATCGTTGCGGCGTGGAAGCCGTGCCGAACGAAAACCTGCTCGGCAGCCGCGGCGATATGCATGCGCCGTTCGCCCTCGGGCGCATGGGCGCGCTCCAGCGGCGGCTGATCGAGGGGCGGGCGTTCGGTTGTTGGGGCGGTGGGCATGGCGTCTCAATGGGAATGAACGTTCATTCTGGAATGAACGTTCATTCTCACTGGCGAGAAATTGAGGCCTAAATGTGGCGGCGGACCTGTCCGGTCAATTCCGCCGGGCGTGCAGATCGGGCAGAAAATAGGTCAGGAGCCCGATCGCCGGCAGATAGCCGCAAAGATTATAGACGAAGCTCAGGCTGGTTTTGTCGGCGAGGAAACCGAGCGCCGCCGCGCCAATGCCGCCCAGCCCGAAGGACAGGCCGAAGAACAGACCGGCCACCGCGCCGACATTGCCCGGCGTCAATTCCTGCGCGTAGACGACGATCGCCGAGAAGGCCGAGGACAGGATCAAGCCGATGAAGACGCTGTCGATCGCCGTGCCGATCAGCCCCAGATGCGGCAGCAGCAGGGTGAAGGGTAGGACGCCGAGGATCGACAGCCAGATGACGAACTTGCGGCCGTAGCGGTCGCCGATCGGTCCGCCGGCGTAGGTGCCCGCCGCGACGGCGGCGAGGAAGACGAACAGCAACACCTGCGAGCTCTGCACCGACACGTCGAAGGTCTGGATCAGGTAGAATGTGTAATAGCTCTGCAGACTGGCGAGATAGAAGACTTTCGAGAAAACCAGCACGACCAGGATCGCCATGGTGCGCGCGGCAACCGCGCGCGACACCGGAGCGCTGCGCGTCGTCGCCGGCGCATTCTTGCGCGCGGCGCTATGGGCGGCGTACCAGCGCGCGATATAGGTGAGGAGAACAATGGCGATCAGCGCCAGCACGGTGAAGGCCAGCACCGAGTGCTGGCCGAAGGGCACGACGATCGCCGCCGCCATCAGCGGTCCGAGCGACTGACCGAAATTGCCGCCGGTCTGGAAGAGGCTCTGCGCCAGGCCATAGCGTCCGCCCGAGGCGGCGCGCGAGGCGCGCGAGGCTTCCGGATGGAACACGGCGCTGCCGACGCCGATCAGCGCGACCGAGGCGAGCAGCGCGGGATAGCTGGTCGCGTAAGCGAGCGCCGCCAGTCCGACCAGAGTGAAGACCATCGCGGCGGGCAGCGCGTAAGGCGCCGGGCGGCGGTCGATCACCAGACCGATCAACGGCTGCAGCAGCGACGCGACGATCTGGAAGGTGAGGGTGATGACCCCGGTCTCGAAGAACGTCAGCGAGAACTGATCGCGAAACACCGGATAGAGCGCCGGAGCCAGCGACTGCATCATGTCGTTGAGCATATGCGAGGCGCTGGCGGCGAACAGAATGCCGTAGGCGGTGATGCGGGTGGCGGCCGCCGGCGAAGCGGCGTCGGCGACGCCCAGGGAAGCGGCGTTCTCGGCTATGGTCACGGGTTCGACTCGTTTGATTGCGTTGAGATCTTGCGCGGCGCTTCTCCTACCGCCGCGCCGGGCGCGGCGGCAAGGGATGCAAGGGGCCATTCAACGCTTAGTGATCGAGGGCTCGGATCGCGCCGTCAGCGCGGGGCGAGCACCATCACCATCTGACGGCCTTCCATCAGCGGCTCGGCCTCGACCTTGGCGATCGGCGCGGTTTCCGTCTTCACCCGCTGCAGCAGCTTGAAGCCGATGTCGGTATGCGCCATTTCGCGACCGCGGAAGCGCAGGGTCACTTTGACCTTGTCGCCCTCCTCGAAGAAGCGCTTCACCGAGCGCATCTTGACCTCGTAATCATGGTCGTCGATGCCGGGCCGAAGCTTGATCTCTTTGATCTCGACGATCTTCTGCCGTTTGCGCGCCTCGGCGGATTTCTTCTGCTCGAGAAAGCGGAACTTGCCGAAGTCGAGGATCTTGCAGACCGGCGGGCTCGCGGTGGGGACGATCTCGACCAGGTCGAGCCCGGCTTCGTCGGCCAATTGCTGCGCGTCGGCGAGATTGACGACGCCGCGGTTCTGACCCTCGGCGTCAATGAGTTGGACTTGAACGGCGCGAATGTCGCGGTTGACGCGCGGCCCGCCTTTCTCCGGGGCCGCGGTAGACTTCATGGGACGACGAATGGCCACTCTCCTGCGTTGATGAAAACGAATGGGTTGAGACGACGCGACCCCTCGCCCGGGTTTTGCCGGGGAAGGGTCGAACACGCAATTCTCTATGGATCGGTCGGCGAAGTCAATCGCTTGGCGGCGCGGAAAGCCTTGAGCGAGCGGCGAATTCGCCAGTGAATCTCATGCGCGGCGCCGCTCGCCTGCGCGAGCGACTGTTCGCTGGGGATCAGGCCGCCCTCAGCGCGCGAACTGGATCCCCATCTCCTGGCCTTTACGCCACCTGACTTCGGCCGACGCCATTTGCTGCTTCTGATCGTCGAAGAACAAAATATTGTTCGACACTTCGGCCGTTGGCGGCGTCAGCAGGCGGGCGCCGCCCTTCGACAGATCGCGGATGACGCAATTGCAAATCGGGCGGCAGCGCGGATCGAGTATCCTGCCGCTCTGCAGGCGAACGCGGTGGCGCGGTTCACAACGTCGTTCGGCGGGGTCTCTCTGCTCGAACCCGCCGCTCTTTTTGGCGCTCGATGCACTGCTGCGCAAGAATGACAGCACGTCTCCACTCCCCTTGGCGACGCCGGTGGCGGCGCGGCGCTTGGCGTTTCTTGTCGAGACTATGAATTACACCATAATAATGTTAATCTATCG
>SSMV01000058.1 GCA_004799435.1 Bradyrhizobium sp.
GGCGCGACCTCGGGCGGCGCGATGGACGCCTCCAACCTGCTCAAGCCGGCCCTGGCGCAGGGAACGCTGCGCTGCATCGGCTCGACCACCTACAAAGAGTACCGGCAATATTTCGAGAAGGATCGCGCGCTGGTGCGCCGCTTCCAGAAGATCGACGTGCATGAACCGAGCGTTCCCGACACGGTGGAGATCCTCAAGGGGCTGAAGCCCTATTTCGAGGAGTTCCACAAGGTGCGCTACACGCAGGAAGCGGTGAAAGCCGCCGTCGAATTGTCTGCGCGCTACATCCATGACCGCAAGCTGCCCGACAAGGCGATCGATGTGATCGATGAGACCGGCGCTTCACAAATGCTGGTAACCGAGGCCAAGCGCAAGAAGACGATCGGCGTCAAGGAAATCGAGGCGACGATCGCCTCGATGGCGCGCATTCCGCCAAAGTCGGTCTCGAAGGACGACGCCGAGGTGCTGCAGCATCTCGACGAGACGCTCAAGCGTGTCGTCTATGGCCAGGACGCAGCGTTGTCGGCGCTGGCTTCGGCGATCAAGCTTGCCCGCGCCGGCCTGCGCGATCCGGAAAAGCCGATTGGCTGCTATCTCTTTTCCGGCCCGACCGGGGTCGGCAAGACCGAGGCGGCGCGCCAGCTCGCTGTTAGCCTCGGGCTGGAGCTGACCCGCTTCGACATGTCGGAATATATGGAGCGCCACACCGTCTCGCGGCTGATCGGCGCGCCCCCCGGCTATGTCGGCTTCGATCAGGGCGGCTTGTTGACCGACGCGATCGACCAGCATCCCCATTGTGTGCTGCTGCTCGACGAGATCGAGAAGGCTCATCCCGACCTCTTCAACATCCTGTTGCAGGTCATGGACCACGGCAAGCTGACCGATCACTCGGGCAAGCAGATCGACTTCCGCAACGTCATCCTGATCATGACGACCAACGCCGGCGCTCAGGATCTCGCCAGGGAGGCCTTCGGCTTCCATCATTCCAGGCGCGAGGGCGACGACACCGAGGCGATCAATCGTCTGTTCTCGCCGGAGTTCCGCAACCGGCTCGACGCGATCGTGCCTTTCTCGCGCTTGCCAGAAGAGGTCATCGCGCAGGTGGTCGACAAGTTCATCCTGCAGCTCGAGGCGCAACTTGCCGATCGCAATGTGACGATCGAACTCGCCGAGGAGGCGCGCGCCTGGCTGGTCAAGAACGGCTATGACGAGGCGATGGGCGCGCGGCCGATGGCGCGCGTCATCCAGACCCAGATCAAGACGCCGTTGGCCGACGAGGTGCTGTTTGGCCGGTTGAAGAACGGCGGCGTGGTGCGCGTCGTCGTCACCGCCGGCGACGACGGGGTGAAGAAGCTTGGCTTCGTCTATCCCGAGGGTCCCGCCCAGCCGCAGCCTGAGCGCGACGTCATCGTTGCGGGGCGCAAACGCGCCGAGTCCGAGCCGACCGGCCGCAAGCCGCGCGCCCGCAAGCGGGCGGACGAGCAGCCGGAAGAGGAGTCGCCGAGCGAAGACTCGTCGAGCGAGCCGCAAGCGAGCTGATCAAAGCAAAGAGCGGCGCGCTTAAGGCGCGCCGCCGATCCTGTCATTGCGCCGCGAGCGCGGCGCGGATCTTGGCTGCGTGGACTTCGAGTTCAGCGGCCTGAACGATCGGGCCGCCCGGCGGGCGCAGCGCGACGCCGCTCCAGCGCGGCAGAACATGAAAGTGCAGGTGGAAGACCACCTGTCCACCGGCGCTCTCGTTAAACTGCTGCAGGACGACGCCCTCGGCCGCCATGCCGGATTTCACGGCGCGGGCAATCCGCTGAACCGCCGGCATGAGACGGGCGAGTTCCGGGGCGCTAATGTCGAAGAGATTGCGCGCCGCGGTCTTGGGGATGACGAGAACATGTCCCTCGGCGCGCGGCATGATGTCCATGAAGGCGAGCGAGACCTCGTCCTCGTCGACGCGCACGCAGCCGGCTTCGCCGCGCAGGATCTTGGCGAAAATATTCTGCGGATCGTAGGACGCGCTCACCGGGCTCTCCTCAACTGGCGAATTCAATCGTCGTGGCGAAACGGCAGACGCTCCGCATAGTCCTCGATCGCCTCAGCGACCGCCGGGCGCTCGCGCGCCAGATAGTCGGCGACGGCGCGCTGGAAACGGGCGTCGGCGAATTCATGGGCGGAATAGGTCGCGACGGGCCGGTAGCCGCGCGACAATTTATGTTCCCCCTGCGCACCCGCTTCGACCCGCCCGAGACCGCGACGGATGGCGAATTCGATCGCCTGATAATAGCAGATTTCAAAATGGAGAAATGGCCGCTCGACGATCGCGCCCCAGTTGCGCCCATAGAGCGCATCGTCACCGATGAAATTGATCGCGCCCGCGATGTATTTGCGCCCCTGTCGCGCCATGACCAGCAGGACGCGGTCGGCCATGGTCGCCCCGATGCGCGCGAAGAAGGCGCGGGTGAGATAAGGCCGACCCCATTTTCGTGAGCCGGTGTCCATGTAGAAGGCAAAAAATGCATCCCAATGTTCGGCCTTGATGTCGGCGCCGGTCAGGAGATCGACTTCGATATTCTCGCCCAGAGCCTCGCGGCGCTCGCGCTTGATCGCCTTGCGTTTGCGCGAAGCCAGCGCGGCGAGGAAATCGTCGAAATCGCGATAGCCTTCGTTGATGAAATGAAACTGCTCGCCGGCGCGCACAAGGAAACCGGACTGGCGTAGCCGCTCGGTGTCGGCGGGGTCGCTGAAGGTCACGTGGATCGACGACGCTTCGACGGCTTCGCGCAACGCGCGCCAGCCCGCGACAAGCGCCTCCGCGGCGCCAGGCGGCGCCTCAGTTGCGACCAGCAGGCGCCGTCCGGTGACAGGCGTGAAGGGCGCCGCGATCTGCAGCTTGGGATAATAACTTCCGCCGGCGCGCTGAAAAGCGTCGGCCCAGGCGTGGTCGAAGACATATTCGCCCTGGCTATGCGACTTGAAATAGCTGGCGGAGGCGGCGACCAGACGGCCGGCGGCGTCTTCGACCAGCAGGTGAGCCGGCGCCCAGCCCGAGCGCCCGCCGACCGAACCGGAATCCTCAAGCGCCTTGAGGAAAGCATGGGTGAGAAACGGATTGAACCGTTCGCCGGCGCTCCGATCGACAGGAGCCGGGCTTGCGGCGAGCGCGGTCGGATTGGCGCAGGCGTCCCAGGCCGCGGCCGGCACTTCGGCGAGACTGACGATGCTGCGAACTGTGAGAGCTGCGGTCATTCAGCCTGATCATAGCGCCTGAGACTCGCCCGCCAAGGCGCGCGCGCGGATGAAATTTCCGTTAGTCTCGGCGCGGCGGGAGGAGGCGATGGCGCGCAACGAGGCTCTGGAAGCCTGGCTCGACGAGGAATTGGGCGCGGCGGATGACGCGAAGCAAAAGGCGATGTTCGGCGGGTTGGCGTGGCTGGTCAACGGACATCTCACCTGCGCGGCGCGGCATGACGGAATGCTGGCGCGCGTTGGAGCCGAGCGCAACGAATGGGCGCTGGCGAAACCCGGCGTCGCGCCGATGATCATGCGCGGCAAGGCGCTTGAGGGTTGGGTGCGCGCCTTGCCGGAGGCGACGAACGAGACGCGCCGGCAATTGATCCAGGCGGCGCTCGCCTTCGCCCGCACGCTGCCGGCCACAGCCAAAGGCGCCGCCAAGGCCGCAAAAGCCGTCAAGGCCAAGCCGCGACGACCGGCGCGTCGCTGAGGGGAAGGGAGCGCGATGGACGCCTGGAGCAATTTTTTCGTCGGCGAGCTTGGCGCCGCGGCGGCCTTCGCCGGTCTGCTGTTCGTCAGCCTCTCGGTCAATCTGACGCGCATCCTTGAAATCGGTCGGCTTGCCGACCGCGGCCTGGAAGCTTTCATCATCCTGTTCCTGACGGTGATCGTCGCTTCGCTGGGGCTGATCCCCGGCCAATATCTGCGCGTCTATGGCGGCGAGGTCTTTGTCGCGGCCCTGCTGGTGCTCGCGACGTTGCTTCGGCTGCAGCACAGCTATCTTGCGCAGGTCGACCCGAAATACGTGTCGGCGTGGCGGCGAACCGCTGGCGTCAACGACGCAGCCGTCGTTACATTTGTGTTGGCGGGGCTCGTGGTCGCGGTGAGCGGCGATCCGGTCGGGCTCAATTTGCTGCCCGTCGCGGTCTTGCTGTCGTTTTTCGCCGCCGGGTCGAACGCCTGGGTGTTGCTGATCGAAATCAACCGCTAGGTCTGCCGACGCGATCACGAAACCACAGCGCCGTCGCCGGCGCGCCAACCTCGAATGGCGTGGCGTCCGACCAGAAACGTGCGGCGAAGCGACTGGCGTCGACGCGATAGGGCCGGTCCCATTGGAAGCGCATTTCCGCCAGTTCGCGCAGCGCCGGCACGAAGAGGCCGAGGGGACGAAGCAGCGCCGGCGGCAATCCGACGACGCGCGGCGCGGTCATTCCGAGCGCCGCAACGCCGAGCGCAAGAATCTTGCGGGGCGTTCGGATCGGCGCGTTCGGGACATGCCAGGCCTGGCCATAGGCGTCGTCGGGCGCGTCGAGCAGGCTGACGACGGCGCGCGCGCAATCGGGCGCGTAAGCAAAATCATGCGGCGTGTCGGGCGAGCCGATCACCGTCGCGCGACCGCCGCGCGCCAGCGCGCCGAAGGCGGTGTCGCCGAGATGCGAGTTCGTCACGCCGGGACCATAGAAATCGGCGGCGCGTATGGCCGCGACCTTGAGCCGGCCGGCGTCGCTCGCCGCCTGCCAGATGCGGGTGGCGGCGACCCGCGCGGCCGGCTTGACGCCGAAGGGCTGCAGCGCCGTTGTCTCCAATAGCGGGGTCGTCTGCGGTCCATACATGTAAAGATTGTCGAAGAAGACGAGCCGCGCGCCCGTCCTGGCGCAGGCCTCGACAAAATTGGTCATGATGCGCGGCCACGCGTCGCGCCAGACCTCGCCGGTGTAGGGCAGGCCAATCGACAGCACCGCCTGCGCCAGTCCGTCGACGGCGGAGGCAACCGAATCCGCATCAAGCGCGTCGCAACGGCGGAACTCGACCCCAGCGGGGAGGGTAGCCGGCGCGCTGCGCTGGGCGAGGCGAAGCGGACGCCCCTGGCCCGACAAAAGCGCGATTGTCGCCGCGCCGACCGGGCCGAAACCGAAAACGCCGATTGCTCCGTCCATTGACGCGACTCCAATTTGAGCTCCAGCGGGCTAAGTCGCCGTCGAAGCCTGAGAAACGAAGCCAAAACTCCCCTCTAAGTCATTGAGGGGATTGGCGCGCCCAAGGGGAATCGAACCCCTGTTTTCGCCGTGAAAGGGCGACGTCCTGGACCGCTAGACGATGGGCGCGCAGTCGCGGCGCAAAGCCGCCGGAGCGAGGCTTGCTATAAAGACGGCGGTTTGGGCTGGCAAGCCGCCGTCCCGCTTTTCGCCCGCTGTCAACGCCGAGGCGCCCGGCCGGCAGGGGATAAGCGTGTTTGGCAAGTGGTTGGCGCGCACGCCCGCCCTTGCGCACAGAGCCAGCCCGGAGAATTATGACATTTCAAAAGGCGGGGGGAGGCGGAGACCATGCGGGCGATTCGTATCCACCGGACCGGCGCGCCCGACGTCATGCGCCTCGAGGACATCGAATTGCCGCCGCCGGGACCCGGCGAAGCGCGCGTGCGCCATCGCGCCATCGCGGTCAATTATCTCGACGTCTATTACCGCACCGGCTTCTATCCGCCGCCGCCATTTCCTTTCACGCCCGGTAATGAGGGCGCGGGCGACATCGTCGCAGTGGGCAAGGGGGTCAAAGCGTTCAAGCTGGGCGACCGGGTCGCCTATGTTTCGACGCTGGGCTCTTACGCCGCCGAGCGCAACGTCCCGATCAAGCATCTCGTCAAGCTGCCGAAGTCGATCGGCTACGACATCGCCGCGGCGATCATGATGAAGGGGCTGACCGCCCAGTTTCTGTTGCGCCAGACTTATAAGGTCAAAAAGGGCGACGTCATTCTGGTTCATGCCGCCGCGGGCGGCGTTGGCCAGGTTCTCTGTCAATGGGGCAAGGCGCTGGGGGCGACGGTCATCGGCACCGCCGGCTCCGAGGATAAGGCCAAAATCGCCAGGAAATGCGGGGCCAAGCATGTGATCCTCTATCGCGATGAGGATTTCGCCGTGCGAGTCGCCGAGATCACCAAGGGCGAGAAATGCGATGTCGTTTACGACGGCGTCGGGCGGGCGACGTTTCATGCTTCGCTCGATTGCCTCAAGCCCTTTGGCATGCTTGTGAGCTTCGGTTCGGCCTCGGGCGCAGTCGAAGCGTTCAATCTCGCGCTGCTGGCCCAGAAGGGCTCGCTCTTCGTGACCAGACCGACGCTCTTCACTTTTCTCGCCGACCGCGAGCGGCTCGAGCGGATGGCGCGCGAACTTTTCGCCGCGATCGCCTCGGGCGCCGTGAAAGTCGCGACGCCGTCGTCGAAGCCACTGTCGGAGGCGGCGAGCGTCCATGCCGCGCTCGAAGCGCGCCAAACCGTCGGGGCGACCGTGTTGACGCCCTGATCGGGCGTCGCCCTTCCGCAAAATTGCCGCGCTCGCGCCTTTTTGTCGGCGAAGCGAGCCCTTTAGCTCCGCATCGCGCTTGGCGCGCCGCGGACGGACTTGTATAGGAAGCGCCAGACGATCCGGCGGCGCGACCGCCCATAAGGCTGAGGATTCATGAGCGAACCGAACACTCTCAAACGGTCCGCGCCGGCGGCGGTCGCAAAGGAACAAGACGGCTGGTGGGAGACGGTCAAGGTCGTCATCCAGGCGCTGCTGATCGCCCTGGTGGTGCGCACCCTGCTGTTTCAGCCGTTCAATATTCCTTCGGGTTCGCTGATCCCGACCCTGCTGATCGGCGACTACCTTTTTGTTTCGAAATACGCCTACGGCTATTCGCATTATTCCCTGCCGGGCTTCCTCGATCTTGCGCCGAGCGCGATGCCCGGTCGCGTTTTCGCTTCGCAACCCAAGCGCGGCGACATCATCGTCTTCAAACTGCCGCGCGACGGCGAGACCGATTACATAAAGCGGCTGATCGGCCTGCCCGGCGACCGAATCCAGATGAAGGCCGACCGTCTCTATATCAACGGTCAGATCGTCGAGCGCGAAGCGCTGCCGCCTTACGCGACGACCGGGCGCTTCGGCGAGCCGATCGAGGTGCCGCATTATCTCGAGGCCCTGCCGGGCGGGGTTAAACACGAGATCATTCAGCTCGACGGCGACAACAATACCGCCGACTACACCGCCAACACCGACGTCTATGTTGTGCCGCCAGGCGAATATTTCTTTATGGGCGACAATCGGGACAATTCCAGCGACTCGCGGGTTCCTGCCGACCAGAACGGCGTCGGCTATGTGCCGGCGGAGAACCTGATCGGCCGCGCCGAAGTGATCTTCTTTTCGGTCGACGGCGCGCCGGCCTGGGAATTCTGGCGCTGGCCGTGGACGGTGCGCTGGAACCGCCTGTTTCAAACCGTTCACTAAGGCCGGACGAAGCGACGCGGAGTGGGCGCAGCACGCCCTTGGATGACAAAAAAAGCCAAAATCGACGTCGCCGATCTTGAGTCTCGTTTGGGCCATCGCTTCCGCGATCGCGATGGGCTGGCGCGCGCGCTGACCCATCTCTCCTCGCCCGCCGCCGGCGGCCCGGATCGAAGCCAATCCTATCAGCGTCTGGAATTCCTCGGCGATCGGGTGCTCGGCATTGTCGTCGCGCATATGCTCTATGAGGCCTATCCGCAGGCGAGCGAAGGCGAGTTGTCGATGCGGCTCGCCAAGCTGGTGCGCCGCGAGACCTGCGCCGATGTCGCGCTGGAATGGGATGTCGGCCCGCATGTCGCCATGGGGCAGGGCGAAGCGCGCGCCGGCGGCCGCAAGAAAATGGCGATCCTCGCCGATGTTTGCGAGGCGATTATCGGCGCCGTCTTTCTCGACGCCGGTTTCGCCGCAGCGAGCGACGTCGTGACGCGCACCTGGCGCGCGCGGATGGACGCCAACCTCGAACCCGAGCGCGACGCCAAAACCGCAGTGCAGGAATGGGCCCAGGCGCGCGCGCTGCCGGCGCCGCGCTATGTCGAGGCGGCGCGTAGCGGTCCCGCGCACGCGCCCCATTTCGTCATGCAGGTCGTGCTCGACGGCTATGAGCCCGAAAGCGGCGAAGCCAATTCGAAGCGCGCCGCCGAACAAGCCGCCGCACAGGCGTTTCTGACCCGCTGGGGGAGCTCGTGAACGAGACCCGCTTCGGTCTTGTCGCGCTTATCGGCGCGCCCAACGCCGGCAAATCGACGCTGCTCAACGCGCTGGTCGGCGCCAAGGTGACGATTGTCTCGCGCAAGGCGCAGACGACGCGTTCGACGGTGCGCGGCATCCTGATGGAAGGCGCGACGCAGATCGTCTTCGTCGATACGCCGGGACTGTTCGCGCCCAAGCGGCGGCTCGACCGGGCGATGATCGCCTCCGCCTGGGGCGCGGCGGCCGACGCCGACGCGCTGGCCCTGCTGATCGACGTGCGTCAGGAGATCGCCGCCGGCGATCAGCTGTCCGACGCGACGGAAACCATTCTCGCCGCCCTGCAGACACGTCCGAGGCCGAAATTTCTGGTCCTCAACAAGATCGATCTCGTCGAGCGCTCGAAACTGCTGGGACTTGTCGAGCGGATCAACGCTCGTTTGAAATTCGTCGACACATTCATGATCTCGGCGCTCAAAGGCGACGGAACCGATCGATTGCGCGCCGCGCTCGCGGCCGTGATGCCGCTTGGGCCGTGGCTCTATCCCGAGGATCAGATCGCCGACGCGCCGCTCCGGGCGCTCGCCGCCGAGATCACCCGCGAGAAAATCTTCGAGCGATTGCATGACGAGCTGCCTTACCAGACCACCGTCGAGACGGAATCGTGGAAAGACCAGCCCGATGGCTCCGCGCGGATCGAGCAGACGATTTACGTGGCGCGCGACAGTCACAAGAAAATCGTCATCGGCGAGGGCGGCCGCACCATAAAGGCGATTGGCGCTGCGGCGCGCAAGGAGATCGCCGAGGCGCACGAGGCCAATGTTCATCTCTTTCTCTTTGTCAAAGTGCGCGAGAACTGGCTCGACGATCCCGAGCGCTATCGCGCCATGGGACTTGAATTCCCCGAGCGTTGAGTTGGGCGCGCTCGCGCGGCCATTTGCCGGCTGACGCGCCTGCAGGCATGATCTTTGCCGCCGCTGGAGCCGCTTGTCGCCGATGTCCCTCATTCCCTTCGAAAGCCGCCAGGCGACCGAAGCGCGCGCCGCCGGCGGCGAAAGCGCGAGAGCGCCGCGCGTCGTGCCTGGCGTCGCCGCTCGCTTCGCCGGATCGCGAGTGGCGGCGGGGCTCGCCGGTCTGGCGATTTTCATCGGAGCGCTCGTGTTCTTCCGCTGGGGCCTTGCGACGCCCTCCGATGTCTATTTCGACGAGACCTGGTATGTGCCGGCGGCGCGCGCGCTGCTGAAGAACGGCGAGATCCTGCGGCCCGAACATCCGCCGCTCGCCAAGATGCTGATCGAAGCCGGCATGGCGCTCTTCGGCGACAATCCGATCGGCTGGCGTACCATGAGCGCGCTTGCCGGCGCGGTGACGCTCCTCGCCGTCTTCGCCTGGTCGTGCGCGATGTTTCGCGACACGGTCCAGGCGCTGTTCGCCACCGCCGTGACGCTATGCGACGGCGTCCTTTATGTTCAGTCGCGCATCGCCATGCTGGATATTTTCCTGATGGCCTTTGGCGCGCTGGCGCTTGCCTTCTTCACCTTCGCCTTTCTCGAGCGCGGCTCGCGCCGCCTTGCCTTGCTGCATTCGATTCTCGGCGGTCTCTGTCTTGGCCTCGCGACGGCCTGTAAGCTCTCGGGACTCTTTCTCTGGGCGGGACTGATTGCGGTCCTGCTGCTGATCGGGTTGATGCGCCTGTGGCGCGTGCGCTTCGAGGAGCCGCGGGCCGAGGATTTCTATCTCTCGCCGCAATGGCCGGCGATCGGCGCAGGTCAGGCGGTCGTCGCCTATGTCGCCGCGCCGGTGTTGGCCTATTTCCTCACCTATCTGCCGCAGATCATTCGCGCCGGTTCGGTGGTCGAATTCTTCGCCGCGCAGCGCCGGATGATCGACATCATGACCGGCGTCTCGGCGACGCACCCTTACGCCAGCCTCTGGTACACATGGCCGGCGATGACCCGTCCGGTCTGGGCGCTGTTTCAAGTGGTTGGCGGCGGCGCCGCCTCGGCCTGGAGCGCGCAACATCCGGCACAATCCATCGTCGGTCTCGCCAATCCTTTCGTCTTCTATCCGGGCGAGATCGCGATTCTCTTTTGCCTGTGGGTGTGGATTGCGCGGCGCGACGGCGCCGGGATGATCGTCGCGGTCGCCTTCTTCGCCCAATATCTGCCCTGGGCGGTCAATCCGAAGGGGCTGGAGTTCTTCTATTATTATTTCCCCTCGATCCTCTGCCTCGGCCCCGCCCTGGCGCTCGTCTTTTTCCGCAGCGGGACCAAGCCGCATTATGGTCTCGCGACCGGCTTCCTGATCGTCGCCGCGCTCGCCTTCGCCTTTTATCTGCCTGTCTATTCGGCGCAGTTTCCAGTCGATCCGGATGGCTTCGCCGCGCGCATCTGGTTTGACGGCTGGCGCTGAGACGCTTTCCAAAGCGCCGCCGCCGCGCCATCCTTAGCCGCCTCAGGGAGCCCAACCGCGATGGAATGGCGCGATGAGGGCATCGTCATCGGCGTGCGTCGCCATGGCGAGAGCTCGACCATCGTCGAAGCAATGACCCGCCGTCACGGCCGCCATCTCGGCCTGGTGCGCGGCGGCCGTTCGAGTCGTCTGCAACCAGCGCTGCAGCCCGGCAATACGCTTGGCCTCGTCTGGCGCGCCCGGCTCGACGAACATCTCGGCGCCTATGCGATCGAGCCGCTGGCGCTGAGGGCGGGGCGTCTCATCGACAGCGCGATTGGCCTTGCCGGCGTCGGCTGGCTCGGCGCCCTGGCCCGCCTCTTGCCAGAGCGCGACCCCCACGAGGCGCTCTTCGAGGCGCTGACGCTGATCGCCGACCGGCTCGACGACGCGGAACTGGCCCCGGCGATGATCGCCCGCTTCGAAGCGCAGGTGCTCGCCGAATGCGGCTTCGCGCTCGATCTCGAAAGCTGCGCCGCGACGGGCGCACGCGACGAGCTGATCTATGTGTCGCCAAAGACTGGCCGCGCGGTCAGCGCCGCAGCCGGCGAGCCATGGCGCGACCGCCTGCTGCCGCTGCCGGGTTTTCTGCGCGGCGCGGCTGGGCCGGGGCCGAGCGTGGCCGAAGTCGACGACGCGTTTCGGCTGACCGGCTTCTTCCTGTCGCGCGATCTTTTTACGCCGCGCGGCCTGCCACTGCCCGATTCCCGGCGGGCCTTTCTCGCCGCAGCGGCCAAGGCGCAGGCGGCGGTCTAGGTCTTTTGGGGCCGCGAATTGGCTTATGCCCGCAAGCTCCGGGGCGCGGCCGCCTTAAGACAATCGTCCATCGCACTGAAAAATAGCGTATTTTGCTCTTCCGAGGCTAACAGCAAGATTTTCCTATGCCCACATTGCTGACATATTCATCCATATTATGCGCCGCGCTCGTATAGAGCCAATGATGAGCGTGCTGCTTTGGTTGAACGCGACCGACGTGACTTAGCAATAAAGCGCTCTGATTAACTTAATCGACGGGAGCAGATCGAGTTACGCCTTCTTGGCGCAACGCGTTGCTTTTTTGTCTTTGCGATGGAGTTGAAGTATTGCGAGTTGCACTCAACGTGGCGGCCGTCGCGGCCTGCCTGCTGGCGCCCACCTTGGCCGAGGCCTATGGCCGCGCCGGCCCACCGGCGCCGACCTATATCGACGCCAGCCGCGCTTACCTCGCCCAGGGCGCCGCGCCGACGCGACATTGGCATAGCGAAGGGCGTCGTTTTGCCGCCCGGCCATCGCGTTGGCGCAACTATGGTCATAGCTTCGCCGCCGCGCCGCTGCGGCGCGCACCGCAGGGCTACGCGCCCATCGTCGCGGCCCAGTCGTCGACCGTCTTCGGCCTTCGCCCAAGCGGCGACGGTCGGCGGATGACGCCAAATACGCCCTATGCGCCGCAACAGCCGGTTTATGGCGGCGATGTCGTCGCCGAGGCTTCGCGCTGGATCGGGTCGGGCAAGTTCACCGGCAAACCCGGCCCGTGGTGCGCCGACGCGGTGTCGGAATGGTTGCAGCGCTCCGGCCATCGGCCGCTCGACAGCCGGATGGCCTCTGCGGCGCTCGCCTATGGGCCGCGGCTGGCGGGCCCTCAAGTCGGCGCGCTGGCAGTGCTCGGCGGGCGCTACGGATGGGCGTCCCACGTCGGAGTCGTCTCAGGCGTCGAGCCGGACGGCTCGATCCGCCTCATTTCTGGCAACTGGGGCAGTCGGGTCGCCGAAGCGGTGGTGTCGCGCGGCGCGGTCGCCGCTTTCGTCGCCGTGCGATAGCGATCTTCAGGCGCGCGGCGGCTAGTTCGCCTGCCGCGCGCCGTTCACGCGCCCAGTGGCGCAAGGCGGATGATCCGGCAGGGATCGCCGGCCGCCGCCGCCGGCGCGCCGACCTCGCGGATCAGCAGCGCGTCGGCGCGCGCCAATTCTTTGCTGAGCGAAGAATCCGGACTGGCGATCGGCGTCGCGATCAGATTTCCCTCGGCGTTATGGGCCAGCGTCGCGCGCTGATAGTCCTTGCGCTCGCCATTGGCCGGGGCGGGGAAGGCGAGCCGCGCCGGCTCGCTTGGATCGGCGCCGGCCTCGGGATCGCCGAGCAGCGCGCGCAACAGCGGCCTCAGGAAGAGGATCGCGCAGACGGTGGCCGAGGTCGGATTGCCCGGCAGACCGAGCACGCTCATGTCGCCAAGACGGCCGTGGATCAATGGTTTGCCGGGCCGCATGGCGATGCGCCAGAAATCGAGCGTCATGCCCGCGTCGGCCAAAGCGCGGCGCATCAAATCATGATCGCCGACCGAGGCCCCGCCGAGCGTCGCCAGCACATCGACGCGCTGGCGCGTCGCCTCACCGAGGCGCGCCGCCAGCGAAGCGGCATTGTCACCCGCCACGCCGAGATCGATCGGCGCGCCGCCCGCCGCGTCGATGACGCCGGCCAGCGCGAAAGCGTTGGAGGCGACGATCTGCGCCGGCGCCCGCGCCGCGCCGGGCAGCACGAGTTCGTCGCCCGCCGAAAGGATTGCGACGCGAGGCCGGCGGCGAACGGGAAGCGTCGGATGGTTGGCGGCCGCCGCGAGCGCCACGTCGCGAGCGCCGAGGCGCCGCCCGGCCCGCAGCAGCGTCTCGCCTTCGACGAAATCCAGCCCACTGCCGCGCACATGCGCGCCTGCGGCGACTGCGCGGTCGAGGATCACAATATCGCCGTCGCGCAGCGCATGCTCCTGCATGACGACCGCGTCCGATCCTTCCGGCAAAGGCGCGCCGGTGAAGATGCGCGCCGCCTCACCCGGCCCGATGCGACCGGAAAATCCATGGCCAGCGGCGGATTCGCCGACGATCCGCAGCCGGGCGGGCGTGCGCGCCGCATCGGCAGACCGCAGTGCATAGCCGTCCATCGCCGAATTTGCGAAGGGCGGTTGGGTGCGCAATGCAATCACGTCGCGCCCCAGCGTGCGGCCAAAGCTCTCGGCGAGCGCCGCAGTTTCGATCTCGAGCGGCTGGGACACCGAAGCCAGCACCCGCGCCAGCGCCTCTTCGACCGGCGTCAGCGCGGCGCGGTTCAATCTTTGTCCTCCGCCCGCCACAGACCCGACCTGCCGCCGCGCTTCTCGATCAGGCGCACCGCCTCGATGCGCATGGCGCGATCGAGCGCCTTGGCCATGTCATAGATGGTGAGACAGGCGACCGAGGCGGCGGTCAGCGCCTCCATCTCGACGCCGGTTGGTCCGACCGTCTTGACCTCCGTCGTCACGACGATCCCCGGCAGAGCGTCATCAAATGCGAGATCGACACGAACGCTCGTCAGCGCCAGCGGATGACAGAGCGGGATCAATTCATGGGTTCGCTTGGCCGCCATGATCCCGGCGATGCGGGCGGTTCCCAATACGTCGCCCTTCTTGGCCTCGCCGGCGCGGATCTGCGCCAGCGTCGCCGGTCGCATGACGACGCGCCCCTCGGCGCGCGCGATGCGTTCGCCGGCCGCCTTGCCGGAGACGTCGACCATGCGCGCTTCGCCCTTGGCGCCGATATGGGTCAGCTTGGCCATGGCGGTTTCAAGCAAGTTTCGCCGCGCCTGGCAATGGCGGCGGCCTACGCTTGAGAAGCCGGCCAAGCTTGAGAAGCGGAGCCAAGCCTGAAACAGTGGTTGGCGCGAACCGTTCTTATCCCCGAGGCCCGACCGATGAACGACGTCTCCGCCTTTCTCGCGCGCGCCATCGCCGCCGGCCGCGGCGCAGAGCAGGCCGATCTGGTCTTAAAGGGCGGCCGGATCTTCGATCTCGTCGCCGGCGAAACGCGCAAGGGCGACGTGGCGATCGTCGGCGACCGAATCGTCGGCACGCTCGACGATTATCGCGGGAAGGTCGAGATCGACATTTCCGGCCAGATCGTCGTTCCCGGCTTCATCGACACCCATCTTCATGTCGAGAGTTCGCTGATCACGCCGCTGGAGTTCGATCGCTGCGTGCTCGCCCATGGCGTTACGACGGCGATTTGCGATCCGCATGAGATCGCCAATGTGCTTGGCGTTCCCGGCCTGCAATATTTTCTCGACGCCGCGCTGGTGACGGCGCTCGATCTCAAGGTGCAATTGTCGAGCTGTGTTCCGGCGACCCATCTGGAGACAGCCGGGGCGCGGCTCGAAGTCGGCGATCTGCTGCCGCTGGCCGCCCACCCCAAGGCGCTGGGCCTCGCCGAATTCATGAATTTCCCCGGCGTGCTCGCCGGCGACCCGGCCTGCCTCGCCAAGCTCGCCGCCTTCCAGGGACGACCGATCGACGGTCATTCGCCGCTGCTCTCCGGGCGCGACCTCAATGGCTATCTCAGCGCCGGCATCCGCACCGACCATGAGGCGACCAATCTGCGCGAGGGTCAGGAGAAGCTCGACAAGGGCATGCAGCTTCTCATCCGCGAAGGTTCGGTCTGCAAGGATCTGCACGCGCTGGCGCCGCTGATCACCGAACGCAATTCGCCTTTCATCGCCTTCTGCACCGACGACCGCAATCCGCTCGACATCGCCGAGGAAGGCCATCTCGATTTTCTCATCCGCACGGCAATCGCGCTCGGCGCGCCGCCGCTTGCCGCCTATCGCACCGCCAGCATTTCGGCCGCGCGCATCTTCCGTCTCAGCGATCGCGGGCTCATCGCGCCGGGTTGGCGCGCCGATCTGGTTGTGCTCGACGATCTCGAGACCTGCGCGGTCGCCAGGGTGATCACGGCCGGACGGCTCGTCGATGAGGCGCTATTCGCGGCGCGGCCGTCCGTTGAACCGGTCGGACGCCGAAGCGTGAAAGCGCGCCGGGTAAGCGCGGAGGATTTTCTCGCGCGCGGGCAGGGGCCATCGACCCAGGCGATCGGCGTCATTCCCGGCAAGATCATCACCGAGCGCGTGCCGGTCTCGCTGCCTTTCGCCAATGGCCTGCGCGGCGTCGATCTCGACAAGGATATTGTTAAAGTGGCGGTCGTCGCGCGCCATGGCCACAACGACAATATCGCTGTCGCCTTCGTGCGCGGCTTCGGCATGAAGCGCGGCGCGATCGCCTCCTCCATCGGCCATGACAGCCATAACATCTGTGTCGTCGGCGCCAGCGACGCCGACATGGCGGTCGCCGTCAATCGGCTGAACGCGCTGGAGGGTGGTTTCGTGGTGGTCGATGGCGGCCGGGTCATCGGTGAAATGGCGCTGCCGGTCGCCGGGCTGATGAGCCTGCTGAGCTTTGAGGAGGTTCACAAGGCGCTTGTTCCGCTGCGCGCAGCGGCCAAGAGCCTCGGCGTCACATTGGCCGAACCTTTCCTGCAGGTGGCGTTCCTGCCCCTGCCGGTGATCCCGCATCTCAAGATCACCGATATGGGCCTGGTCGACGTCGATCGCTTCGAATTCGTGCGCGACTAGACGGCGCTGCGGCGCGGCGCACAGGCGAAACCAATCGCCAGGGCGATCCAGCCGGCAATCATAACTGCGCCGCCGATCGCCACGGCGAAGGGAAAGAGCCGCACGTCGAAAAAGGCGCGCGCGCTCAAGTCCGCTGCGAAGAGAATGGCGCCCGCGGCGAGCGCGAAGCCGGCGAGGGCGAGGCAGCGCGTTAAATTATGCGCGCTTGTCGCCAGCAAAGCGGCGGCGTGCAGAATGAGAAATATCGCGCCGGTGCGGGCGAAATCGCCGCCGGCTGTGTGTTGGCCCGCCGCCGCCAGCGCGACGCCCGCGGCCCCCATCAGGGCGGCCAGGATCGGTAGCAGTCTTTGGGCAAGCAGCACGATTGTCCCCCGAGAAACAGGCGAGGTTTTACGGGAAGAGATCGCGACCCGCCAGAGCAGCGCGAACGATCTTACGCTTACCCGTGCGATGGGCTAGATACGCCATGCGGCCTGCCATCGGCCGGCGCGAGTTCGCGAGCTCCTTCATGCCGTTCATTCACCATTTGCACGACATCATCGCGCAATACGGCTATTTCGCAGTGTTCTTTCTGGTGGCGTTTGAGAGCTCTGGCATACCGCTGCCGGGTGAAACAGCGCTGGTCACCGCCGCGGTCTTCGCCGCGACCGGCTCGCTCAACATCGTCCTCGTCATCCTCTGCGCGGCGGCGGCGGCGATTGTCGGCGACAACGCCGGCTACTGGATCGGACGCGAATTCGGATTCCCGCTCGTCTATCGCTATGGCCGCTATATCCACATCGACGAAGGGAGCCTGAAGGTCGCGCAGCTGCTGTTTCGCCGGCACGGCGGCAAGATCGTCTTCTTCGGCCGCTTCGTCGCCGTGCTGCGCGCCTTCGCCGCCTTCCTCGCCGGCGTCAATCATCTGCCCTGGCCGCGCTTTCTCGTCTTCAACGCGCTGGGTGGAATCGTCTGGGCGACGCTATTTGGGACCGGCGGCTATGTGCTCGGCCACGCCTTCGAGCACTACGCGCGACCGGTCGGCCTCGCCGCGCTCGCCGCAGCGATCGTCGGCGCGGTGCTGGCGAGCCGCTTCATCGCCCATCATGAAAGCCTGCTGCGCGCGGAGGCCGAGGCGGCTTTCCCCGGCCCGCTGGTCGCCCCCAAGGAGCCTTGAGGGCGCTTAGCTTGCGCGCTGCAGCGGTTGGACCGCCCGTTCGCGCGGCGCGATCCACAGGCGCAGCTTTTCCGAACGGCGCAGGAAATCGACGCTGACGGTGCGCGCGATCAAGTCGGCGTCGAGCCGGCGCATCAATTCGCCGATGCTTGTGATCGGCTTGCCGTCGATCGCCACGACAAGATCGCCCGTCAACAGCCCGGCTTCCGCCGCCGGCCCGCTCTGGTCGATGTCGATCAGCCGCGCGCCGCTCGCCTGTTCGAGATCGAGGCGCAGCGCGATGCGGCGCGGGATCGGCACGGTGGCCGCCGCGACGCCGATGAAGGCGCGCCGCACCCTTCCGTGACGAGCGATCTCGCCGGCGACGAAATGCGCGGTGTTGGAGGCGACGGCAAAGCAGATGCCCTGCGCGCCCATGATGATCGCGGTGTTGATGCCGATCACTTCGCCCGACGACGAAACCAGCGGCCCGCCGGAATTGCCCGGATTAAGCGCCGCGTCGGTCTGCACCACGTCCTCGATCATGCGGCCCGAGCGCGATTGTAGCGTGCGGCCAAGCGCCGAGACGACGCCAGCCGTCACCGTAGCGTCGAAGCCGAGCGGATTGCCGATGGCGATGGCGATCTGGCCGCGGCGCAGACGCGAGGAATCGCCGAGCCGCGCCGCTGGCAGCGCGACATCCTCGTCGACGCGCAAGAGCGCGAGGTCGGTGTCGGGATCGTCGCCCAGCACACGCGCCTGCAATTCGCGGCCTTCGAGCGTCGTCAGCAAAACGCTGCGCGCGCCCTGCACGACATGGCTATTGGTCAGCGCCAGGCCGTCGGGCGAGATGATGACGCCGGAGCCCGAGCCGGCGGAGCGGCCGTTGCGCTTGACATCGATGCGCACGACGCTCGGGCCGACCTCATCGACGACCTCGGTGACGACCGTCGAATAGGCGTCGAGCGCCTGAGCGTCATTGGGAGAAGCAGGCTCGGCGGGGGAGGAGGCTTCGGTCTCGGCGACGCCGGCGATGAGCCGCAGTTGAGAGTTGGGTTGGGGCATAGCCGGGGATATGGGAGCCCTCTCGGACGCCTGCAAGGTCGCGCCCGGAGGCTAGCGCCGGCCTTCCGCCATCGCCGCCAGGACCGCCTTGGCGCGGGCCGCAGCGAAGAGCGCGTCGATGTCGAGCGTCAGCTTATGGCGCCAGTTCGGACGCTCGCGGTCGGTGCCCGGCAGATTGGTGGCGTTTCGCTCGCCGGCGAGATCGTCGAGCTGGGTGCTGACGAGGAGCGAGCCGGAACTGGCCAAAAAGGCGTGCACGGCGGCGGCCAGCCCGTCCGACGGCGGCGCCGCCAGATCGGGCGGCTCGGTGATCAACCCGGCCGAGGTCAGCGCGGCGATCAGCGCGCGTTTTTCTTCAAGCCGTTCGGCGATCTGTTTCTCCGCGTCCTCGAGCGCGAGAAGATCGAGGCCGAGCCGCTCGGCGACGTCGGCCCCGCTCCACCAGCCGACAAAGGTCGGCAGGTCGTGGGTCGAGACGCAGGCGATCGCCAGTCCAGTGTATTCGCCCGGCGGCTTGAAGTCCGCGCCGCGCCGTTCGAACCAGAGAACGCGCGTGCCAAGGATTTCGGAGCGTCGCAGCTTCTCGCTGAAACCTGGCGGAACGGTGCCGAGATCCTCGCCGACGAACATGCATTCGGCGCGCTGGCTCTCGAGCGACGCCAGACCGAGCAAATCGTCGACCGGATAGGTGAGATAGGCGCCCTCGGCCGGCTTCGCGCCGTCGGGGACGACAAAGAGACGCGCCAGTCCCATCGCATGGTCGATGCGCAGAATGCCGGAATGACGCATGTTGGCCGCCAGCAGCGTCGAAAAGCCGCGCCAGCCGTCGCGCGCGCAAGCGAGCGGATCGGGCGGCGGCACGTTCCAGACTTGACCGTGAGTCGAGAAAGGGTCGGGCGGCGCGCCAACGCTGACGCCGGCCGCGAGCTCGGCGCGGCGCGCCCAGCTCTCCGCCCCGTCGGGTGCCGCGCCCACCGCGAGATCGCGATAGAAGCCGATGTCGAGGCCGCCCTGCTTGGCGCGCGCAGCCGCCGCCGCGAGTTGCCGGTCGGCGAGCCATTGCGCGAAGAGCGTGAAAGCGACGGCGTCGGATTCTTCGCCGGCCGCCTGATCGAGCGCCGCGCGCTCGCCATCGCGCAGCGCAGCCGGCCAGCGCCGCCAATCCTCGCGCAGGCGTCGCGCCGAGACGGCGGAAAAGATGGCGAAGCGCTGCAGCGCCTCGCCGCCGGCGGCGATGAAGCGGTCGTAGTCGGCAAAGATCGAATCGTTGGGCCGCGACGCGCGCGCGCGCGCGAAGGCGGCGTAGCGCGCGGCGAGCAAGCGCCGCTTGATCGCCCAGACCGCGGGATAATCGACGCTTGCGGCGGTATGCACGGCTGTAATCGCGCCCGCCTCGGCGGCGAGCGCGGCGGCGCAGGCCTCGTCCTCGGGCAGACCGGCGGCGTCGAGCGCGTCGATATATTGCGGATCGAGAAAACGCCGATCGGACGGATGATAGGGGCTCGCGCGCTCGCGATCGTCAGGATAGAGCGCGTGCAACGGGCTCAATCCCACGAAAGCCGCGCCGCATCCGCTGGCAAGCGCGCCGGCGCGCGCCAGTGTCGAGAAATCGCCGATCCCCTGATCGCCGCCGCGCCTGAGCGCGTAAAGCTGCGCGGCGACGCCGAAACGCCGCCTGAGCGCCGCCTTCGGCAGATAGGCCTCGGCCGGCGCGATCGCCAGCGCGCATTCGACATGATCGACAATCAGGCGATGGCGGCCGACCGGCAGTTCGGGCAGGGCGATCATCCGTTCGACGATCGTACGCCCATCGGCGAGAGCCGAACTTTCGGCGCCGCCGGGCGCCGCACCGAAGTCGATCGTGCGTCCGTCCTCGGTCAGGATCGTCGCGGCGATCGGCCGCTCCGCCTGCTCGGGCGCAGAGCGCAGGGGAACGAGGCGCGGGTGGTCGATGCGGCTCACATGGACGGCGGGAAGGCGGCGCGCGCTTGTCTGTTCGACCAGCCGGCTCAGACTTTCACGCGCCTCGCCCTGGCCGCCGGCGGGCAGGCCAAGGCCGGCGAGCAAGGCGAGCTTGGTCTCGGGCGAAACAATGGCGCGTTTGCCGTTGATGTCCCACCAGTCGCCGGCGATCCCGGCCGCCTCGGCCAGCGAGTCGACGTCGCGGGCGGAGGGCGCGCGCAGACGCGGATTGGGCGTGTCGGCCTCGGCGAGGATCAGCGTCGCATGGGCCGCGATGCGGGCGCGATCGGCGAGCGGCGTCGTCTGGTCGACGACGGAATCGTCGGCGGTGTCGAGAAGGATGCGCCAGCTTTTTCCCTGACGCGCGTCGGGCAGGCGCACCATGAAACTGTCGGGGCCAGGGTTGAGCGCAACGGCGACGCGATCAACGCCAGACGAGGCGCGCGCGGCGAAGACGGCGACAAGCGTGTCATTGTCGGCCGCTTCCCATTGGCTGGCGGATGTCAGCGTGCCCTTGCCGTCGCGCCATTCGACATCGAGCGGGCCGCCGTCGCCGACCGGCGCGCCATTCGGCCACGCCGCGCGCGACAGAGCGGGATGGGCGCGCCGCAACGCGGCCAGCCGGCGCGTGAAGGCGATCAGGCCGGCGTCGGCTTTGCTCCAGTCGATCCAGGTCGTCGCATTGTCCTGGGCATAGGCGTTGTTGTTGCCGCTCTGGCTGTGGCCGAGTTCGGCGCCCATCGACAGCATCGGCACACCACGGGCGACGAAAGGCAAAATCAGAAGATTGCGAGCGTCGCGGGCGCGCGTCGCTATGATGCTCGCGGCGTCGCTCGGGCCTTCCTCGCCATGGTTCCATGAGAAATTGGCGTCGGAGCCGTCACGACTCTGTTCGCCATTGGCCTCGTTGTGCTTGTGGTCATAGGCGACGAGATCGGCGAGCGTGAAGCCGTCATGGGCGACGACATAGTTGACGCTTTTGGTCGGCGAATGGGCGCGCGAGAAGACGTCGCGCGAACCGGCGAGGCGGGTCGCCAATTCGCCGCGCATACGGGGATCGCCGCGCCAGAAGCGGCGCGCCGCGTCGCGAAACTTATCGTTCCATTCGCCCCAGCCCTCCGGGAACGCGCCCAGCCGGTAGCCTTCAGGGCCGATGTCCCACGGCTCGGCGATCAGCTTGGCTTGCGCGAGCACGGGATCGGCGGCGATCGCCTGGAAGAGCGGCGCCTGCGCGTCAAAGCCCCAGTCGCGCCTGCCGATGGCGACAGCGAGGTCGAAACGGAAGCCGTCGAAGCCGCCGAGAATCATCCATCGACGCAACGCCGCCAGCGCCATGGCGACCACCGGCGGCCGATCGAGCGCCAGGCAATTGCCGCAACCCATGTCGTTCACATAGCGCGCGGGATCATTGGGCAGCAGGCGAAAATAGGTCGCGTTGTCGAGGCCGCGCAGCGACAGCGTCGGGCCATATTCGTCGCTCTCGCCATTGTGGTTGAGCACGATGTCGAGCACGGCTTCGAGACCGGCCGCGTGCAACGCGTCGGTCGCCGCGCGCACTTCGGCCCAGCCGCCCGGCGCGAGACGCGGATCGGGCGCGCCGAGCACAACCGGGTTGTAGCCCCAGGCGTTGGAGAGGCCGAGCGGCGGCAGGTGGCGCTCGTCGACGAAAGCGTCCGCCGGCATGATTTCGACGGTCGTGACGCCGAGCCCGCGCAGATGTTCGATGATCGCCGGATGCGCCAGACCCGCGAAGGTGCCGCGCGCCGCCTTCGGCACATCTTCACGCAAATGCGTCAGGCCGCGCAGATTGGCTTCATAGATGATCGTTTCGTCCCAGGGGATGCGGAGGCGGCCGGGTTCGCCCGCCGCCGGCGCCATAGCGATCGCCTTGGGCGCGAAAGCGGCGCTGTCGGCGCCAAGTTCGAACATTGAAGCGTGCAGACGAAAGGGGCGGTCGAAGCCGAGCGCATAGGGGTCGGCGAGCAGCTTGGCCGCGTCGAACCGCTCGCCGCGAAACGGATCGAAAGGGCCGCCGACCCTCAGACCATAACGGGTCCCTGCTGCGAGCCCGGCGACCTTGCCGCGATGGACGCCGTCCTCGCCGCGCGTCAGACGCTGGCGTCCCGTCTCCTTGGCGCCGGCTTCGTCGAAGAGACAAATATCGACCGAGGTCGCGCCCGCCGAATAGACGGCCACCTCGGCGCCATTCTCGGTCAACGTGACTCCGAGCGGCGTCTCAGCGTTCAAGGCGTCGCTCATGCGTCCGTCCTGGCGAGCGTGCGATAAAGCGCCGCATATTGCTTGGCCGGCCCGCGCCAGGAGACGTCGGCGCGCATTCCGTTCAGTCGCGTGCGCCTCATGGCGGCTTCATCGGCGTAGAGCGCGAAAGCGCGTTTCAGCGCATGGGCGAGCGAGGGCGCCGAGGGCGGCGAGAATTGCAGGCCGGTGGCGACGCCGGCTGAAAGCGCCGCGTCATTGGCGTCGATCACCGTATCGGCGAGGCCGCCGACCCGTGCGACAATCGGCGTCGCGCCATAGCGCAATCCGTAGAGCTGCGTCAGTCCGCAGGGCTCGAAACGCGACGGCACGACAATGAAATCGATGCCGGCCTGCATCAGATGCGACAGATTTTCGTCGTAACCGATCATGCAGGCGATCGCGCCGGGATGATTTTGCGCGGCGGCAAGGAAGCCCTCTTCGAGCGACTTGTCGCCCGAGCCGAGCAACGCGAGCTGCGCGCCATGAGCGACAAGATCGGGCAATTCGGCCAGAAGCAGATCGAGGCCCTTTTGCGCCGTGAGGCGCGAGATGACGCCGACGAGCGCCGGATCGGAAGAAACCGTGAGGCCGAAGCGCCGCTGCAACGCCGCCTTGTTGCCGGCGCGCATCTCGATGCGAAGCGCGCTGTAATTGACGGCGATCTCGGAATCGGTGGCGGGATTCCAGACCGAATCGTCGATGCCGTTGACGATGCCCTCGACAGCGTCGGCGCGAACCCGTAGCAGGCCGTCAAGCGCCATGCCGAATTCGGGTGTCATGATCTCGCGCGCATAGGTCGGCGAAACGGTCGTGATGCGATCGGCGAACATCAGACCGCCCTTGAGATAGCCGACGCCGTTGAAATATTCGACGCCATCGATCTGCATCGCGTGCGCCGGCAGGCCGATCGCGCCAAGCGTGGCTGCGGGAAAATGGCCCTGAAAGGCGATGTTATGGATCGTCAGAACGGTTCGGGGCCGCCGGCCGCCATCATAATGCAGAAAGACCGGCGCCAGCGCGCCCTGCCAATCGTGGGCGTGAACGACATCGGCCGCATAATTGGCGACGGCGCCCTTGCCAAGATCGGCGCCGGCGCGCGCCAAGGCGGCGAAGCGCAGATCATTGTCAGGCCAGTCTCGCCCACCGACATCGAGATAGGGGTTTCCCGGGCGGCCGAAGAATTGCGGCGCGTCGAGCACGAAAAGATCGAGCCCGCCGGCGCGGGCGGCGAGCACCCGCGCCGGCGCGCCCATCAAGGACGAATAGACATGAACCGGCGTTGGCGATTCGAGCTTCGCCATTACCGCCGGGTAGCCCGGAATCAGGGTGCGGATGGCGACGTTCTCGCGCGCCAGCGCCTCCGGCAGCGCGCCGGCGACGTCGGCAAGACCGCCGGTCTTGATCAGCGGATAGATCTCGGACGCAATCGACAGAACGGACAACGAACTCATTTTGCCAGCTTGTCGAGCATCGGTTGCGTTATGAGCGTCACTCCGCCTTCCGTGACGCGGAACCGCTTGGCGTCGAGCACGGGGTCCTCGCCGACCACCAACCCGTCGGGGATAATCACGCCGGAATCGATGATCGCCTTCTTGACCCTCGCGTTGCGGCCGATTTGCGCATTGGGCAGCACGACCGCTTCGTGGATGGTCGCATAGGAATGAACGCGCACGCCGGTGAACATCAGCGAGCGCGTCACCGCGGCGCCGGAGATGATGCAGCCGCCTGAAACCACCGAGGAGATGGCGACGCCGCGCCGGCCGTCGACGTCATGGACGAATTTAGCCGGCGGGGTGATCTCGCCATAGGTCCAGATCGGCCAGGCGCGATCGTAGAGGTCGAGGTCGGGCACGATATCGGTGAGATCGATATTGGCAGCCCAATAGGCGTCGACCGTCCCGACATCGCGCCAATAGACATGCGACTCTTCGCTCGCGACGACGCAGGAGCCGGAAAAGTGATGCGCGACCGCTTTGCCGTTGGTGACCAGGTAAGGAATGATGTCGCGGCCGAAATCATGGGCCGAATTGGTGTCATTGGCGTCGCGGCGCAATTGCTCGATCAGGAAGCTGGTCTCGAAGACATAGATGCCCATGCTGCAAAGCGCTGAGCCCGGCTTGCCCGGCATCGGCGGCGGATTCTTGGGCTTTTCGAGGAAGGACAGGATGCGGTCCTGCGCGTCGACGCCCATGACGCCGAAATCGCGCGCTTCGGCGAGCGTCGCCTCCAGACAGCCCACCGTCACGTCCGCGCCGGACTCGACGTGCTGCTGCAGCATCTTCTCGTAGTCCATTTTATAAATATGGTCGCCGGCGAGGATGACCATATATTGCGGCCCGTAGCTCTCGATGATGTCGATGTTCTGATAGACCGCGTCGGCGGTTCCCAGATACCACATGGTTTCGGAAACGCGCTGCGAAGCCGGCAGGATGTCGAAGCTTTCGTTTCGCTCCGGGCGAAAGAAGTTCCATCCGCGCTGGAGATGGCGGATCAGGCTGTGGGCCTTGTATTGGGTCGCCACCGCGATGCGCCGAATGCCGGAGTTCAGCGCGTTCGACAGCGCGAAGTCGATGATGCGCGACTTGGCGCCGAAATAGACGGCGGGCTTGGCGCGGCGATCGGTCAACTCCATCAAACGGCTGCCGCGACCGCCGGCGAGCACATAGGCCATCGCATGGCGCGAATAGGGCGGGTTGGGCGGATCCTTTCTGGGTGTTTCCTGCGGGGACATGACTAACTCCTCCCGGGGTTTTTTGCGCGGCGTCACTGCGCCTCGCACTTCAGGAATATCGTCGCCAAAGGCGGCAGGGTCAGTGAAGCCGAGGCCGGCAGCCCATGCAAGGCGCGCGGCTCGGCGATGACGCCGCCGAGATTTCCGACATTGGAGCCGCCGTAACCGGCGGCGTCGGTGTTGAGCGCCTCGCTCCAGCGACCGGCTTGCGGCAGGCCGACGCGATAGTTGGAACGCGCCTCCGGCGTGAAGTTGCAGACCACCGCGAAGGGCGGATGGCCGGCGTCGCCGTAGCGCAGGAAGGCGAAGACCGATTGCATGTCATCGTTAACGACGACCCAGCGGAAGCCCTCGGGCTCGCAATCGCGCGCATGCAGCGCCGGCTCCTCGCGATAGAGGCGGTTGAGGTCGCGCATCAGCTTTTGCACGCCCTGATGCGGCCAATGATCGAGCAGCCACCATGGCAGCGCCTCGGCGGCGTTCCACTCGCTCGTCTGGCCAAATTCCTGGCCCATGAACAGGAGCTTCTTGCCCGGATGACCCCACATGAAGCCGAGATAGGCGCGCGCATTGGCGAAGCGCCGCCATTCGTCGCCCGGCATCTTGCCGACCAGCGAGCCTTTGCCGTGGACGACTTCGTCGTGGGAGATCGGCAAAATGAAATTCTCGGCGAAAGCATAGAGCAGGCCGAAGGTCATCTTGTCATGGCTCCAGCGGCGGTAGATCGGATCGCGCGACATATATTCGAGCGTGTCGTGCATCCAACCCATGTTCCACTTGAAGCCGAAGCCGAGGCCGCCCGAGCTGGTCGGGCGCGAGACGCCCGAAAAGGCCGTCGATTCCTCGGCGATCATCACCGCCCCCGGAAAACCGCCATAAACGAGCTCGTTGGCGCGCCTGATGAAAGCGACGGCCTCGTGATTTTCATTGCCGCCCTCGACGTTGGGCAGCCATTCGCCGGCTTTGCGCGAATAATCGAGGTAGAGCATGGAAGCGACAGCGTCGACCCGGAGCCCGTCGATGTGGAAACGGTCGACCCAATAGAGCGCACTGGCGTAGAGAAAATTGGCGACCTCGCGACGGCCGTAATCATAGATCGCGGTGTTCCAGTCGGGATGAAATCCGCGCCGCGGATCGGCGTGCTCATAGAGCGGGCCGCCATCGAAATGCGCTAGACCATGGGCGTCGGTCGGAAAATGCGCCGGCACCCAGTCGAGGATGACGCTGAGGCCCGCCGCATGGGCGCGATCGACGAAACGGGCGAAAGCCTCGGGCGGCCCAAAGCGGCTGGTGGGCGCGAAAAGACCGATCGGCTGATAGCCCCATGAGGCGTCGAGCGGATGTTCGGCGATCGGCAGTAGCTCGAGATGGGTGAAGCCGAGATCGACCGCATAGGGAATGAGCTGGTCGGCGAGTTCGTCATAGGTGAGGAAGCGATTGTCCTCGCCGCGTCGCCACGAGCCCAGATGAACTTCATAGATCGACATCGGCTTGCGCCGCGCCTCGCCTTGCTGGCGGCTCTCGAGAAAGGCGGCGTCGCTCCAGACGAAATGCTCGGTATTGGCGACCACCGAAGCGGTCGAGGAGCGCAGCTCCGCGGCGAAACCGAGCGGGTCGGCTTTGAGAGGCTGCAGCGCGCCGGACGCGCCGACGATCTCGTATTTATAGACCGCGCCGGCGCTTAAGCCCGGAACGAAGATTTCCCACAGGCCGCTGTCGAGCCGCTTGCGCATCTGGCTGCGGCGGCCGTCCCATTGATTGAAATCGCCGACCACCGAGGCGCGCGCCGCATTGGGCGCCCATACCGCGAAAGCGACGCCGGCGACTCCCTCGTGCTCGATCAATTGCGCGCCGAGCCGCTTATAGAGTTGACGATGGGCGCCTTCGACCAGCAGGTGTTCGTCGAGCGGCCCGAGCACCGGCCCGAAAGCATAGGGGTCGTCGTAAATCTCGACGCCGTCGACGCGAGTCACCGCCAGGCGGTAGCGCGGCCGCCCTTGAGCGTCGGGCGCCAGCCCTTCGAAAAAATCGCCGCTGCGCCGCGCGAGCTCGGCGATGTGAACGCCGTCACGCGTCGTCGCGGCGACGCTGACCGCGTCGGGCGCAAAGGCGCGGATCGCCCAGCCGCGCTCGGTCAAATGCGGACCCAGCACGGCGAAAGGGTCAGGCTGACGCGCCGCGGCGATCGCCTCGATATCGGCGTCGCTCGCCCGCCAGTCCTCGCGCTTCGCTCCCGCCGTATCCGCCATTTCGCGCTCCAATTCAGGTCAGCGCCCGGAAGGGCGCGTTCCAGATCTCGCTCGCATATTCTGCAATGGTTCGGTCGGACGAGAACCAGCCGACATTGGCGGTGTTGACGATGCTTGAGCGCACCCAGCGCTTGCGGTCGCGCCAGGCTTGGTCGATCTTGAGCTGCGTCGCCCAATAGGCGTCGAAGTCGGAGCAAACCATGAAATAGTCATGGTGCGTGAGGTTTTCGACCAATCCGGCGTAGCGTGCGCGGTCGTCGGGCGAGAAGACCCCGTTGGCGATCTCGTCCAAGGCTTCGCGCAAGATCGGCGAAGCCGCGATCCGCTGAGCGGAATCGATGCCGCCGGCGCGCGAGGATTCGACCTCTGCCGCGGTCATTCCGAAGATGAAAATATTGTCGTCGCCGACAAGCTGCTTGAGCTCGACATTGGCGCCGTCGAGCGTGCCCACGGTGAGCGCGCCGTTGAGCGCCATCTTCATATTGCCGGTGCCCGACGCCTCCATGCCCGCGGTCGAAATCTGCTCGGAGAGATCGACAGCCGGCATGATCGTTTCGGCGAGCGACACGTTGTAATTGGGCAGGAACGCCACCTTCAACAGTCCGCGCACCGTCGGGTCGGAATTGACGACGCGCGCGACATCGATGGCAAGTTTGATGATCAGCTTCGCCTGAACATAGCTGGCGGCGGCCTTGCCGGAGAAGATTTTCACCCGTGGCGCGAAATCGATGGTCGGATTGGCGCGAATGGCGTTGTAGCGGGCGATGGTCTCGAGAATATTGAGCAGCTGTCGCTTGTATTCGTGGATGCGTTTGACCTGAGCGTCGAACATCGCATCCGGATCGACGCGCAGGTTGAGCGTCTCGGCCATATAGCGGGCGAGCGACAGCTTGTTGGCCCGGCGCGCCAGCGCGACATGTTCCTGAAGGGACGCGTCGTCGGCGAGTTTGCCAAATTGGCGCAATACTTCGGGGTTTTCCAGCGCCTTCTCGCCCGCCGTGGCGACGATAATATTGGCCAGGCGCGGATTGCATTCGATCAGCCAGCGGCGGAACGTGATGCCATTCGTCTTGTTCACGATGCGACCGGGGCAGGCGAGATCGAGATCGCGGAACACGGTCTGACGCATCAATTCGGTGTGGAGGGCGGAGACGCCGTTGATCTTGTGCGAGCCGACGAAAGCGACGCTGCCCATTCGCACCCGCCGCCCGCCGTGCTCGTCGATCAACGAAATTGAGGCAAGCACCGAAGGATCGGACAGACCCTTGCGACGCGCGGCGTCGAGATGCACCGCGTTGATGAGATAGATGATCTGCATGTGGCGTGGCAGCAGCCGCTCCATCAGCGGAACGGGCCAGCTTTCCAATGCTTCGGGCAGCAGCGTGTGGTTGGTGTAGGAGAAGACCCGCCGGGTGACGTCCCAGGCCTCCTCCCACGGCAATTGGTTGAGGTCGACCAGGATGCGCATCAGCTCGGTGACGGCGATCGCCGGATGCGTGTCATTGAGCTGGACGGCGGCGTGGTCGGGCAGGGAGCGAATGTCGCCGTGCTGCTTGAGGTGGCGACGAACGAGGTCGGCGAGCGATGCGGAAGCGAAGAAATATTCCTGCCTCAGCCGCAATTCCTGGCCAGCCGGCGTCGCGTCGCTCGGGTAGAGCACCTTCGAAATCGTCTCCGCGCGCACGGTGTCGGACAGTGCGCCGATATAGTCGCCGGCGTTGAAGGCGTCGAGCTTCAGCGCATCGACGGCGCGCGCCGACCACAGGCGCAGCGTGTTGACGTGACGGCCACGCCAGCCGACCATCGGCGTGTCGTAGGCGATGGCTTCAATCGTCTCCGCTGGATGCCAGATATGGCGCATGGATTCTTCGCCATCGCCGACCGCCTCGACCCAACCACCGAAACCGATCGCGTAACTGACCTCGGGTCGCTCGAATTCCCAAGGGTTGCCGTGGGCGAGCCAGTCTTCTGGCGCTTCCTGCTGCCAGCCGTTGCGGATGATCTGACGAAACAATCCATTGTCGTAGCGGATGCCGTAGCCATAGGCGGCGATCGACAGCGTCGCCATGCTGTCCATGAAACAGGCGGCGAGGCGACCCAGACCGCCGTTACCGAGCGCGGCGTCGGATTCCATTTTGCGGATCGCGGCGAGATCGAGCCCAAGCTGCGATAGCGCGGCGGTCATCGGCTCGACGATGCCGAGATTGGTCATCGCGTCGTAAAGCAAGCGGCCGATGAGAAACTCGAGCGACAGGTAATAAACGCGCTTGCGGCCGTCCTGGTAAGTGGCGGTGGTGGATTCGATCCAGCGCTCCACGACAATGTCGCGCGTGGCGAAGGCGACCGACAGGAACCAGTCGCGCTGGCTGGCCGCGATGCTGTTCTTTCCCACCGCATAAGTCAGCTTGGCGAGCACCGCCGCCTTGAGCTCCTCGGCGGTGTAGCGGCGCATTTCTGGCAGCGCGATGGTGTTAGCGCTGGTTACCTGCGGGGTCTGCTGATCCATCTTTGTTCCCTCGGAGCGCGCTGTTAGAATTGGTTCTAACACGGCTGTGAATCTTCTCAATCGCGCCTATCGGGCGCATGACAGCCGCGACAGACCGGAATTCGTCTGGTCTTTCCACGGTTTGACCGGAAGCGCCTTCGATGAAGATTGACGGTCGCCGCTATCGCTCGCTCTGGCCGCTTGCCGACGCAAGCGCGGTCGAGGCGATCGACCAAACGGCCTTGCCGCATCAATTTGTCACGCGCCGCATCGCCGATCTCGAAGGGGCGATCGAGGCGATCCGCACGATGCGCGTGCGGGGAGCGCCACTGATCGGCGCGACCGCCGCCTATGGCCTGGCGCTCGCTCTGCGGCGCTCCGCCGACGATTCCGCGCTTCAGGCGGCCTATCGGGCGCTGCTCGCCAGCCGGCCGACGGCGGTCAATCTCCGTCACGCGTTGGATGACGTGCGAAGCGCGGTCGCGGCTTTACCCGTCGCGCAGCGGGCGGCGGCGGCCTGGGCGCGCGCCGGGGCGATCTGCGAGGAGGATGTCGCTCTCAACCAGCGGATCGGCGACGCCGGCCTGCCGCTGATCGCGGCGCTGCATCGCCGTCTCGGCCGACGGGTCAATATTCTTACCCATTGCAACGCCGGCTGGCTGGCGACGATCGACTGGGGCACGGCGACGGCGCCCATTTATAAGGCACATGACAGCGGCGTGCCGCTGCGCGTGCTGGTCGACGAGACCCGGCCGCGCAATCAGGGCGCGGCGTTGACCGCCTTCGAGCTGGGACAGCATGGCGTCCCTTACGCCGTCATCGTCGACAACGCCGGCGGCCATTTGATGCAGCGGGGCGAAGTCGATCTGGTGATTGTCGGCGCCGATCGGATCACCGCACGCGGCGACGCCGCTAATAAGATCGGCACCTATCTGAAGGCGCTCGCCGCCCGCGCGAATGGCGTGCCTTTCTATGTCGCGGCGCCCTATACGACCTTCGACTGGACGATCCAGGACGGCCTCACCGAAATCGAGATCGAGGAGCGATCGGGTGAGGAAGTGACCCACATCGCCGGCCGGCTCGACGACGGACGGGTCGCGCGCGTCGCGCTGACGCCGGACGGCGCGGCGGCGCTCAACCCCGCCTTCGACGTCACGCCCGCCGAATTGATCGACGGTTTCATCACCGACCGGGGGATTGTCGCGGCCAACGCGAAAGCGCTTGCCGAGGCTTTCGGCCGCGCGCCTATTTCGGCTTAGCGGCGTCGTTCGACGGCTGCAGCGCCTGAGCCTGGCTTTGCAGGTCGCTAAGATGGCTCTGGGCGTCTTCGATCTGCCGCTGCAAATCGGCGAGCTTGGCCTGCGCGGCCGTGACCTGACTCTCGATGTCGGCGAGCTGGTCGTTGCCGTCCTGCAGCTTGGCCTGCGCCGACTGCAGGTCGCGCGCCTTGGCGGCGGCTTCTTCCTGCGCGCCCGACACCGCCAGCTTGGCTTCGTTGATCTGCTTGGTGAGTTCGGCGATTTCGTTTTGCGCCGCCGCCCGCGCCGAGACCGCCTCGGCGAGCGCCGCCTGCGCGTCCTTGGCCTGCTTGTCGAGATCGGCGGCGGAGCCGGCCGCCTTCTGCAGATTCTGCAGATCGGCGGCGAGGCCGGCGCGCGCCAGATCGGCGCGTTTCATGGAATCGTCCATCTGCGCCCGAACATCGGCGGCCTGGGACCAGAAATAGGACACCAGCAGCCAACCGACGATCGCCAGTGCGGCGAGGGCGAGAGGCACCGGGCGGCGGAAATCATCGGTCATGTCGGGGAGGCCGCTCTGGAACTGAACTCGTCCCCTTAACGCTTGAACGAGCCAAAGGGATCAATTCATAATGAAGCGGCGCAGGCTCTCCGCCAAGGGCAAAATATCCTCCGGGCGCGGGACAAGGCCGCCAAGCGCCCGACCGACCGGGGGAATCGGGAGAAGAAAGCGCAACGATTTCCTGTCATACAAATTGTAGAATACTGACGCCCGGCCCCTGGGCTGGGCAGGCTCGGCTTCTCCCGGGCGGCCCGGACGATTTCCCCTCCTCGGAGCGACCTGATGCAGCTGCCCCATTCCGATGCGCTCGTGGTTTTCGGCGTCACCGGCGACCTCGCCTTTAAAATGATTTTTCCCGCGCTCTACGGGCTGGCGAAGACCGGCGACCTCGAGACGCCGGTCGTCGGCGTGGCCGCGCCGGCCTGGACGCCCGCACAATTGCGCCAGCGGGTCGAAAGCAGCCTCGAGCGGGCGGGCGGCGTCGACGATCCGGCCGCGCTCGACCGGTTGATGGCGCGCTTCGCCTATGTCAGCGGCGACTACAATAGCCCGGCGACATTCGCCGCGATCAAAGCCGCGCTCGGCGACGCCAAACGGCCCGCCTATTATCTGGCGATCCCGCCGGCGCTATTCGAAACGGTCATCAACAATCTGCGCGCGGCGGGCCTCACCGAGAACGCGCGCGTCATCGTCGAAAAGCCGTTCGGCCGCGATCTCGAATCCGCCCAGGCGCTCAATCGCGTCGCCCGCAGCGCCTTTGCCGAAGACTCGATCTTCCGCATCGATCACTTCCTCGGCAAGGAAGCGATCATGAACATCCTCTATTTCCGCTTCGCCAACTCCTTTCTCGAACCGATCTGGAACCGCAGCTTCGTCAAAAGCGTGCAGGTGACGCTGGCGGAGGACTTCGACGTCGCCGGTCGCGGCGCCTTCTATGAGACGGCCGGATGCCTGCGCGACGTGATCGAGAACCATCTCTTCCAGATCGTCGCGCTGCTCGCCATGGAGCCGCCCGCGGGGCGCGACTACGGCGCCGTGCAGGACGAGAAGGCCAAGGTCTTTCGCGCCATGCGAGCGCTAAAGCCGCAGAACGTCGTGCGCGGCCAATATGTCGGCTATCGCGACGAGCCGGGCGTCGCCAAGGATTCGCAGGTCGAGACTTTCTGCGCGTTGCGCCTCTATATCGATTCCTGGCGCTGGAACGGCGTGCCCTTCTATCTGCGCTCGGGCAAATGTCTGGCGAGGACCGCGACCGAAGTTCTGGTCGAGTTTGGGCCGCCGCCGCAATTGCTGTTCGCCGACGCCCTGCCTGAGCACGGCCGGCACAATTATGTGCGCTTTCGTCTTTCGCCGAAATCGGGCGTCGCGCTGGCGGCGCGCGTCAAACTGCCGGGCAAGGAATTCATCGGCGAGCAGCGCGAACTGGCGCTTGCCGACGAGCATCCCGGCGAGCAGACCGCCTATACGCGCCTGCTTGGCGACGCGATGGCGGGCGATGGCGCGCTCTTCACCCGCGAAGACGCGATCGAAGCCGCCTGGGCGGTTGTCGATCCCATTCTCAAGGCGCCGCCCGAACTGCATCCCTATTGGCGCGGCGGCTGGGGACCGGAATCCTCCAGCGCGCTGATCGCCGAGGACGGCGGCTGGGACAATCCCGGCGCGCAACAACCCTCATAGTCGCGGCGTCGGCGAGGCGCGCAGCGTCACTGCATGCGCATGTCCGTCATGCCGGCCGGCGCCATCATATTGGCGTTCAGGTGATACATGATCCACAGCGATCCCGCGATCACGATGCCGACGATCAACGCGCCGAAGGCGAGCGCAAGAACATTGTTGGTGTTGTCCGGTCCGGTCGTGATGTGCAGGAAGAAGGCGAGATGCACGCCCATCTGGGCGACCGCCAGGGCCGCCAGCGCCATCGGCACGCCGGGCGTATAGATGAGGCCGCCGTTATGGGCGACCCAGAACGAGCCAATGGTCAGGCCGGCGGCAAGCGCGAGCCCGATAAGATAGCTGCGGACATTGGCGGCGACGCCATGGTCCTCGAGGTCGTCGCCGGGCGCGGCGTCGACGCCGACGAGTTCGGTCTCAGTTTCGCTCATGGGCTTGTCCCCAGAAGATAGACATTGGTGAAAATGCCGACCCAGATGATGTCGAGCGCGTGCCAGAATAGTCCGAAGCAAAGGCCGCGACGGATGATGTCGGGCCTAAATCCCTTGGTGTAAAACTGCGCCATCATCGTGCCGAGCCACAGCAGGCCGATCGTGACATGCAGGCCGTGACAGCCGACCAGCGTGAAAAAGGCTGACAGGAATGCGCTGCGCTGCGGGCCATTCCCTTCCGCCAGCATCTTGGCGAATTCCGAGATTTCGAGCGCGAGGAAGGCGAGGCCAAGCAGTCCGGTGACGAGATAGCCGAGCTGGGTCAGCAACTGATTGCGCGCGTTGATGGCGATCGTCGCCATTCCGCAGGCGAAGCTCGACAGCAGGAGACAGGCGGTCTCGATCGCCACAATGCGGAGATTGAAGAGTTCGGCGCCCGACGGTCCGCCAGCGGTTGCGCCCGACAGCACTGCATAGGCGGCGTAGAGGCCCGAGAACATGATGAAATCGGACAGAAGGAAGATCCAGAATCCGTAGCCGGTGACGATCCGCTTGGGCGCGGGGCCCTTATGGCCGCCGTCCGGCTCCGCCCGCGCGCCGACATGATGAGGGTCGCGCTCATGCGCGGGGCGATATTCAACCTGGGTGAAGCCCGGTTCGCGTCCCTCGACCAGCGCGACGCGGGCGCTGCGCCGTCGGGCGTCGACCTCGGCGAGCTCCGCGGCCGGCAGGTCATATTCGGCATGGTCGCGCCAGGCGAAGACGACGAAGGTCGCAAAGGCGCCGGCGAGGCCAAGCGCGGCCATCCACCAGATCTGCCAGATCATCGCAAAGCCGGTGACGACGGCGAAGAAAGCGACGACGAAGCCGGTCGGACTGTTGCGCGGCAATTCGATCGGCTTGTAATCGGGAAGAGCGCTGAGGCGGCGCTGCGCCAGCGCCTGTTGCTTGATGTCCCAATAGGCTTCCTCGCCCGTCACATTGGGCATGACCGCGAAATTGAAGGCAGGCGGCGGCGAGGCGGTGATCCATTCCAGGGTGCGCCCGTCCCATGGGTCGCCGGTCGTATCGCGCAGCCGCTCGCGGTCGCGAATGCTGACGATAAGCTGGATGATCTGGCAGGCGATGCCGACAAGGATCAGCGCCGCGCCGCCGGCGGCGATCAACAGCCAGGGGCGCCATTCCGGGACATCGTAATGCTGCATCCGCCGCGTCATGCCTTCGAGCCCGACGACATAGAGCGGCAGGAAGGCGACATAAAAGCCGACGACCCAGAACCAGAAGGCCACCTTGCCCCATGCTGCATCGAGCTTGAAGCCGAAGGCTTTGGGGAACCAATAGGTGTAGCCGGCGAAGACGCCGAACAGCACGCCGCCGATGATCACATTGTGAAAATGGGCGACGAGAAACAACGAATTGTGGAGCACGAAATCGGCTGGCGGCACCGCCAGCAACACGCCGGTCATGCCGCCAAAGGCGAAGGTCACCATGAAGGCGATCGCCCACATCAGCGGCGGTTCGAAACGCAGCCGGCCGGCATACATCGTGAATAGCCAATTGAAGATCTTCACGCCGGTCGGCACGGCGATGATCATCGACATGACGCCGAAGAAGCCATTGACGTCGGCGCCGGCGCCCATCGTGAAGAAGTGATGCAGCCAGACCATGAAAGAGAGAACGCAGATCGCCATGGTGGCGACGATCATCGACCGGTAGCCGAACAGCGGCTTGCCCGAAAAGGTCGCGATCACTTCGGAAAAAATGCCGAAGGCCGGCAGGACGAGAATGTAGACCTCCGGATGCCCCCAGGCCCAGAAGAGGTTCACGTACATCATCGGGTTGCCGCCGTGATCGACGGTGAAAAAATGGAAGTCGAGATAGCGGTCGAGCAGCAGCATCGCGAAAGTCGCGGTGAGGATCGGAAAGGCGGCGACGATCAGCAGATTGGCGGCGAGCGCCGTCCAGCAGAAGATCGGCATGCGCGTCAGCGTCATCCCCGGCGCGCGAATCTTGAGAATGGTGGTGACGAAATTGACGCCGGTCAGCAGCGTGCCGACGCCCGATATCTGCAACGCCCAGAGATAGTAGTCGACGCCGACGCCGGGCGAGAAGCGCAATTCGGATAGCGGCGGATACCCCATCCAGCCGGCCCTGGAGAATTCGCCCAGCACCAGCGAGAGATTGACCAGCAACACGCCCGAGGCCGTCAGCCAGAAGCTGACCGAATTGAAGGTCGGGAAGGCGACGTCGCGGACGCCGAGCTGCAACGGCACGACAAAATTCATCAGCCCGATCACGAAGGGCATCGCCACGAAGAAGATCATGATCGTTCCGTGGGCGGAGAAGATCTGATCGTAATGCTCGGGCGGCAGATAGCCCGGCGACTGGAAGGCCAGGGCCTGCTGGGCCCGCATCATGATCGCGTCGATGAAGCCGCGCAGCAGCATCACCGAGGCGAGCAGGCAATACATGACGCCGATCCGCTTGTGATCGACCGAGGTGATCCACTCGCGCCAGACATAGGGCAGGTGGCCCTTCAACACGACCCAGACGACGACGCCGGCAACCGCAACGATCATCAGCGCCGAGGCGGCGAGCGGTATGGGCTGATCGAACGGGATCGCCGACCAGGTCAGCTTGCCGAACATCACGATCCTCCGCCCGGCGCATTCGCCGCCGGCCCTTGCGCAGGCGGCGCCTGTCCGTTCACGATCGCGTCGAACAAGGCGCCGTCAATCGCGCCATAGATCCGCGGCGCGGCGTCGCGGCTCTGCCTGGCGAGCTCGCCATAGGCGGCCGTATCGAGCCGGGTTGTGTTTGCCTTGGCGTCGGCGATCCATTTGGCGAAATCGTCCGGCGACAGCGCCCGCACTTCAAAACGCATGTCGGAAAATCCGTCGCCGCTGAAATTTGCCGAGAGACCGGAATAGCTTCCGGGCGCATCCGCTTGCAGGCTGAGCTGCGAGGTCATGCCGGCCATGGTGTAAATCTGCCCGCCGAGCTGCGGCACGAAGAAACTGTTCATCACGCCATTCGATGTCAGCTTGAAATGCACCGGCGTCCCAACCGGAATGGCGAGTTGGTTGATCGTAGCGACGCCCGCGTCGGGATAGATGAAGAGCCAGCGCCAATCGAGCGAGACGACCTCGACCTCGACCGGCTTCGCGCCCAGCGGGCGGAACGGGTCGAGCGCCTGCGAACCGAACCAGGCGATGCCGCCGAGAAAGGTGATGACGAGCGCCGGGATCGCCCAGACGATGAGTTCGAGCCGGCCGGAAAAGGCCCAGTCGGGCCAATAGGCCGCCCGCGTGTTGGAGGCGCGAAACCACCAGGCGACGCCGAGTGTGGCTGCGACCACCGGCACGACGATCGCCAGCATGATCGCCAGCGAGTCGAAAAGGATAAGCCGTTCGGAGGCGCCGACCGGACCGCGCGGCTCCAGCACGCCGACGCAACCGGCAAGCGGCGAAGCCAGAACCAGCGCCGCAAAACCCGCGCGCAGGCCAAGGCGGTAAAACCGACCGCTTCCAGGCATGAAGGCCCTCCGCGTCCGCCGCGCCGATCCCTGTAGGACCGGCGCCGCATGAGAGCCTTGTAAACATGACGCGCGTGTGGAAGTCACGCGCGAAATAACCCCTGCGCGGCGCGGGCTTTTGCCGGCGTTCGCTCTTGCCGCGACTCAGAGGCTCCGCTAACTCGCGGCCATGGCAAAAATGGCTCCTCCGCCGCCGCCCCCGCCGGCGGCGCCGATCGACGTTCCGCTTCGCGAAGCGCTGGAGGAGCGCTATCTCGCCTATGCGCTGTCCACCATCATGGGGCGCGCGCTGCCGGACGCCCGCGACGGGCTCAAACCCGTCCATCGGCGCATCCTCTATGGCATGCATATTCTCAAGCTCGATCCCACGTCGGGTTTCAAGAAATGCGCCAAGATCGTCGGCGACGTGATGGGCTCGTTCCATCCGCACGGCGACCAGGCGATCTACGAGGCGTTGGTGCGTCTCGCGCAGGACTTCGCCTCGCGTTATCCGCTGGTCGACGGGCAGGGCAATTTCGGCAACATCGACGGCGACGGCGCGGCGGCCTATCGCTACACCGAAGCGCGGATGACCGACGTCGCCCGGCTGATCCTGGAGGGCGTCGACGAAGAGGCGGTCGACTGGCGCGATAATTATTCGGGTGACACAAAAGAACCGATCGTTCTGCCCTCGGCGATCCCCAATCTGCTCGCCAATGGCGCGCAGGGCATTGCGGTCGGCATGGCGACCTCGATCCCGCCCCATAATATCGCCGAACTCTGCGACGCGGCGCTGCATCTCATCGCCCATCCCAAGGCCGAGGTCGAGGCGCTGCTCGATTTCGTGCCCGGACCCGATTTTCCGACCGGCGGGATCGTCATCGAGGATCGCGCGTCCATCGCAGAGACCTATCGCACCGGGCGCGGCGGCTTCCGCGTGCGCGCGCGCTGGAGCCGCGAGGACACCGGGCGCGGCGGCTGGAACGTTGTGGTCACGGAGATTCCCTATGGCGTGCAGAAATCACGACTGATCGAGCAGCTTGCAACGCTGGTGACCGAGCGCAAGGCGCATCTGCTCGGCGACGTACGCGACGAATCGACCGAAGACGTGCGCATCGTGCTTGAGCCGCGCGTTCGCACCGTCGATCCAGCGATGATGATGGAGCAGCTCTTCAAGCTCAGCGAGCTTGAGACGCGCATTCCGGTCAATCTCAATGTGCTGGTCGATGGCGTGACGCCGCGCGTCATCGGGCTTGGCGAAGCCTTGCAACAATGGCTCGGCCATCGCCGCGCCGTGCTGATCCGTCGCTCGGCCAATCGCTTGGCGGCAATCGAGCGTCGGCTCGAATTGCTCGCCGGCATGCTCATCGTCTTCCTCAATCTCGACGAAGTGATCCGCATCATCCGTGAGGACGACGAGCCGAAGACGGCGCTGATGAAGCGCTTCACGCTGAGCGAGACCCAGGCCAATTATGTCCTCGACACGCGTTTGCGCGCCTTGCGCCGCCTCGAGGAAATGGCGCTGCGAAAAGAGCAGACGGATCTCACGGCCGAGAAGGGCGCGATCGAGGCGCTGCTCGCCAGCGAGAAGAAGCAATGGCAGGCGGTCTCTTTCGAGATCCGCGACATCCGCAAGAAATTCGGCCCCGACACGAAGCTGGGTCGCCGCCGCACCCGTTTCGAGGCGCCGCCCGAAGTCGAGGTCGATCTCGCCGAGGCGATGATCGAACGCGAGCCGGTGACGATCCTCGTCTCGCAAAAAGGCTGGATTCGCGCGCTCAAAGGCAATGTCGCCGATCTGTCGGGCGTCGCCTTCAAGGCCGACGATGCGCTGCAGGCGTCTTTCTTCGCCGAGACGACCTCGAAGCTGCTGGTGCTGGCGAGCGACGGCAAGGTCTTCACGCTGGAGGCGGCCAAACTGCCGGGCGGGCGCGGCGCCGGCGAGCCGATCCGGCTGATGGCCGACATCGACGAATCCGCTGAGATCGTCGCCGTCTGGCTTCACGCTCCGGGCGAAAAAATGCTGGTTGCGTCGAGCGACGGGCGCGGCTTCGTCGTCGGCCAGGACGAGATGCTGTCGGCGACGCGCAAGGGCAGGGCGGTCCTCAATGTCGACGCCCCGGCGCGCGCCCGGTTGGCGACGCCGGCCAACGGCGACCACATCGCGACGGTCGGCGAAAACCGCAAGCTGCTGATCTTCCCACTTGTGCAAACGCCGGAAATGGCGCGCGGCAAGGGCGTGCGGCTGCAGCGCTACAAGGATGGCGGCCTTGCCGACGCCCGCGTGTTCAAACTCACCGAGGGCATGAGCTGGCGCGACTCGGCGGGGCGCAGCTTCTCGCTCGCCAAGGGCGAGATCAAAGACTGGATCGGCAACCGCGCCGAGGCGGGACGCTTGCCGCCCAAGGGCTTCCCCAAGAGCAATCGCTTCGACGGATAGGCGGGTTGCCTTTCGACTCGATTGCGGGTATATGCCCGCATCGATGACGACCGACTGTATTTGCTCAGCGCTGCGTGTGGCGGCCCGCAAGGCGACTGCAATCTACGACGAGGCCCTGGCCCCGGTGGGGATTAATGTCGCCCAGTTCGGCCTGTTGAGAAAAATCGGGCGGGCTGGCACGCTGTCGCTTTCCGAACTGGGGCGGCTTGCCGCGCTCGATCGCTCGACGATCGGGCGCAACGTACAGGTGCTGCAGCGCTTGGGGCTGGTCGACATCGCCGCAGGCGACGATCTTCGCGAGGCGAGCGTGGCGCTCGCCAAACCGGGCCGCGCCGCTCTGCGTCGCGGCAAGCCACTGTGGGAAGAGGCGCAACGCAGCATCGAGGCGCGGCTTGGCGGCGACGGCGGCGCGCAATTGCGAGCGCTGCTCGCCGGGCTCTGACTTCTCTCGCGGCGCGTCGGCCAAACGCAATAAGGCAAAAACGGAAGAGGCTGGAACAACATGAACTCCTTTTCCTTGACGGCGTTTTTCGCCGCGCGGCGCATTCACTATGGCTGGGTGGTTCTGGGCGTGACCTTTGTCGTCATGCTGGCGACCGCCGGCGCCATGGGCGCCTCGGGGATCATCATCGAGCCGCTCGAAAAGGAATTCGGCTGGGCCAACGCCAACATCTCGACTGCGCTCGCCTTGCGCCTGGCGCTGTTTGGCCTGATGGGGCCCTTCGCCGCCGCTTTCATCAATCGCTTCGGCCTGCGCGCTGTCGTTGGATTCGCGCTTAGCTTAGTCGTCGCCGGCGTTTGCGGCACGATCGCCATGGGGAGCCTTTGGCAATTCGTCCTCTCCTGGGGGGTCGTCATCGGCCTTGGCACCGGCATGACCGCGCTGGTGCTTGGCGCGACGGTCGCAACACGCTGGTTTACAGCGCGCCGCGGGCTCGCCGTCGGCCTGCTGACCGCCAGCAACGCCACCGGGCAACTCGTCTTCCTGCCGCTGCTGGCTTCGGTCAGTCAGCATTGGGGCTGGCGCATGGCGCTGGTTCTGGTGATCGCGATGCTGCTGACCGCGCTCGCTCTCGCGGTTGCGTTCTTGCGCGACCGGCCGGCCGATGTCGGCCTGGCGCCCTATGGCGAGACGGCGATTGTCGCGTCGCCCAAGGGTCCGGCGAAGCTCAGCGCGCTCTTCCTGTCGCCGCTCGCTGCGTTGCGCGAAGCCTCGCATAGCCGCGTCTTCTGGGTGCTGTTTGCGACCTTTTTTATCTGAGGCCTGTCGACCAATGGCCTTATTCAGACCCATTGGATCACGCTCTGCGGCGACTATGGCGTCTCGCCGGTCAGCGCGGCGGGAATCCTCGCGGCGATCGGCGTCTTCGACTTCTTCGGCACCATCCTGTCGGGCTGGCTTTCCGACCGCTACGACAATCGCTGGCTGCTGTTTTTCTATTATGGGCTGCGCGGCCTGTCCCTGATCTATCTGCCCTATACGGAATTTTCGATCATCAGCCTGTCGGTGTTTGGCGTGTTCTATGGTCTCGACTGGGTGTCGACCGTGCCACCGACCGTGCGCCTGTCGGCCGACGCTTTCGGACCGGAGCGCGCCAACCTCACCTTCGGCTGGATTTTCGCCGGCCATCAATTGGGCGCGGCCACCGCCGCCTTTGGCGCTGGCGCGGCGCGCACCGAATACGCGACCTATCTGCCCGCGCTTTACGTCGCCGGCTCGGCCTGCCTGATCGCCTCGGCGCTGGTGATGACGCTGGCGCGACCGCGCCGCGCCAATCTGGCGCTCGCCTAATGCGGCGCGGGCGTTGCGTTCAAACCGCCTTTGCCATCGGCGGATGAAGATGAAAAGGGCGCGTCGAGCAGCCATTGGGTCGCCAGATGCGAATTGGCCAGTTCGGCATTGGTCAGCAGATCGATGCCGCTGGGCGGCGTCGCCAACATCGCTTTGAAGATCGAATCGTTGATCCCCATTTCGGCGAAATATTTGGCGATCAGCGTGTCCAGGGCGTTGAGATCGACGGCGGTCGGCGCGACCGTGAAAGTGTGCTCGCTCGTCAATTCGCGAGAGATTTCCTGTTTCTCGCCGTCGACGATGCGGTAATGCACCTCATACATGCGCCTGACCATCGTCCTCGGCCCCACTCTGATCTGATGAACGCCGATCGCGGCGAAGCCGCTGACGTAGCGTTCGATCCCGCCGGCCAGCACGACCGGGCAGGCCGACAGGCAGATCGATTTCGGCAGCGCGGCGACGCCGGGAGTCGCGTCGCAATGGGCCTGGCCTGAGGCGCAGGGTTGCAATTCCGTCCGCGCGACGATCACCGCCATCTTCCGCGCCCGGATCGTCCGGCCGATCGCCATGGCGTCCCCCACGGATCCGCCTTGCGAACTGATCAGCACCGGCAGGTTGCGCCGGCCAAGCGTCGCGAGAAAATGTTCGAAGGTTTGCGCCGTGCCGACCGCGATCGGACCTTCGGCCGAAATCCACTCGGGACAATTGGGCTGACATTGCGGCGCCGCGCTGACGACATGAACGAAGCGCATCGGCGGGCCGACGATGGGGATCAGCGGTTCTGGCGCCGTGGCAGCCAGAGCGGGACATTGTCCGCCGAGGAAAAGAGCCGTCGCGAGCGCGAAGCCCACCGCCAGCAAGGAGAGGGGGTGGGGCTCACGCAAAGGGCGACCGGCTAGATGGTGAAGCTGACGCCGCAGCCGCAGGACGCGACCGCGTTGGGGTTCTTCATCTTGAACGCCTGGCCCATCAAATCATCGACGAAATCGAGCTCGCCGCCGCGGATCATTTCGAGCGAGGCGGCGTCGACGACGACGCTGACCCCGTCGCGGGTGACGACGAGATCGTCCTCGGCGCGCTCGGGGTCGATGTCGAAAGCATATTGAAAGCCGGAACAGCCGCCGCCCTTGACCGAAATGCGCAGCGCCGCGCCCGGCTCGGCGGCGAGCACCTTTTGCAGCCGGCGCGCGGCTGCGGCGCTGATGGAAACGGCGGGGGCGCTCACCGCCTCTAGGGTCTCGCTCATCAGGTCTTCCCGGGGC
>SSMV01000059.1 GCA_004799435.1 Bradyrhizobium sp.
GCTTGATGACCTGCCAGGCGACGACGCCCAGCACCAGCGCCGAACCGATTGCGCTCAATCCGAAGATCGCCAGCGTCATCTTGAACGCGGTGGCGCGAAACAGTCTAGCGAGGGTCTTCACGAAGCACGTATCCGGCGCCGCGAACGGTGTGCAGCAAAGGGGCGTCGAAGTCGCGGTCGAGCTTGGCCCGCAGACGCGACATGTGGACGTCGATGACATTAGTCTGCGGATCGAAATGATAATCCCACACATGCTCGAGCAGCATTGTGCGTGTGACCACCTTGCCGGCGTTCTGCATGAGATATTCGAGCAAGCGGAATTCGCGCGGCTGCAGGGCGATCTCCTCGCTGGCGCGCGTCACCTTGCGCGACAGCCGGTCGAGGCGCAGATCGCCGACTTGAAACGTCGTCTCTTCCGGTGCGCCCTTGGGGCGCCGGCGCGCCAGCGCTTCGACGCGCGCCAGCAATTCGGAGAAGGAATAGGGCTTGGCGAGATAGTCGTCGCCGCCGGCTCTGAGGCCTTTAACGCGGTCGTCGACCTGACCGAGCGCCGAGAGGATCAGCACCGGCGTTTCGCCGCCCTGGGCGCGCAGCGCGCCGATCAGCGACAGCCCGTCCATTTTGGGCAACATGCGATCGACGATCGCGACGTCATAGCCGCCTTCCTGGGCAAGATCATAGCCGCTGACGCCGTCGGCGGCGTGGTCGACCGCATGTCCGGCCTCGCGGAACGCCTTGACGAGATAGGCGGCCGCGTCGCGGTCGTCCTCGATGATCAGAATCCGCATGTTAGACATATAGCGATTCCGCGGGTTTGGGCAAAAAGGCTCAGGACAAAGGACTCGAGGCAAAAAAAAGACGGCGGGCCGCTGGAGACGGCCCACCGCCAATTCGCCGGGCCCGCGCGATGTTGGGGGCCAATCGCGCGGGGCTCGGCGTCGGCGGCGTCGCGAGGGGCTGCGAGGCCGGAGCGTCAGGCGCCGGATTAGGCCGGCAGAGCGACGAAGCGCACCGCGTCGCCCGACTTAATGCGCAGCAACACCGATTTGCGACCGTCCGCATGCGCGGTCTCGAAGGCCTTGGCGACCTCGGCCGGCCGCGTGACCGTCTGGCCGGCGGCTTCGAGAATCACATCGCCAGGCTGCAACCCGCGGTCGGCGGCCGGACCGCTCGGATCGACGTCGGAGACCGTGACGCCATCGGCGCCATGCTGCAGCGTCATGCCGAGCTTGGCCATCGCGGCGTCGGGGTCGGGCTTGGCCGGCGTCTCGGCGCTCGCCTGCTGCTCGTCATTGGGCATCGAGCCGAGCGTCACCGAGACCGTCTGCTGCGCGCCGTTGCGCCAGATCGACAGATCGGCCGATTTCTTGGGGCCGAGATCGGCGATACGGCGGGCAAGATCGCGCGGGTCGGCGACGGTCTGTCCGTTGACCGCGGTGATGACGTCGCCGATCTTCACGCCTGCCGCCGCGGCGGGCGCGTCCTTGTTTTCCTTGGCGACGAGCGCGCCAGAAGCGGTCTTGAGGTTGAGACTGTCGGCGATGTCTTGCGTCACCTGCTGGATTTCGACGCCGAGCCAGCCGCGCTGAACCGTGCCGCCATCCTTGAGCTGAGCGACGACGCTCTGGACGACGTCGCTGGCGATCGCGAAGCCGATGCCGACGCTGCCGCCCGAGGGCGAGAAGATCGCAGTGTTGACGCCCACGACATTGCCTTCGGTGTCGAAGGTCGGCCCGCCCGAGTTGCCGTGATTGACCGGCGCGTCGATCTGCAGGAAATCGTCATAGGGACCCGAGCCGATGTCGCGGCCGCGCGCCGAAACGATGCCGGCGGTGACCGTGCCGCCGAGGCCGAACGGATTGCCGACCGCGATCACCCAGTCGCCGACGCGCGGGGTGTGCTCGGCGAATTTGACGAAGGGGAAGGTTCCCGCGTCCTGCACCTTGAGCAGGGCGAGATCGCTCTTGGCGTCGGTTCCGATCACCTTGGCGGCGAGCGTCTTGCCGTCATTGGTGGTCACGGTCACTTCGGTCGCGTGATCGACGACGTGATTGTTGGTGACGATATAGCCGTCAGCCGAGATGAAGAAGCCCGACCCCTGGGCCATCGTCAGATGATGCGAGGGATGGCGCGGGCTGTCGCCGTCATTCTGGTCGGGCATGCCGAATCGCTTGAAGAAGCGCTCCATCGGGCTTCCGGGCGGGAATTGCGGCATCTCCTGGGAATCGGAATTGTCGGCGGATTCGGCCATCTTGACCTTGACCGAGACGACCGAGGATTTCACCCGGTCAACGACATCGGCGAAGGAGGCCGGCCCGGCGGAGGCCTGCGAATCGGCGGCGGTGGCGAAATTAGGGGTCAGCACGCCGTTCTCGACGGCGACGGCGGAAATTGCGACGACTGCAACCGCGCCGAGCAGGGCGGCGCGCAAGGTGCGGCGGGGAGGAGTGTGGGGGACGAGGGTCATGTCAGCTCCATCGAAAGCGTGTCCGGGCCGAGGGGCCGGTTCGAGGAGCAAAATGGCGCTTGTCGCCTAACGCCGGGATGGCGCGAAGATGAAGGCTTGGTAATGCAGGACCAAGTGTTACGGCGACCTGGGTCAGGCCGCCGCTTGGGCGCCATTCTTGGCGGTCTTGCGTCGCACGGCGGCGTTTCCTGTCGATCCATCGAACTGAAACTGCCCGATGAGACGCGACAGACCGGCGGCGTCGTCTGACAATGAACGACCGGCCGCCGTCGTCTCTTCGACCATGGCGGCGTTTTCCTGCGTCACACGGTTCATCTGGTCGATCGCGACATTGACTTGCTGCAGCGCGGTCGCCTGCTCCTGAGTGCCGGCGGCGGTCTGCTTCACCGCCGCGTTGATCTCGCCCATCTGGGCGAGGATGCGCTCCAGCGAGCGCCCGGTCTCGGCCACCAGCGCCACGCCGCCATTGACCTGCGTGGTCGAGGCCGAAATGAGGCTCTTGATTTCCTTGGCCGCCTCCGCCGAGCGCTGGGCGAGCGCGCGAACTTCCGAAGCCACCACGGCGAAGCCGCGTCCCGCATCGCCGGCGCGCGCCGCCTCGACCCCGGCGTTGAGCGCCAGAAGATTGGTCTGGAAGGCGATCTCGTCGATCACGCCGATGATCTGGCCGATTTGCTCCGACGATTTCGAGATGGCGTTCATCGCCTCGACCGCTTTGCGCACCACGGCGGCGCTCTTCTGGGCGTCGTCATTGGCCGAAGTGACGACGACGCGCGCCTGATCGGCGCCTTCCGCCGATTTGCGAACGGCGTCGGTGATCGTTCCGAGCGTCGCCGCGGTCTCTTCGAGGCTCGCCGCCTGCTGTTCGGTGCGGCGCGACAGATCGTCGGCGGCGCTGGCGACCGAATGCGATTCGGTCTGCATCGCGCCGGCGCTCAAGGCGACCGCCGCGATCGCCGTGCTGAGCTTGGCGACCGCTTCGTTGAAGTCGTCGCGAATCTGGGCGTAGGTCGTCGAGAAGCCGTCGCCAAGCCGCACAACGAGGTCGCCTTCGGCGAGGGTCTTGAGCCCGTCGCTGAGCCGGCGCACGACTTCGGCTTGCTCTTCGGCTGCGGCAAGGCGTTCGGCCGCCACGCGCTCGCGCTCCTCTTCGACGCCGCGCCGGGTGGCTGTCGCTGAGGCTTCGAGCTGCAAACGTTCGATCGCGTGTTCCTTGAAGACCTGAATGGCGCGCGCCATGTCGCCGATTTCGTCGCGTCGTTCGCGGCCGCCAACCTCGACCGAATGGTCGCCCGAGGCGAGCGCATTCATGCGGCGCGCCAGCTCTGCGAGCGGCCGGGCCGTCTTCATTGTCGAGATCCAGATCGTCAACCCGCCTGCGACAAGCGCGGAGACAAGACCGGCGACAATGAGCGTGATCAGCGCGAATTGCGACTGTCGCGCCATGTCGGCGGCGGAGCGCGCGTTTTCGTTGATCATCGTGTCGCTGACCGAGAGAAGCCCGGCCTTGAGCTTGCGCGCCATGTTGTCGACTTCGGTGACTTCCTGGGCGCCCTCGGCGAGCTTGTCGAGGTCTTCGGGCTTTAGATCCTTGCCGACCGCCAGGCCAGGCGAATCCTCGCCGATGGCGACTGGCTTCTTCGCCTTGTCGGCCATTTCATGGAAAGATTTTTTGAAATCGGCGAAGGAGGAGGCGTAGTCGGGCAAATATTCCGCTGCGGCGTCGAGCTGCGAATCAAGTTTGTCGATCTGGTCGGTGAAATCGGACTGCGCAGTTCGGCCTTCCGGCGAGCTGCCGTCATAGACCAGCGCGCCGAAGACGGAATAGGGGGCCATCATCGTCGTGCCGGTCGCCCGCGCGACGAGGATCGCCGCCTTGTCGCGGTGGGCGATGATTTCGCCGGCGCTGCGCGCCAGACTGTCGAGCCGATAGGCCCCGAAGCCGACGATGCCGAAGACCGCCAGGCTCATAACCAGCAGCGGAATCAATGCTTTGGTTTGCAGTCGGAGATTATCGATGCGCAATTGACGTCCCCCCACGGCCCCTGCCGCCCGCCCGCGGCGACGGACGGAGTCCAGACCGAACGGACGAGCGCGGGGCGTCATGCCACGTGCGCGGTCGCAGCCGCGCCACTACGCTGCGTCGGGGTCAGATTGGCCGAATTGGGTAAATTGCTGATTAATATGGTAATTGATTATTGACTGACATGTCAGTGCCTTATCCCGGCGATTAGGGAGAGAGGGTGGCGCGGCCGATTCCTCGCTGCGGACGTCGGGCCTGGCTGTCGCCCAGCGGCCACAGTGGCGCGGAAATTTCGCGTTGACGTCTCTGTGAGTTTCGCCCGACGGACGGAATGCGCTATCCATCCTGCGTTCGCGCGTTCGGCGCGATCATTCGCTCGGCCCAGAGAGACTTGGCCCCAGACGGAAAGGAGGCGCGCATGATGAAATTTTGGCGTGCGCTTTCGATTCCGGCCCCGACCGGAGCGGCGTTCGGCTTGAGTCTCGGCGCGATCCGAAGCGCCTAGCGTTCCATAGCCTCCGCCAGCGTCGCGTCTCTCCGGTCGTCCCTCGGCCGGCGTTCCACACAATCTCAACCAACCGCGCCGGCCCCCGGCGCATCCTTCCATCGCTGCGCCGCGTCGCGGCGCCGTCGTTCGAGCCCAGGATACGTGAGCCAAGGCCATGTTTCGCAAATTCGAATCGCTAATCGATGTGTTCCGCGCGCATGACGAGACCCAGCCGCCGGCGACGCTGATCGGCTATTACTGGCGCTACTGCCGGCAGGTCTGGCCGTTTCTCGCCGCGCTGATGGCCAGCGGGCTGTTCACCTCGTTGATCGAGGTGTCGATCCTGCGCTTCGTCGGCGACATCGTCGATCTCCTGCGTCAGACCTCGCCGCAGCGCTTGCTCGCGGATGACGGCCGCCTGTTTCTGTTCATGGGGCTCGTCATCCTCCTGCTGCGGCCGCTCGCCCAGTTCGTCCATGACCTGCTGGTGCAGCAGGCGATCGCGCCAGGCATGACCAATCTCATTCGCTGGCAGACGCATCGCTATGTTCTGCGCCAGTCGCTGACCTATTTCGCCAATGATTTCGCCGGCCGCATCGCCTCGAACATCGTGCAGTCGGCGGCCTCGCTGCGTGACTCGACGGTGCAGGTGATCGACGCGCTATGGTTCGTCACGATCTTCTCCGCGACGGCGCTGGCGATCCTCGCCGAGATGGACTGGCGCCTGGCGGCGCCGCTCGCGTGCTGGATCGTCGTCTATGTCGCGGCGCTCGCCATTTTCGTTCCGCGCATTCGCGCCCGCTCGGAGATTCTGGCGCATCGGCGCGCCGTGCTTACCGGACGGATCGTCGACAGCTACACCAATATCCAGGCGGTGAAGCTTTTCGCGCATCTCGAGCGGGAGGACGATCATGCGCGCGACGCGCTAAAAGCCCATACCGAGGATTTCCATCGCCAGACGCGGCTCATCACGTTGATGAATCTCTGCGTCTCCTCGAGCAACGGGGCGCTCATCGTCGCCACCGGCGCACTCTCGATCTGGCTTTGGACGCAGGGCCTGACGACGCTCGGTCAGATCGCCGTCGCCAGCGGGTTGGCGATCCGCATCACCACCATGTCGGGTTGGGTGATGTGGACCTCGATCGGCATTTTCGACAATGTCGGCCAGGTGCAGGAAGGCATGCGCACGATCGCGCGGCCGCATGCGCTGGTCGACGCCGACGGCGCCGGCGAGCTCAAGGCCGAGCGCGGCGAAATCCGCTTCGAGCGGGTCGGCTTCCATTATGGCCGCAAGACGGGGGTGATCGACGAGTTCTCGCTCGCCATTCAACCCGGCGAAAAGGTCGGGCTGGTCGGGCGCTCGGGGGCCGGCAAGTCCACGCTCGTCAACCTGCTCCTGCGCTTCTACGACCTCGACAGCGGGCGCATCCTGATCGATGGCCAGGACATCGCGGGCGTAACCCAGGACAGTCTGCGCCGCCAAGTCGGCATGGTGACGCAGGACACCTCGCTCCTGCATCGCTCGATCGCCGACAACATCCTCTACGGCCGCCCCGACGCGCCGCGCGAGGCGGTGATCGCAGCGGCCGAGCGCGCCCACGCGCATGAGTTCATCATGAGCCTGTCCGACTCAGAGGGGCGGCACGGCTACGAGACGCTGGTGGGCGAGCGCGGCGTGAAACTGTCTGGCGGCCAACGCCAGCGCGTCGCTATCGCCCGGGTGCTGTTGAAGAACGCGCCGATCCTGGTGCTCGACGAGGCGACTTCGGCGCTCGATTCGGAGGTCGAGGCGGCGATCCAGGAAAGCCTCTATTCGCTGATGGAGGGCAAGACGGTGATCGCCATTGCTCACCGGCTGTCGACCATCGCCGCGATGGACCGGCTTATCGTGCTCGATCGCGGGCGGATTGCCGAAACGGGCGCGCATCGCGAGCTGCTCGACCGCGACGGGATCTACGCCAGCCTGTGGCGGCGCCAGTCGGGCGGCTTCCTGCACGAAGACGCCGCTTAAGCCACGTTGGCCCTCTCCCGCTTCTCGGGAGAGGGCCTCGTGCGACGACCGTTCAGTGCGGCTTCTGCGATTTCATATGGGCGATATAGCCGCGCACGTCGCCGGCCGGTTCGGCATAGGCGGCGCCGAGCTTGGCTTCCATTGCGCTCATGAACTGCTTCGCCCAGGCCGGCAGCGCATAGTCGATGACGGCGAGAAATTCGAGCGTCGCGGCGAGCCGGATATCGGCGATCGACGGCTCGTGTCCGCCGATGAAGGGCTTTCCGTCCATATAGAACTTATGGAAGACGTCGAGCGGCTCGGCGAGCGCCGTGGTCGCCGCCTTTTGCGCCGTGGTCTTGGTGTGGGCGTCGGCCTCGCTGGCGCCAACCTCGCCGGCATATTGGGGGAAGCCGAGCGCGGGATAGGTGGCGCGCGCGACATAAGGATAGAGCGTGCCGATGATATAGAACATCGCGCTGTCGACCATCGCGCGCAGCGCCGGCGTCTTGTGATAGAAATGATGCAGGTCGTGCTTGTTGCACAGATACTGCATGATCGCGCAGCTCTCCCACACCACGCCTCGGGGCAGGTCGCTCGCCTCGATCATCGGCGTCAGATGGGCGGGGTTGCGGGCGAGGAAATCCCCGCTGCGGGTCTTGCCCCAGGCGTCATCCTCGGTGAATTCGAGTTTCGCCGCGCGCAGAAAAACGCGCACGGTCATGTTGTTGACGCTCGGCTTCAGCATATGCAGCTTGATGGCGGACATGGTTTCCTCCTGTTACGCTTGGTTTTTCGCTTCTTGGCGGCGATAGGGATCGCGGGGGCTTCGGTCGTCGGACAGGCTCTTCTGCGAGCGCGCGACAAGCGTCTCGATCGCGTCGGCGAGATGAACTTCGCCGATTGCGCGGTCGCCGGCCGCGACGCGCAGCTTATGCGCCTCGAGCAGCACATCGGCGTGGCTGTGGCCGGCGGGCGGTTCGAACTTGTAGCAGGAGAGTTCGATCAGCAGGCCGAGCGGATCCTCGAAGTAAATCGCATCGAAAATCTTGCGGTCGCGCACGCCAGTGTGCTTGACCCCGCGCGCGTCGAGCCGCTGGATCGCCTGCATGAAGACGGCGCGCGAGACATTAAACGCGATGTGATGCACGCAGCCGGGTTCGGTCGGCGTGCGGCGCGGGTCGGGCTTGCGATCCTCGCGCGTGAAGACCGTGATCAGCCGGCTGTCGCCAGGATCGAAATAAATGTGGCTTTCGCGCGCATCGTCGAGATTGGGCTGCTCGAAGATGAAGGGCATGCCGAGCAGGCCTTCCCAGAAATCGATGGAAGTCTGGCGGTCGGCGCCCACCAGCGTGATGTGATGCAAGCCCTGGGTTTGCAGCTTCTGCATGGAAAGCCCTCCCTTATTTTCGTTCGACGAGTTTGGATTTGTAATCGCTGCGCGGCAATGCGCCGGGCGCCACGAGGTCGATCTCGGTCGTCACCAGCAGCGCCTCGCGAAGTCGGGCGCGAATGCGCTCGGCAAGACCGTTTCGCACGGGATCGACGGCCTCGACCGTCACCGGCAGCGGCGGCTCCTGCCTGACGCCCGGCGCCTTCGGGCGGATCATCACCACGCCGGTCACGGCGGGCGCGAATTCGGCGACGATCTCGCGCAGCGCGGTCGGGAAAAGATTGACGCCGCGCACGATCAGCATGTCGTC
>SSMV01000006.1 GCA_004799435.1 Bradyrhizobium sp.
TTCACACTCCGGTTCGCGAAGCATCTGCTACCGTACATCGCCGAAATCCGTCCGCTTTCTAACTGCTCCGCTCGTCAGCAGACGTTCCGGATACGGCCAGTCACTAGCGCTTTGCGCCCATAGTCGCCGTCTAGCGAGGTCGCGCGGCTTCTCCAAAGCGGACGTATGATCGAAGGACGGCACTTCGCATTTGGGCCAATCGCGACCAAATTTTGCGACGCATTGAAACGACGCTTAGTGCTTTAGGCAACCGATTTTCAAGCTGAATGCGCCGTCGCGGAGAGCCCGAGCCAATGCAAAAATGAAATTTCTTGAAGTGTGGGGGCTATGGAACAGCAGATACAATACTGCATAACGCGTGATGGCGTTCGATTGACGTATTCCGTTATCGGCATGCGAACTCCAATGGTTCGCACGCCGCATTCGTTTGCGCATCTCGAATATGATTTGAAGGGCGGCGAAACTCGGTAAATTTCCAGTCTAGGGCGTTCCTGACGCCTTCAGTATTTCGATCAGCTTGCGGTCACGCCAGCGTTGCAGATCGCCGATGCTGCGCGAGTCGGCTTCCGCCGCAACGCCATCGATGATCAATTTGCGCACGGGCTCTGTGAGCCGCGTTGCGCCGAGATCGTCCATCTGGCTCTGAAATTGGTCACCGAGATGCGCCATGAAATGAGTCATGCCGCCTTCGCCACCGCCGAGATGAAACGTCAAGTGGGGGCCCATTATCGCCCAGCGTAGGCCGGGGCCGAAGGCGATTGCGGCATCGGCGTCGGCGACCGAGACCACGCCTTCCGCCACCAGGTGAATTGCTTCGCGCCACAGCGCCGCCTGCAACCGGTTGGCGACATGGCCGCGCACTTCCTTCCTGATGTGGATAGGGCGCTTGCCGAGCTCGCGGTAGAAATCCATTGCCGCAGCGAGCGCTTGCGCTGATGTTTTTGCGCCGCCGACCACCTCGACCAGTGGGATGAGATGCGGCGGATTGAAGGGATGACCGATCACGCAGCGTTGTGGATGCTTGCATTTGGCGCTCACGCGGCTGATCAGCAGGCTCGACGAGCTCGAGGCGATCACCGTGTCGTCCGGTAGCGCGGCATCAATCTCGGCGAACAATTCGATTTTCAAATCCTCGCGCTCGGGCCCGTTTTCCTGAACGAACTCTGCACCTTTGACGGCCGCGGCCACGCCGCGGTGGAAACTCATGCGTTGGGCGCTTGCGTCGGGCGCGACCAGCCCGAGCTTTTGCAGCGTCGGCCAGGCATTGTTGATGAAGTGGCCGGCAAAGTCTTCCGCACCGGCCGCCGGATCGGTGGCGGCCACCTCGAAACCGCGGGCGAGGAAGATGGCTGCCCAGCTGGCGCCGATGGCGCCAGCGCCGATTACTGCTACGCGACGCGTCATGGCAAACTCGCTGTTGGCGTAGTGTCGGAAATCCGGACAACGAAGCGGGATGCTGGCATTTTTCGGCTGCGATTAGAAGACTCGAGTCTCGTGATGGCGAGCGCCGCCGGACGCTACACATGTCAGCTTTGGGTCAAACTGCGACATCGCGGGATGTCTGCACGACTTCCGCTTTACCCGAAAGCCGACATGCCTGCGCGGTGTAAATCTACCGGGCCTGTGAGTCCGCTGATTCAGATGGCGATCTGCTCGATCAGAGTTGGATCGCCGAGAGGCGCCTTCGAGCTGTTGGCCCGCTGTGACACTGGCCAGCGTTGCGGCAGATCCTCGGGCGCAGGCCTAAGAGGCCGTTTCGAAATTGGCGTCAGGCGTTCAGCTCACCGAGCAACAATTTAGCCTCTTTCAGATCGAGCGTGCCGAAGCCTTCAGTGAACCAGCCGTAGACCGGAGCCAGCACGGAATAGCCCTCACTGCGCCTCCCCTGTTCGCCCAACAGCATCGCCAGGCTTGTCGCGGCGCGCAGTTCAAGCGACTTGGCCTGCTGCCCCGCCGCAACGCTGATTGCTTGGCGATACAGTTGCTCAGCTTCACCTCGGTCGTTAGGACCGCGTAGCAGCAAGTCGCCGCGCAAGCGGAGATACCCCGCCCGCCACCATTCGTCAGTACTTCGTTCACCATGGATCAGGACCGCCGCTCCCTCCTCAAAATTGCCGGCTCGCAGTTCGGCTTCGGCCAAGATGGCGCGGTAAAGGTCCAAGTTCACATGCGCGGTGGTGGCATAGGTGGCGACAGCCGCGCGCAATTCGGCCAGGCCGGCTTGCGCGTCAAGCTGTTGAATGAGCGCCCACCCATGAAAGACGCCGCCGATCGCCTCGTACAATTTCAGGCCATGCTCGCTACCTAGCGCCAGCAGCCGCGCGCTGCACGCGAGTACGTCAGCCGCTTGCCGCCGCAGAAAATAAACGCTGGTGGCGAACCACAGCGAGTGGAGGAGGCTCGGCAAATGATCCAAGGTCTCACCCAACACGATGCTTTCGCGGGCGCTCTGCACGGCCCGATCGGGCCAGCCCAGCGCCCACAGCGCGACTGCACCCTGTCCGTTGCCACAGACCCCTGGATCGTGACCGCCGTACATCAGCGCATGGTGGCGATGCCTTTCCGGGTCGTAGAGCGCAAGCCCGGAGCGCACGTGCTCGATGGCGCTGGCGAATTCTCCATTCCAGATACGTGTCGACCAAGAGGAATGATGGGCTTGCAGCAGCAGCTCGGCGTCCCCGGTCCGCTCGGCGGCCTCGATCATTTCGCCCAAATACTGGAGCCGTAGGCGTATGTGATCGCTAGCGCTCTTCGCCCGGATCGTGATCCACGACCCCCAGGTTGCGGCAAACCGGTCGCGATCGTCGCCGAGCCGCCGAGCCAGTTCGGCGGCGCGCTGATAGCCGGTCGACGCCTCGGCGTCACCGAACCCACGGCTTGACACCAGCGCCGGGCCAAGCGCTAGCTGCAATGCCAGCTCCAGGCGGTTACGCTCCACAGTCTCCGGCAGCGCGCGCACCGCGGCGATTCCGCGCCTCAGATGGGCAACCGCTTCGCTGTTCGCCGAACGCCGGGCGGCGAGCCGACCGGCGGCAAGCCAATAGCCGGCCGCCGTATCCGGCTTCCCGGCCTGCGCATAGTGGTAGGCTAGCAACTCCGGCTCGCGCTCAACGCGCTCCGGCATCCCTGTTTCGGTGGCAGCTGCGATCCGCGCGTGCAGTTCCTGACGCGGACCGCGCAGCAACGTGCCATAGGCAGCGTCCTGCACGAGTGCATGTTTGAACAGGTAGGTCGCATGTGGCGGCGATCCTTGTCGGAGCAACAGGCCGGCGGCAACAAGGCGGTCGAGCGCCGGCTGGACTTCCGCCTCCGGTTTGCCTGCCACCGCAGCCAATAGGCCGTGAGAGAACTCCCGGCCGATTGCAGCCCCAATCTGCGCCAGCTCCTTGGCTGGGCCGAGCCGGTCGAGGCGCGCCATCAGCGAGGCGTGGAGGCTCGCAGGAACCGCAACCGACGGTGATGAGATAACTGCAACCACGCGTTCCGCCGTTCCCTCGTTGGCTGATTCCAACACCGCCTTGGTCATCTCTTCCACGAACAGTGGAATGCCGTCGCTGCGCTCGATGATGTCTTGCCGGACGCTCGCCGGCAGCTGCTTGTTGCCGATCACGCCGTCGATCATGGCGTCGATGTCGCGCTCCGCCCACCGATTGATTGTCAGCGCGGTCACGTGCGGCCGTCCAATCCAAGGCGATTCGAATTCCGGCCGGTACGTGACGATCAACAACACGCGAAGGGTCCGAATCCGGTCCACTGCTCGACCGAACGCTTCCAAGCTGGTGGGGTCGGTCCAATGCGCATCCTCGAAGATCATCAGCACCGGAGCGGAGCGTGTCATCGCCTCGATCTGCGCAATCAGCGCTTCCAGTGTTCTTTGCCGGCGCTGCGGCGGCGGCAGATCGAGCGTGGGATAGCGGCCGTCGTTCGGCAGCGACAGCATCTCGGCAAAGAGTGCGGCTTCCTGTTTTGAGGTCGAAGTCGGCGCCAGCAGTTGATCGAGCTTGTCGAGCTTCGCTCGCGGCGTGTCGTCGTGCGTCAGTCCAGCGGCGCGTTCCATCTGGCCGATGATCGGATAAAACGCGCTGTCGGTGTGCTGCGGGGAACAGAAGTAACGCGAGCGCGTGTGCGGCTCGGTGGCGAGGCGTTCCAAAAGCGCGGCTGTAAGCCGCGATTTCCCGATGCCTCCCTCGCCGGAGAGCAGCATCACCTGGCCTTCGCCGGTTTTTGCCTTCGACCACCGCCGCAACAGCAATTCGATTTCTTCTTCCCGCCCGACGAGCGCAGTCAGGCCGCTCGCGTGCAGCGCGTCGAAGCGGCTTTCCGCCGTACTCAGCCGCAGCGCCGCGAAGGCCCGCACCGGCCCGGCGATGCCCTTGAGGTCCTTGGCCCCGAGGTCCTCAAGCTCGAAGAGATTGCCGAGAAGCCTTCGCGTGCCTTCGGCGATGACCACCATGTTCGGCTCGGCAATCCCCTGCAGCCGCGCCGCAAGGTTCGGCGTCTCGCCGACGATGCCGCGCTCCTGCGCTTCCCCCGAGCCGATGACGTCCCCGACGACGACGAGCCCGGTCGCGATCCCGACGCGCACCTGCAGCGGCGAACCGGCAATAGTGACGAGTTTTGGCGCCGCCTCGATGATGGCGAGCCCGGCTTGAACGGCGCGTTCGGCGTCGTGTTCGTGCGCTTGCGGATAACCAAAATAGGCGAGCACGCCATCGCCCATATATTTGGCGACGAAACCGCCTCCACGCTCGATCAGCGTCGCGCAGCAGCGGTGATAGGCGCTGATAATGGCGCGCAGGTCCTCGGGATCGAGCCTGACCGACATCGCGGTCGAGCCCACGAGGTCGCAGAACATGACCGTTAGCTGCCGGCGTTCGGCGGAATCCGTTGGCGACGGCGGGGATGCGAGAATTGTCGGCTTCGCGGGGGCGTCTGCGGCGCCGAGAGTCGCGATCGCCTTGAGCAGGCGCTTGCGGTGGCCCATGGGGATGTTGAGCTGAGTGAGGTCGGCCTCATTCAGATCGGGCAGAATCTCGGCGTCAATCTCGTTGTCACGAAACAACGGCTCGTATTGCCCTAGGCCGAGACCGCGCAACCAATCCCCGACCTCCATCATCGTTCCCCGATTGTTTTTAGTCGATCATCGTCTCAGCAGCCTTCGAAGTCCAGGACGGAGTATCTTGAATGACCGCTTCGGGTCGAACAATGCCGTTTGACTCGTGGCCATCGAACCTCCGTTTTCGCTTCTTGACGCCTGGAAGCAGCCATTCCGCTCTCGGCCATACCTTCGCATTCGCGGTCGGCCGCTTCGCGCCCATTTCGGCCAGTCCCGGCCAATAAGGTGGTTCCCAAAAGCGGACGCCATGCTGGCGAAACTCCTTCCGTGACTATGGGCGCGAAGCGGACCATCGACTTCAGCGCCCAAAACGCCCACCTCGGGCTCTGACGGTCCCGCTTACAATTGACTGCAATCCGGCCCCATAAAGGGCGCGCTCCGCCGCAGAAACTAGGTGCCAAGGCTCGCGCAGCAAGTCAGGCAGCAACTACCTAGGCTAGTCTCCGTTGGTGAATCCGCTGAGTGGTAACGCCGGACCTCATGGGTCAGACGGGGCATTCCGCCATCAGCACGAAGGCGCACTCCCACTTCCTGCTTCGAAAGCGACAAGGATGAGAGCCGGCGCTCCGAGCAATGTAGGCATGCCCCTCGCCGATCGCTGGGCCTTCTAGGACTTCGCATGAGGGACAAAACACGACCCTTGCTGGTCCCTAGATCACGGCGGATCCCGCCGGCAGCCCCGATTCAGATTCCAACGCGGCCTCCGAAACAGAAATGTCGCAATGAGCGCGCGGTGAGGCTCCGACCGCCAATCGCAGCCGCTGTCGAGCGATGTTTGAAATTGGGCGCCAATCGGGTTGTGACGGCAGCCCTTATTCATCCGACGCCGGCTCTTCGACAACGCCGACATTGTAATCTGCACCCAGCAACCGTACCCACGCAGACTTGACCGGAAAGATGAAGCCTGCATATGGAAAAGCCCAATCTCAGCCGTTCCCAGCAAAACAATGAGCCTACATCAGACGCTGTTGGCGGGGCGGCGGCTCATCTTGCGTCGCTCAAACTTCCGCGCAGTCTCTCAAGCCGTTTGAATTAACCCGAGGCAAGCCATCGACTTATCAACAGCGAGCGATGCTCTTTCCTTGATCGTCGGCCCACGAACTGGTTTCCATTCTTTCGATACAGTGTCATTGCCAGCTTGCATGGCGGACCGCGCGAGCCTTCTACGCTGTCATCCCGGGGGCCGTTCCGAATACGCCGGGCGCCACAAGCTACGAAGAATGGAGATCCCTGGTGTCGCAGGTCGTACGTGAGCGGCTAATGTGCGACCCAGCGCATGTCTACAATCCGACGGAAGCGGCAATTCATGTCGCTCGTTACGCCTGCGCGCGTGAGTTTTGTAAAGGCCGGCGAGTTCTCGATATCGCGTGCGGCGAAGGCTACGGTTCCTATCTGCTGGCGGAGTGGGGCGCTGCAAAAGTCGTCGGCGTTGACACTTCCGAAGTGGCGATTGGAGAGGCGCAGCGGCTATTTCAACGCCCCGGACTAGAGTTCCTCCGCGCGGACGCAATAGCGTTCGCGGAGTCGAGCGGGCGACAGTTTGACTTGATCGTCTGTCTCGAGACGATCGAGCACGTTGATTCGGCCGAAGGGTTTCTAAAGGGCCTGAGCCGGCTCGCCGCTGAAGATGCCATCCTAATTGTATCCTGCCCGAACGACTCCGTCTTTTATGACTCGGCGCGTCCGAATGCGCCCAAGGGCAATCCTTTCCACCGCAGGCGCTTCAATTTCGAGGAGTTCCGCGTCGTCTCAACGAAGATTCTCGGACCGCAGGTCCGTTGGCACGTTGGGCTTCCTATTCGCGGATTTTGCAGTTGCGCAGTCGACGCCGAAGGCGCGATCGTATTTTCAAACGGGCCTTCGCCATATGTCGAGACAGTGGCACTCAGCGGCGGTGCCGTATTTCGACCCGAAACGGACGACCCTATTTTGCCGGCGACTGCCGCGTATTTTCTAGGAATTTGGGGCGCTGATCTCACGTTGTCTGTCGCGGCGGTTTACCCGCAAAGCATGCAACGATACTGGCAACCTGGCGATTTGGTATCGAGTCAAAGAACTGAGATCGATACTCTGCGAGGCAAAACTTCGGAATTGCTTGATAGACTGATTGTTGCTGAACGACAGATCGCCGAGCTTAGGCAGGAAGCGAGTGTTTTGATCGAAACTGCCGCTCGGAAGGACGCCACGATCCGACTGCTCGCCAATGAAAAGCAAATCCGGGGGCGGCACCAGAGCGGCCCAATTGGGGCCGCGTTTTTCCTGAAAAGATTTTCCCGATCCGTCAGGCGTTCGCCGAATCGCTGGGCGCGGTCGATCGCCAAGCGGGCGAAACGCCTTCTCAAGCGGCCAAGCTCAAACTCCGAAGGGCTATCGTGACCGAAGAGTTGGCGAAAGAAGTTAAATCGCGAATTTACGCGACCGCGCCTGAACATTTTTATCTTACCGAACGTGCACTGCAAAGCCAGGGACCAAACATTGGCGCCAAAGGCGAAAATCTCACGATTTCATTTCTTTCGCTTGATCGCTCCGAATTGTCGATCAGGCTTTGTCGTTCGATAGAATCTGCGATGCCTGACTTCGCAGGCGAGGTGCTGATCGTAGACAATGGTTCGCAGGAAGCAGAGTTCAATGCGCTTTCAGCGGCGGTGGCGAACTCCCCCTTGCGGTTTCGTATTGAGCGGCAGGGTAGCAACATCGGGGTGTCCGGCGGCCGCAACCGCGCAATGACCCTGGCCGCGACTGACTGGGTCATGTGCCTGGACAATGACATTTATTTTGTCGCCGATCCAAGGTCGGGCCTGCAACGCGATCTCGCTGAACTTGGCTGCCACTTCATGAGCCTGCCTCTGCTCGAACCCGACGGCAAACGATTGTTTGCATCTGGCGGTCATCTCTATGTCCACGTTTCTCCCGACAATTCGATCAGCATCGGCGCAGGATCGGTCATGCGGCAGAGTGTCGCCGCCCCGGAGGGCCGTCCGAGTTTTCTTGGGACGTTTCTGTTTGGCGGCTCCTGCATCGTCAACCGCAAGAGTTTTATCCAGCTCGGCGGGTATGACGAGGCGATGTTCATTGGGTTTGAAGACACCGAGTTCTCGCTGCGATTATTTCGCGCCGGGATGAAAGTCGGGTGCTTCGGTCAAACGTTTCTGATCCACCACCATGCGAAGCCCATAAGCCCGTCCGGCGCCGCCTATGACCAAATGCGCTTTTCGACTGAGATTCTTCGCCAATCAGCCCGTCACTTTGAGCGGAAGCACAATTTCGCCATATGGAACGGGGGTGTGGAGGAATGGCTGGAAAAGCGCCGTGAATCGCTTGCGCTCGATCGTCCTTCCTCTCCTGCGAAGCGCTGTCCAGAGCGCAATGAAGAACGCCTCGCTCGAAGGCGTCCAAGGATTGCTCTTGTTGTAGACATCCCGAACTGGGCTTTCGCAAACATCGCGCGTCAATTGATGCGGTCGCTTTCCGATCGTTACGAATTCGATTTGGTCGCAATGTCCGACCTTATCGAACTGCAAGCGAATCGGTTTTCGAAGCTGGGCGCCTCCAAACGACTGGCGCAAGGCCGGGGGCCTGCCATCGGGATGCTTCTCGCCGCGAGCAAGAACTACGATCTATTTCATTTCTTTTGGCGCGAAGACCTGCTGCTGTTACGAACGGAGCACGTCGCCGCGTATGCTGAATTTCTGGGAATGACCGCGGAAGCTTACGAACGGGAGTTTGTCGCTCCCGCTCGCATATCGACTTCTGTTTACGACCATTTGCATTCCACGTCTGAGGCACTGCACCAGAGGGCTGGGGTCTTCAACCAACTGGTTCGCGGTTACACGGTTTCTTCTAAACGTCTCGACCGGCGGTACCGGGAATGCAGCGAAATCGCTCCACCAACCGCGATTGTTGAGGACGGCGTAGATCTCGAGTTGTTTTCCCCGATCGAACTTTCCCGTTTCGATTCCCTGTCGACTCGGGAGATCGTGGTGGGCTGGGCGGGCAACAGCAAATGGGCGTTGGAGCTTGGTGATTACAAAGGCGTGCGCACAATTCTCAAGCCGGCGATCGAGAAGCTCCGCGAGTCCGGCTTCAAAATCCGTCTGGAGTTGGCGGATCGTCAGCAGAGACAGATCCCGCACCATCAGATGCAGGAGTTTTACGGCCTGATCGACGTTTACGTTTGTGCATCGGAGTGTGAAGGGACGCCAAATCCCGTGCTAGAAGCCATGGCTTGCGGCGTGCCGGTTATCAGCACGGACGTTGGCGTCGTGCCAGACGTATTTGGGCCGTTGCAGAAAATGTTCATTTTGAAAACGCGTTCCGTCGACGCTCTGGTCGAGGCCATTTTACGAGTCGTTGCGGACGCGCGGGTGATGAGGGCATTGTCGGACGAGAATCTAAAGCAGGTCGAGAAGTTCAGCTGGACAAAACAAATCGCGAAATACGACCAATTCTTCCAAACGATTCTCGCCTCGTAATGGGCGCGCGACTCATTTGGGGGAGTTTCAACTAAGTGACGCTCAAACGGGACGGCCTTCATAAGCGCAGCCGTTCAATCAGGTCGGACTGTGATCGCTCGGCGACGGATCGACAGTTCTGGAAGTGAACCTCTCAAGCAATTCCGCTGGCTCGCAATAGAGCGCCGCCCCCCCGCCAGCCAGGTAACCGTCCCGCAACAACAGCAGCTGGCGTACGTAACGAATCGCGTCGTCGCGATCTCCCTTTGAGCCAAGCGCCTTCGCGGCGTGAAAATGCAGGTTAGCATTTACGGCCTTGCGGAAATCGATTGCGTAGCGCTGAAAAATCCCTTCGTCGGTGCAGAAGGATTTCAATTCGTCGAAGGCGTAGAAATAGTCCAGCACATGCTGCGCACTGCGGCGATGAGAAATCGATTCAGGATTTTGCAAATATTCATAACAATCCGTGCCAACGAATCGAATCGACTCTGCTTTGAAAATCAATTTTGGCATAGTCGCTAAGTCATCGTGGTAAATGCCCTCTTTGAAGAGGATATTATTGCTGGTGAACAGGGACTTCTTAAACAGCTTATTCCACGGCGCGGAATTCGTAAGCGCAAAAATGTTCGCGTCCTGCTTGTTCGGGCAAATAACTTTGGGATCGGGTCGATAGGTCGCGACGACCTCTCGATTCGCATCGAACTCGGTGAAGCCACAAACGACAATATCGTGATCTCCTTCCATCGCGGCGCCGGATAGGCATTCGATCATATTCGGCAGCGCACGATCATCGGCATCGACAAAGGCCAATCGCTCGGCGGTTGCATGTCTAATTCCCGTATTTCGAGCTCCTCCGCCGCGCCGATTCTCCGAATGACGGAAAAATTTGACACGCGCGTCGCGATTCACAAACGCATCCACAATCTCGGTACTTCGATCAGTGCTGCAGTCGTCGACGCAGATAATCTCGATGTCGCTATATGTCTGGCCGAGGACAGATTGCAGCGCCTCGGTGAGGTGCGACTCTGCATTGTATACCGGTATGATGACGGAGACGGCGGGAGACAAATTCGTTTGCTTTCCTGAGAGTTGCTAGCTCACCTGCACTTGAGAAGGGCGACAAATGCAAATGATATTTTTCGGCCCCAGGTTCTATCGAACGTCCGCTTAGCCTTCTCGTCGTCCGAGACCCGCCATTCCGTTATCGGCCAACTGCAGTCATCGAGCGATGTGCCATCGAATGTCTGACAAGGGTCGATCCCACCTGGGCGGCTGAACGATTGCCCTCATTCTTGTCACCGCATTTTGTCAGCGCCGCTGATAGTGCAGATTGCGACTAATCAACTATCGCAGCCTGAAGAACGCGCCGCCTCCGGACCAAAGGAGAAATCTCGCCGTTGGCCGTGGTCTGTCGCGGCCGGCGACGGGCCCCTTGCGGCTAGGACGAAGCGCGACAGTAGCCGTCGCAAAAATGGTGTGCGGAACATCTGCGCCAACTTGTGGTGATTCATCTATGCGGATATCGAAGTATCCTAGATAGTATTGGAGTATTATTCCATGCCGTCATCCAAGTCTGACTCTTCCGACCAAGTCGCCTTGGCGACGGAGATCGTCTCCGCCTTTGTGGCCAATAATTCTTTGCCGTGGGCTGAACTGCCGGCGGTGATTCAATCCGTGCATGCTGCGTTGACGAAAATCGCAAGCGGCCTGATTGCGCCGAACGCGGCGGAACCGGCTGCGCCAACGGCGGCGGTAACGATCCGCAAGTCGGTCACACCGGACTATCTCATCTGTCTGGACGACGGCCGAAAATTCAAATCTCTGCGTCGGCATTTGACGGGGCTCGGAATGACGCCACAGCAATACCGCGCGAAGTGGAACTTGCCGAACGACTATCCGATGGTGGCCGCCAATTACGCGGCGCAGCGGTCGGCGTTGGCAAAAAAGATAGGGCTTGGTCAGCTCCGCAAGGGCGGCGGTGGGGCGAAGCGCAAGCCACGTTAGCCCCCTAATCCGGGTCCCGCTTCTCTCGATTCGAGGTGATCGACCGCGATCCGTGGTCCGTTGCGATATGCGTGTGCAAGAGTTCGCCACGGAACACGAGCTTCAGCAGCTGGGAGGCGTGCGGAAAGACGAGCGGCGGCGAAGAGCTTCGTGGCGCCGAAGCGGGGGCGCAGCGCTGCGGCGTTCGGGGTCTCAGACATATCGGCCGCCTCGATATTTCTTGAGCCACGCCTCTGACTTATCGGCAATCCAGTTTCTTGCTTCGGTCTCTGCATTGAAATCGCCAATATGGATTTGTTCCCCATGAGGGAGCGTGATGCGCACAAACCATCCCGGTTTGGCGGCGCTCAATTTGACGGCATCAAACCTCACGCGTTTGCGCTTCTCTTCGGCCATCGGTCATTTAGGCGGCAAACGGATCAGTGTCGCCAAATGGAAATTCGCCTGCCGCATTGTAACCGCCCGCTTCCCCCACCTTAGCTCTTTCCGAATACGACCCCGCCTCATTCAAGTTGGCGCGATCTACGCGGACCTCGGCGCACCATCACGACGCCTCGATTGCGGATGTGGCCGGCGCACCGACGACCGCTGCTTCGAATCCCGACGCGGCCAGCATGGCCGACAAGCCAGTTGCTTCGAGTCTGCAATGAAGTCAGCTGAATCCGTGACCGCGCATCAAGCGTATCTGTCGCTGCCGGCTCCGCCCGGCTGATCCACCTTGCCGCGCGGCATACTTGCGGTGTGTGCGGCATAGGGGTCGTGAGTCACCGGGTGCGAGTGCGCAAGGCCGCATTTTACACAAACGAATATCTCGACTTCCGTGTCAAAGACCGGATCGTCTGGTTCAATCCGTTTGAACCGTAGTTCGCCATCGCAGAGCTTGCAGTGCAAGGACGGAGGGGGCTGGACGAGGTTGCGCATATGCGACCTTTCGTACGACATGCGTCGTAACAAAGCCGAGGGACGCTCAAAAGGGTCCCGATCAATGTGCGATTTCGTACGAAGCCTGACGCTTTGGTCTGGCGCGGCGATTGTAACAAACGCTAGAAACTACTACGAGCTGCCATCGCGGCGTGAGTCGAACGTATACCTTGCCCGGGAAGAATCAAGGTCCCCTGTTTCAGTTGGTGGATCAATTTGAAATTTCCTAGGGTCCGGACTCATAACCAGCAGCTGACGATCGCAACGATGCAGACGGGCGAGGAAGTTGGCGGCGCTTCGGTCGTAGCGCGTTGCGACGCGGCGGAAGTCCTTCAAGCGGCAGAACATGCGCTCGATGGCGTTGCGGTTGCGGTAGAGGGACGACTGAAGCGGTCCGATCAGTTCGCTGGGAAATAGGGTGCGAGGATCAAACCTAGAGCGATGCGCGCTCGGATCGAGCTAGTCTTTTTTCAGCTTCATGCTGGGACGGTTGCTTTCCGCCGAGACGCTCTCCGCCTTGAGGTCGGTGATGAGCTGCTCGATGTAGGCCAGGTCCGTTTCGAATGCGGCTGGATCTGGAATTGAGACGGTATCTGACGCTGGATTGTCATGGCTGTGCGTATTGGCTTTCGTCATCCCATCGTGGAATCGGATCGCGAGCGCATCGGATAGATGCACCATGCGCAGCTTTTGAGTCTCAATCCTGTCGACGCCGCGCCGGACAACGTCGCAAAAGATGTGTTCCTCCACGAGCCGCTCGTAGCTGTCTCGAAGGCGCCCATAGAGGTGCTTCACCTTGAATTCGTAGTCCGACGGGCTCGAGGTGTGGAGCTTCTTCACTGGCGCGAAGTCGTTCCGGATCCGCGCCAGGCGTTTGTTCACGCTCAACCCTTTCCACGACACCCCGGCGGGATCGATCTTGCCCGCATTGGCGCCGTCGGCGAAGAGTGCGATCGTTTCCGTCGTAACGCCGAGATCGTCGGCTTCTCGGCATAGATCGTTGAAGAAGATCAAGTCGTGCGTAAAGACGATTACCTGGCGCTTTTGCGCCTCGGCTGCGAGGCGGCCCGCGACCTTCAATCCGCGATCACGGTCCAAGGATGAAACGGGATCGTCGATGACGATCGGGCCCGCTCCTTCCGTCACAGCGATTTCCGTTAGAAATGTGCTCTGCTACCCTTCTTTGGACTGCCGGAAGCTGGAGTTTTCCGGTTTGCAGCTTTGTTGCGGGGAAACCGTTGGCAAATTGGAACCACAACCGAAGGTGACGCCCGCCAACTCGGCCAAGCCCAGAAACCACTGGCTTTCGTCTTCAAACAGAGCATGCATGCGGACGTCCCTTGGCGAATGCCCGCGGACGAAACCTACGCTCCGTCGATCGCTTCGATCCGGGGTTCGCGTCAGTGACGGAGCCGGATTGGCCGGATCCAGTCGTGATGCGAAAGGCACGAACATGCCCACTAGACTCAGCGAAACCCAGCGTACGCTGCTTAACGCGGCCCGCCAGCGCAAGGACCAGTGTCTGACACTGCCGACCGGCGCCAAACTCGCGCAAGTTCGCAACATGGCTACGAAACTGAAGGCGACAAACCTCGTGAAGGAGATCAAGGCGAAAGCGGATGCTCCAGTCTGGCGACAAGATAAGAGCGCCGGCCAGTTTTATTCGCTCAAGTTGACCGCGGCTGGCCTGAAGGCGATCGCCGCTAGCGAAGCCGCAGGAGTCACCCTGCAGGCGCCGGACGAGGCGAACGCAGGCGCAAACGGCCGCGACGCCATCGATCCGGGAACGACCGCCAACACGATCAAAACCGGTGACGGCTTCGCGCCGGTCGCGCCGCTGGAGGAATCAAAGCTCGCCGCCGTTATCACAATGCTCCTGGGCCAACAGGGCGCGACGCTCGACCAACTCGTTAAAGCGACTGGCTGGCTGCCCCACACAACCCGAGCCGCCCTGACGGGCCTGCGCAAGCGCGGCTACGCGCTGACCCTCGACCGGTCAGACCGAAACCGTGACTCTATCTACCGGATCGCGCCCGAACTTGCCTCGGGCCGAGAGAACACAACCGCGGCGGTTGCCGACATCGCAAATACAAAGGATGCCATCTCGGTTTCAAAAATGACGGGCGAGCGCGTCGCCCGTGGCTCGGATCGGCGACACGCCCAATCTCGCTCCGACAAGGCAAAGGCCCGCAAGGCTGCTTGAGATGCGGCGACCGAATGCGGCAAAATGCTCGAACGCGGCGTCAGCTGAGCCGGCGCCGCGTTCAGAGAATCGAGAGCGACTCGGCAAGCTGGCGGCAGGCATGCTTGACCTCGATCGACGCCAGTTGATCCTTCAATGGCGTAACAATCTCGGCGAATCAGCTCCCGCCTCCCTGCCTACTTGGCTGCTGGCGCGACTGCTCGCCTATCGGATCCAGGCGGCTGCGTTGGGCGGTCTTAGCGAAGGAACTCGCCGACAGCTGCGCGCCCTCCAAAACGGGACGAACAGTTCCGGTTTGTCGCCTTTCGCCACTCGGCCACCCGCCATGCGCGATGGAGCCGCGCTTCGACCCGGCGCTCTTCTAACGCGCGAATGGCGCGGACGCCTTGAGCGCGTCATCGTTATGAGCGACGGCTTCGCCTGGAACGGCGAGACCTACGGCAGTGTGTCGATGGTCGCCAAGGCCATCACTGGCACAAGCTGGAATGGCCACCGCTTTTTCGGATTGAGGTCAGGTCGCAAACTGCCAGGCGTGAAGAGACCCAGAACAATGTCGAGAACGGACGCAGCTCGAGAGGCTATTGTGTCATGAAGCCGGACCCGCGCACTTCACCTCTCCGCTGCGCGATCTACACCCGCGTCTCTTCCGACAGCGGTCTCGAGCAGGAGTTCAACTCGCTCGACAATCAGCGCGAAGCTTCCGAGGCGTACATCAAGAGCCAGGCCCATGAAGGGTGGAGGCTGATCCGCGAGCACTATGACGACGGCGGCTTCTCCGGCGGCTCGATGGAGCGCCCGGCGTTGCAGAAGCTGCTTCAGGACGTGGAGCGCGGCCGCGTCGACATCATCATCGTCTATAAGGTCGATCGTCTCACCCGTTCGCTCGCCGACTTCGCCAAACTGGTCGAGCTCTTCGACGCACGGGGCGTATCCTTTGTTTCGGTCACCCAAGCCTTCAATACGACCTCCAGCATGGGACGACTGACCCTCAATGTGCTGCTGTCCTTCGCCCAGTTCGAGCGCGAGGTCACCGGCGAGCGCATTCGCGACAAGATCGCGGCTTCAAAGAAGAAGGGCCTGTGGATGGGCGGCGTCGTTTCGCTCGGCTACCAAGTCGAAAACCGGGCCTTGCATGCGGTCGAGGCCCATGCCGATATCGTGCGAACGATATTCCGCCGGTACCTTGAGCTCGGAGCGGTTGTCCCGCTCAAAGCCGCGTTCGAACACGAGAACATTCGACTTCCGGAACGGATCGACGGGACAGGAAAGCGAACCGGAGGCGGCCTTTTCAGCCGCGGGCAGCTGCATAAGATTCTGACCAACCCAATCTATGTCGGACGGCTCTCTCACAAGGGTCGGGTCTACGACGGCCAGCATCAGGCGATTGTCGACGTCGAAACCTGGGATCGCGTTCAGGCCCAGCTCGCCGATCACGGGCAGCGGCGCAAAATGAAGATCCGCCCGACTGAGGCCCTGCTGACCGGTAAGCTCTATGACGATCGCGGCCACCGCATGAGCCCGAGCGAGATTTCTCGAGGCCCGCGGCGCTGGCGCTACTATGTCTCGCAAGCCATCCTGCAAGGGCGCAAAGCCGAGGCCGGGTCCATCGCCAGACTTGCAGCGGCCACGATCGAGGAAAAAGTCGTCCAGGAGATCCGCGGGCGCATCGGCGCCGACGCTGGCAGCTCGATTTCACGGGCCCTTCACGATGGCGTTGAGCGGGTCATGATCGGTCGCTCCGGATTGATCATTGAGTTG
>SSMV01000060.1 GCA_004799435.1 Bradyrhizobium sp.
GCGTCGTCGAGACGCCGCTGACCCAGCAGATCAAGCAGAACGAGACCTGGTATCGCGCCTATGCCGAGAAATCGATGCTGCGGCGCTGGGCCGACCCTTCCGAGATGGCGGGCGCGGTGGTGTTTCTCTGCTCCGACGCCAGTTCCTACGTCACCGGCTCCTATCTGCTGGTCGATGGCGGCTGGACCGCCGCCGACGGCCGTTTCACCCCGCCGCTGCCGACGAAGGGGTGAGTGCTCACGGCGTTCCCCTCTCCCCCTGCGGGAGAGGGGTTAGGGGTGAGGGGTGCGCCCAACCTCATCCGACCGCTACGCCGTCACCGTATCGTCCGTTTGATGGACTTGATCGGCGCCGATTGCGGTGAACTCATTCTATTTCAATTGATATGGCGTCTCCGTAAAGTATAATGGAACCGCGACGCCAGCCCCCAGAGCCACGGCGCTTTTACCGTGAGCATAAATTCCCCATGAAATGCTATTTCGCAACACTATACAAGAGATATAGCAACGCGACGCGATTTATGTTATATATATTTATGTATACAATTATCTGTTTCGCGTCACTCCCCTTAAGTAAAGCCTTCGCCACAGTATTTGTTTCAACAATTACGTCGAATTATATTGTCATTGCGATCGATAGTCGGGAATTTTTCACAAGACACGCAAGCGTAAACGTGTGCAAGTTGGCAATTTTGCCGAAAAACATAGTTTATTTTGGTGATGGTATCGTAAACGCAAATCTAAATGACATCAAATTCGATGTGAGGCATATCGCAAATGACATAGTGACTGCGGATAAATCAAATAACATTGAGCAAATCCGGGACACTTTCACTCAAAAAATCGCGACGATTTACGAACGCCTTTTTTACTTGCATGAAACCGAAGCCGCATCGGTGGCTCCCCACGGAAGGGTCCAGCATGGCTTTTTCGCCGGCCTTAATTCTGCGGGCATTCCGATCATCGCTGCCGACGAAATCACCTACGATCGCGGCGGAACGCCCAAGATCGTCACAAAACCAATGACGTTCCAAATGGACGGAGACGTAACCAGAGATCTCGTCGTCGCTCACCCAGAGATTGTCGCCGAATTTGTCATATATAATAGTAACAGAGCCCAAGATTTACTGAAGCGGCTTGGTTATATAGTTGGAAACTCATCGGTCGAAAATTACGCGATTAGGGCAAAAGCGATCGCAACTGCAATCAGAGATTGGAGTGGAGATGACAAAATAGGAGGTGATATCGCGGTCATCACAATAGAAAGGGGCAAGAAATGGAACTGGTTCAATCGCCCGGCTTTCTGTCCAGAATTGCGGTGACCATCACCAGTGACACGGAACTATTGCATTCATAACAAGCGCGTATTTTGACACGACCGCTTTCCGCCCTGAGCCGCCGATGCGCGGCGAGCGCCTAGACCGGCCGAACAATGTCTTTCTGAAATACAGAATGACGCCTATAATCCCCTTCGCCTCTCCCCGAAGGAACCGCCCATGCCCGACTCCCCGCCCCGCCCTCGCTCGCGCTCCCGCGCGCAACGGCTGGCGCGTCAGCGCGAGCGGGCGGACGAGGACGTCCGGCTGATGAATCTATTGGCTTCGGGCATCGGGACGGCTGAACTCGCCGCGCGCGACGGGATCTCGCCACGGCGCATGCGCGACCGCATCGCCGCCATGCTGGCGCGGCGCGAGGCCGAGCCGCCGGCGAGCTTCGCGCCCTTGCAGGGCGCCCGGCTCGGCGACGCGCTGAAAGTCGCCTATGCCGCGATGATGGATGGCGATCTCAAGGCGCTCGACCGCGTGCTCAAGATCATGCGCGAGCTTGAGCGCTTCCAGGCTCATCGTCCACCCGAGCCGCCTGCGCTAACGCCGCCGCCCGCGCCAGCCCTGCTCGCCGCCCCGGCCGCGCCACGCGCCCTCCCGGCGCCGGACGAGGACCGCGCGACGGAAGATGGCGCCGCAAGTTCATGAAAAGAAACGCTCGCGCCGAAAAACGGCGCCGCTCGCCTAAAGCGCGAAGCCGCCGTCGACGAGATGAATATTGCCGGTGGTGAAGGCGCTCTCGTCGGAGGCGAGATAGACGGCGAGCGCCGCCACTTCCTCGGCCTTGCCGATGCGGCCCATCGCCTGACGATCGACGAAGGCCTGACGGACCGTCTCGACGCTCTGCCCCGATTGGGCGGCGAGCGTCGCGATGCGCTGGTCGAGCGACGGGCTTTCGATCGTGCCGGGGCAGATCGCGTTGCAGCGAACGCCGCGGCGGATGAAGTCCGCCGCCACCGATTTGGTCAGGCCGATCACCGCCGCTTTGGAGGCGCCATAGACATAGCGATTGGGAATGCCGCGCACCGACGACGCCGCCGAGGCGACATTGACGATCGAGCCGCCGCCCTTCTCCAGCATGGCCGGCAGAAAGGCGCGGATGGTGCGATGCATCGATTTGACGTTGAGATCGAAGGAAAAGTCCCAGTCGGCGTCGGAACAGTCGAGGATCGATCCGTGATGAACGAAGCCGGCGCAGTTGAACAGGATGTCGATGGCGCCGATCTCGCCCGCCAGCGCGCTCACCGCCTCGGTTGAGCGCACGTCGAGCCGCCGCGTCTCGGCCGCCAGCCCTTTGAGCCCGTCGAGATTGATGTCGGTCGCGATCACCCGCGCGCCCTCGGCGATGAAAGCCTCCGCGGCCGCGCGGCCGATGCCGGCCCCCGACGCGGTCATCAGCGCAACCTTGCCCTTCAAGCGACCCGTCATATCCGGCTCCAGCCCTCGCGCCGGGCCTCGCGAGGCGGCCGGCTTTCGCGCCGCAGGGATCACCATATTGCCGGCCCGGGCGCAAGAGCGCATGCGGGAAACAAGCTGGGCGAGCGCCGCCGCCTGTGCTTATGTCGCGCCCGCCGCCTCCGGCCCAACGCGCGATTCAGGCCCCGCTCGACCATGTCCTATTCGACCATTCTCGACACCCATCTTCATCTGATCGACCGCAGGGCGCTTAACTATCCGTGGCTGGCCGGCGCGCCGGCGCTCAATCAGGACTTTCTGCTCGAACGCTATCAGGCCGAGGCTCTACGCTGCGGCATCGGCGCGGCGCTGCATATGGAAGTCGACGTCGCCGAAAGCGACATCGAAGCGGAGACGCATCAGGTCGCGGCGCTGGCGAAGCGGCCGGGAAGCCTGGTGATCGGCGCGATCAGCGCGTGCCGGCCGGAGAACGCCGATTTTCCGGGTTTTCTCGAACGCCAGCTCGCCGACCCGACCGTCAGGGGCTTTCGCCGCGTGCTGCATGTCGTTCCCGATGAGGTGAGCCTGTCGCCGAGTTTCCGCGCCAATATCGCAAGGCTTGGCGGGACCGGACGGCCGTTCGATTTCTGCGTGCGGCCCGACCAAATCGACAAGGCGATCGCGCTCGTCGATCTCTGCCCCAACGTTCAATTCGTGCTCGATCATTGCGGCGCCCCCAAAATCAAGGAGCGCGAGGAACATCCGTGGCGCGAACGCATGCGGGAGATCGCGCGGCGGCCCAATGTTGTCGTCAAGATTTCCGGCGTCGTCGCCTATGCCGACGGCGCGAGCTGGACGCTCGACGACATTCGCCCCTATGTCGAACATGCGATCGACTGTTTCGGCTGGGACCGGGTCGTCTGGGGCAGCGACTGGCCGGTCTGCACCTTGACCGCATCGCTATCGATCTGGGTGGCGGCGAGCCAGGCGATCGTCAAGGATTGCAGCCTCGACGAGCGCGGGCGCCTCTTTCGCCGCAACGCCGAGCGCATCTGGCGGCTCGCGTAGCAGAGCGGAGCGCGCCCCTTTCGCCCCCCGGCGCATTCCGCTAGCGTCGCGCCAGCATGAACTCTTGGCAACTGAGGCGATTGGCGTGACCGTCGAGCCGCATCCTTTCGCGCGCTTCATCGCCATTCTCGGTCGCGGCAAATCGCTGACCCGCGCCCTGACGCTTGCCGAAGCCGAGGCGGCGATGGCGATGATTCTCGCCGGCGACGCCCGGCCCGAGCAGATCGGCGCCTTCCTGATGCTGCTCAGGGTCAAGGAGGAGACCGGCGAGGAAATCGCCGGCTTCGCCCGCGCCGTTCGCGCCACCCTGCCGCCGCTGGCGATCGAGGTCGATCTCGACTGGCCGAGCTATGCGGGAAAGGGCCGCCGGCCGCCCTATTTTCTTCTTGCGGCGCTGGCGCTCGCTGATGCGGGCTGGCGCGTTGCGATGCATGGCCACGAAGGCCACACCGCCGGCCGTCTTTACACGCGCGAGGCGCTCGGCCGTCTTGGCCTGCCGGTGGCGACGGGGTTCGACGACGCGGCGACGCAATTGAAGGCGCGCAACTTCACCTTCCTGCCGCTCGAGACCTTTAGCCCGGCGCTCGCCGAATTATTCGCGCTGCGGTCGATTCTCGGCCTGCGCTCGCCGGTCCATACGCTGGCGCGTCTGCTCAATCCGTTTGGCGCGCCGGCCTCCCTGCAGTCGGTCTTTCATCCCGGCTATATGACGATCCATCGCGACGCGGCGCTGCGCCTCGGCCAGAAGCGCATGACGGTGCTGCGCGGCGAAGGCGGCGAAGCCGAACGGCGTCCCAGCAAGCCCTGCGACACGCTGACGATCGAGGATGGCGCTCCGGGCGAGATGCGCTGGCCGCCGCTGCTCGCCGATCCGCGCCCCGTCGCTGAAGGAGAACCGCTCGATCTCGACCGTCTCGCGGCGCTGTGGCGCGGTGAGACGGAAGACGAGAGCGCGTTGGCGGCGATTCTCGGCACGATCGCGCTGGCGCTGACGACGCTCGGCGTCGAGCGCGATCCGGCGGGCGCGATGGCGCGCGCCGGCGGATTGTGGCGCGCGCGCGATCGTCGCCGCCTCGCCGCAGCCGCCTGATGACGCCGAACGGAGCGCGCATGGCGCAGGACGAGCCCATCGAGCCCGACGCTGCGACCCCCTATTTGCCGCTCTTCCTGCGCGCGACCGGCGAACCCGCCTGTGTGGTCGGCGGCGGCGTGGTGGCGGCGCGGCGCGTCGAAACGCTCGCTCGCGCCGGCGCGAAGGTGACGGTCTATGCGCCGAAGCTCGACGAGGAAGAATTCGCACCTTTACGCGCGCGTTTCGATTTCACCCACGCGGCGCGCGAGCCGACGCGAGCCGATCTCGCCGGCGCCCTGCTCTGCTACGTCGCGACCGGCGACGACGCTGCCGACGAACGGCTCTATGGCGCTTTGAAGGGCGCGGGCCCGCCGCTCAGCGTCGCCGACCGGCCCGATCTCAGCGCCTTCATCTCGCCTTCGATCCTCGACCGCTCGCCCCTCGTCGTCGCCGTCTCGACCGGCGGCGCTTCGCCTTTGCTCGGCCGCATGTTGCGGGCGCGGCTGGAGACCTTGATCCCCGCCGCCTATGGCCGGCTCGCCGCTTTCGTCGGCCGTTCGCGCGCTCAGGTTGCGGCAAAGCTGAGATCGCCGCTCGCCCGGCGGCGCTTCTGGGAACGCACGCTGGAGGGACCGATCGCCGAACTCGTGCTGGCGCATAACGAGCCGGCGGCCGACGCCGCCTTGACCGAGGCGCTAGCGCGGGAGGCGGAAGGCCGCGAGAGCACGCCGCTCGGCGAGGTCTATCTCGTCGGCGCCGGGCCCGGCGACGCCGATCTCCTCACCTTCCGCGCGCTGCGATTGCTGCAGAAGGCCGATGTTGTGCTCTATGACCGGCTCGTCGATCCGAGCATCGTCGATCTGGCGCGCCGTGAGGCCGAGCGCATCTATGTCGGCAAGCGGCGCAATGAGCATGCCGCGCCGCAGGAGGAGATCAGCGAGATGCTGGTCCGCCTCGCCCGCCAGGGCAAGCGCGTGTTGCGGCTCAAGGGCGGCGATCCGTTTCTGTTCGGCCGCGGCGGCGAGGAGATCGAACGTCTCGCCGAGGCCGGCGTGCCGTTTCAAGTCTGCCCCGGCGTAACCGCCGCCACCGCTTGCGCGGCTTACGCCGGCATTCCGCTCACCCACCGCGACCACGCCCAGGCCTGCGTCTTCGTCACCGGCCATGATCGCGACGGCCCGCTCGAACTCGATTGGGAGACCCTGCTACGCCCCAATCAGACGGTCGCTGTCTATATGGGCCTCGCCCATATTGAGGATCTGACTGCGGCTTTCATCGCGCGCGGCGCCGACCCTGCCCTTCCGGTCGCGATCATCGACAATGGCGCGCGCGCCAAGCAGAGGGTGATCGTCGGTGTGCTTGCCGACATCGCGCAGAAAGCTCGCGCCGCCGCGCTGCGCGGCCCGACCATCATCATTGTCGGCACGGTGGTTTCGCTGCGCGGCAAGCTCAACTGGTTCGCGCCGGAGCGCGACGACCCGGCTTAACCGCTCCGAACAAGCGAAACGGCGCGCGGAAACCGCGCGCCGCTGATCTTGCGTTGCGATTTGTTCTTTAGCGTCCCGATCGCAGCGACAGCGAAGCGACGCCAGCGGCGAGCGCGACGCCCGACTGAACTTCGACCGACAGCGGCTGCAGGGCGAAGGAGCGATCGAAGCCGCCGACCAGCGCATTGGCGCCAACGCCGGCGCCCAGGGCCACGGACGCGTCCGCGCCGACATATTCTCCCGCCAGCGCGCCGTGCTTGGGGCCGGCCGTCGGCGCGAACACCGCCCAGGCGAGTTCGCCATGGGAGGTCGCGCCGAGATCGAGGCCGAATTTGCGGATCGTGCCGTAATAGACTTCGCGATAGCCCCAATCCGACCCGAAGACGCAGCGCATCTCCTTGGTCGAGGTGATGATCAGGCCGAGGCCGCCCGAGACCTCGCAGCGCAGCGTGCCCACTTTAACCGCCGCCTCGGCGGCGACCGGCGCGACAAGCGCGGGCAGGATCGAAACGGCGGCGGCGATCGCCAGACTACGAAGCTTCATGAGGCGCTCCTCTCCATAAGAAAGCGTTGGCGTAATTGCGTTGTGGGGAAGGCTCGGACGGGGCCGCACGCTATCGAAGCGCGCGGCGGCAAATGATAGCGCAGCCCCGCCCGCAGCGCCAAGGCCCGCCTTTAGCGCCAACCTTTGAGGTCATCATGCCCTCACGCGCCGCTGCGCCCCTCGCCGCCCGGCGGACGCATCATCGCGACCAATGTCTCGACCACCGAATAGTCGAAATAGCCGCAACGGGCGACCGGCCGCGCGGCGGCGGTGTCGAAACGGCCGTCGCGGATCAGAGCGTCGTCGATATGAAAGGCGATGACTTCGCCGAGCACGAGATAAGAATCGATCGGCTCGCCAAGCCGGTTCTTTAGCGGGACATATTCGACGACCTTACATTCGAGCGAAGCATGGGCCTCGGCGACGCGCGGCGCCTTGACGAGGCGGCATTGGGCCATCGTCAGTCCGGCGTGTTCGAATTCGCTCGTCCCGCGCGGCAGCGGCGCCGAGGTGAGATTCATTTTCTGCATCAGATCGAAGCTCGCCAGATTGGCGACAAATTCGCCGCTGTCGCGGGCGAAATCGGCGGAATCCTTGTAGCCCTCGCTCGAAAATCCGACGATCGGCGGCGACGAATTGAAGCCGTTGAAGAAACTATAGGGCGCGAGATTGATCCGCCCGTCGCGAGCGCGGGTCGAGATCCAGCCGATCGGCCGCGGCGCGACAATCGCCTTGAACGGGTCGCGCGGCAGCAACTGCTTGTCGCGCGCGCTGGTCTCATAAAACATGAGCCTCTCCCTTCAAGCCTCAAAGATCGTTACAATTTCCTCGAGCGCAGGGCGCGGCCGATCGCTCGCCTCGACATTAGGCCGGCCGATATGGATAAAGCCGGCGATTCGTTCGTGCCCGGCCAACCCGATTGCCGCGGCGAAACGCGGATCATAGGCGCACCATTCCGTCAGCCAGGTCGTCACGTAGCCGAGCGCCGTGGCCGCGATGGTCAGGTTCATGCAGACGGCGCCGGCCGACAGCAATTGCTCCCATTCGGGAATTTTCGCGTGCGGCGCGGCGCGCGACACCACCGCGACGACCAGCGGCGCCTGGGCGAAGCGCGTCAGCTCGGCTTCCCGAGCCGCCTGGCTGAGCGAGGGATCGTCGGCCAGCTTGATTTCAAGCGCCAGCCGCCCAGCCCGCTCGCGCGCCGCGCCCTGAAAGAGGATGAAACGCCAAGGGACGAGTTTGCCGTGATCGGGAACGCGCGCGGCGACGGTCAGCAGGTCCGTCAATTCCTCCGGCGTCGGTCCGGGCGCGATCAGATTGAAGGGCTTCAGCGAGCGGCGGCGTTTGAGCAGGCGAATCGTTTCGTTGGTCAATTCAGGCTTTGTCGATTCAGGCTTTGTCGATTCAGGCATGGCGTGCGGCGCGGCTCCTCTGGTCCCGCTCGTCAATCCGGAGTGGGCGGCCATCCTTGGCGGCAATTCGGGCGGGCGTAAACCGCCTTTGAACCGCCCTATTGTCGGGCGACGAGCCACGCGCGTCGAGGATTGACCGGCGCCAAGGATCGCGGCAAGGCAGTCGCCCATGGTTCGCTTGGCATTTCTGATCGCGCTGGCGCTGACCGCCCTCGGCGGTCCGCTCTCAGCGCAGACGGCGCAGCCCGGCGGCGGGCTGGGAACGCTGCGCCTGTCGGCGAGCCTGGCCGGCGCGACAACTCCGCTGGCCGGCGGGTTGCACTGGCGGCTTTTCGCCGCGCGGGCCGAGTCTGACGGGTCGCGGCCCCTGATCATCGAATCGAACGACGCCCAGCCGACGCTGACCGCGCCGCCGGGCGACTATGTCGTCCATGTTTCGCTCGGCCTCGCCAGCGCGTCGCGACGGCTCAGTCTTGGCGCCGAAGTGCGCAACGAACGCCTGACGCTCAACGCCGGCGCGCTGCGCGTCACCGGCGTGCTGAATGGTCCCGGCGGCGCGGGGCAGATCGACCCCGGCAAGCTGATGATCGCCATCTATGTGCCCGAACGGAGCAATCCGGAGGCCAAGCTGGTCGATTCCAAGGCGCGGGCGGGCGACATCATCGGCCTGCCCGAAGGCGCCTATCACATCGTCTCGACCTTTCTCGACACAGTCGGCATCGGCTCGATCGGCGTCGGCAAATCGGCGGCCGGCGCGAACGCGCCCACGCCCACCAATTCGATCGTGACCGCCGACATCAAGGTCGCGGCGGGAAAGCTGATCGACGTGACGCTGCGCCATCGCGCGGCGACCGTGACGATCAAGCTGGTCAACGCCACCGGCGCCGAGGCGCTGGCCAATTCAAGCTTCACCGTGCTGACGCCGGGCGGCGACCTGATCCGCGAGTTGATCGGCGCCTTTCCCTCGCTGGTGCTGGGCGAGGGCGAATATGTCGTCATCGCCCGGCATGAATCGAAGACCTATCAGGCGACCTTCCAGGTGCAATCCGGGGTGGACCACGACGTGGAAGTTGTTGCAAAAGAGAGCCCCAAGCAGGACAACGCGCCGGCCGAGGCGCCCAAACCCGACGCCTCCGGTCAGGACTGACCCGCCATGCAGACCTTCTTCGTCCAGATCAAATGCGCGCTCGGTCGCACCTATGAGGTCGCCAACGCGCTGGCCGAGGCGGAGATCGCCTCGGAGATCTATTCGATCGCCGGCGACTACGACATTCTCGCCAAATTCTACGTCGAGCGCGACATCGACATCGGACATTTCGTCGGCCACCGCGTTCAGATCATCCCCGGCATCGTCGACACCAAGACGATCATCACCTTCAAGGCGTTTTGACCCTTGCGCGCTTTTTCCTCAGCTCTCGCCGTCGTCCTGGCGACCCTTGTCGCCCTGCCCTACGCCGCCGCGGCTTCCGCTCCGGCGCCCCTTCCCGCTCCCCCGCCCGCAGCGCTCGACCCCGGCGCCTTTCTCTTCGACGCGCTGCGCGACCGCAACTATCGCATCGCCTGGGACAAGCTGATGAAGGAAGTGCAGCCGACCCCGGACTGGCTCGCGCAGTTCAATCGCAACTTTGACGGTATGACCGGCGAGATGAAATCGGTCACCATCGAAGGCAAGCCCTATCTCCTGTCCTTCGTCTGCAAGCCCGAGAATTGCGGCGAGCGCAAATTCGCCGTGGTGTTCGACGCCGACGGCGTGCACGCCTATGGCGCGCTCGGCGGCCATAGCGATTCGCCGGCCTTCTACGGCGCGCCGCCGCAGGAGCTGCAGGACGCGCTGGCCAAGAGTTTCTAGCGCGTCGCTAGCCGCGCAAAATGTCGCGATAGATATGGCTTTCGCCGGCGGCGTCGACGATCCGCCAGCCGCCGTCTCCTTCAGCGAAGATCGCGCTGGGCCCGATCGGCGTCTTGCCATGGGCGCCGGGAATGTCGAGCACATAGGTCGGCATGGCCAGCCCCGACAGGCGGCGTCGCAATTCGCTCATCAGCGCCTGGCCCTTGGCGATTGGCACGCGGAAATGCGCGGTGCCCGGCGCAAGATCGCCATGGTGCAGATAATAGGGTTTCACCCGCGCTTCGACCAAAGCGCGCATCAGCGCCTCCAGCGTATGGGCGTCGTCATTGACGCCCTTGAGCAACACGCTCTGGCTGACCAGCGTCGCCCCGCCCTCGATCAACCGCCGGCAGGCGGCGCGCGCTTCCGGCGTCAATTCGCGCGGATGATTGACGTGCAGCGCGACATAGACCGCCTTGTCGTGATCCGCGCTCAGCGCCCGCGCCATGGCTTTGGTGACCCGCTCGGGCGCGACGACCGGCAGGCGGCTGTGCCAGCGCATCACCTTGAGATGGGGGATCGCGGCAAGCGCGCGCGTCGTCGCGGCGAGCCGGCGCGGCGAGAGGACGAGCGGGTCGCCGCCCGTCAGCACCGCCTCCCAAATTTCGGGGCGGGCGCGGATATAGGCGAGCGCTGCGGCGAAATCGGCTTCGCTCAGCGCGCGCGCGCCCGGACCGATCGTCTCGCGGCGAAAGCAGAAGCGGCAATAGACCGCGCAGACCGCAACCAGCTTGATCAGCACGCGATCGCGATAGCGATGCACCAGACCTTTGAGCGGGCTTTTCAGATCGTCGCCGATCGGATCCGCTTCCTCGGCCGGATCGCGGATCAATTCGCGGGCGTCGGGTAGATATTGGCGCGCGATCGGATCGGCGGGGTCGGCGGGATCGATCAGGCTAGCGACAGCCGACGTCACGGCGAGCGCGTAGCGCGCGGCGACCGCTGCAGTCTCGCGCCGGCGCGCCGGCGCGACAAAGCCGGCCTCCACCAGATCCTCGGGCGTCGTCAGGGTGCGGGAAAGCCGGTAACCGGTCATCGCGGCTGTTTAAGCGCGTCCTCGCGCAAGGGAAAGGCCGCGCTGAGTCAGAGCCCCAGAGGATTGCCGGCGATCAGCTTCGCCTCGGCGTCCTTATCGTCGTCCGCGCCGGACGACCAGCTGATTGTGTCGTCGACCAGCGTGATCCAACGGCAATCCCAGGGTTTGTTGTCGCCATCGTCTTCATCGTAGTGTAGGCAAAGCTGATCGCCCTGGATCTGCCAGACGCCGGAATAAAAGCCGGAATTATCGCTCCCTCGAATCGTCCCGTCCGGCGCGACATATTCGAAATAGGTCTTGTCGCTGGTTGTTCCGGAAATCGTATTGCCGACGATCTGAGCCTGGATCGCGGCGCCTTTGAGCGCGGCGACGGGTTTTGCCGGCCGCGCGCCGGTCGCATCCTTGCGTTCGAGAGGCGCCGCCCCGGGCCCCACCGGCGCCGCGGCGATGAAAGCCAGGACCAGAAGCGCAAGGGCTTTGTTCATTTCACTGCGTTCCGATGGACACGATCGCCGATTCGCCAATTCTATTCCTTATCGGCCGCCAGGGATGTGAACTTTGTTCGCGCCAGGCGCGTTAGAAAAGACCCGGGCGGGAATGATCCGCGGCGCCCGCCGCTACCCGAACGGCCTCGGCTCTGTTAGGAACGTCAGACTCACGCAGCGAAATTTCGGGGGGACGCTATGACGGCTGAAAGTCTCATTATCATTGTCGTGGTTGGCATCATCGCCGGCTGGCTCGCCGGGCAAATCGTCCGTGGCACCGGCTATGGGATGATCAACGATCTGGTCATCGGCGTCATCGGCGCCTTCATCGGCGGCTGGCTGTTGCCGCGCCTCGGCATCTATCTCGGCTCCGGCATCATCTCGGCGATCATCAACGCCACCATCGGCGCGGT
>SSMV01000061.1 GCA_004799435.1 Bradyrhizobium sp.
ATGGCCGACATTTTCGGCCATGGCGAATTCCAGGTGCCGACCCCGTCCTACGCCAGCGATCCCTCATGGGGACCGTTGATGGGGTAAGGCCGCCAAAGGGGCGCGGCGCATGGGTTTGTCGATCGGCTTCATCTTCATGGCGACGCGCGACGATGTGACGCTGCGCGACGCGCGCGCCTATATCGACGCGGCGCTGGCGCTGGGCGTCGTCAATCTCGGCTTCAAGGATGTCGGCCTGCCGCGCGCCGCGCTGGCCGAATTGGCGCGCGCCATCCGCGCCGGGGGCGGGCGTTCGTTTCTTGAGGTCGTGTCGCTCGATCGCGACAGCGAACTGGCTTCCGCGGCGGCGGCGGCGGATTTCGGCGTCGACTGGCTGATGGGCGGCGTGCGGGCCGACGAGGTCGCGCCAATCGCCAGGGCGGCCGGGCTTGCCTATGCGCCGTTTCCCGGCGAGATCGTCGGCCATCCCAGCACATTGGTCGGGGCGAGCGAGGCGATCGTCGAGAGCGCGCGAGCGCTCGCCGGAATCGAAGGCGTCGCCGGGCTCGATCTGCTCGCCTATCGCGGCGCCTGCGACGCGCCGGCGCTAATCCGCGCTGTGAGCGAAGCGGTGGACAAGCCGGTGATCGTCGCCGGCTCGATTGACGAGCCTGAGCGCGTCCGCGCCTCCGTGACCGGCGGCGCGGCCGGCTTCACGGTCGGTTCGGCGGCGATCGCCTGCGCCTACGCGCCGGGCGAGCGCGACTTCGCCGCGCAGATCCGCGCCATCCTGCGCACGGTCGCCGAACTGGCTTAGAGGGCCAGTGGCGCGTGCAAGCTATGCGTCAAACCTTTGCGTCAACGTGAGCGGAGCGAAGCAATCCAGGGATAGTCAACGTATGACGGCTTGACCGTCTGGATTGCTTCGTCGCTTCGCTTCTCGCAATGACGACATTCGCCCGACGGCGATTGGCCTATTTTTGCTTCGGCTCGCTGTCGTCGAGCTGGTCGTAATATTTCAGCACGACATCGGCGTTGCCGGGATTCTTGAGCGGCTCGGCCGCTTTCAGCGCCTCGCTGAGCTCGGCGAGCTCCTGCTTCTTGTCGGCGGCCGCCATTTTCGTATCAGCCTGCAGGGCGGCGATCTGCCGCTTCAGCAGCACATCGGCGCCGACATATTTCTTGGTCGCCGGATCAATTCCATCCATCACCTGGCCGATGTTGGCGCCGACATCCTGGAAATCGTCGAAGGAAGCGAAATTGTGCTTCTTGACCGCCGCGTCGAGCGTAGCGACCAGCTTGGGATCGACCGCGGCGTCGTCGTTCTGCGGCAATTTGGCGAGCAGCGGGTCGACCTCGGCTTCGGCGGTGATATAGGCCTGAACGATCGCATCGGTGAGGGCGATCTGCTTCAGCGGTTCTTCGGGCGCATCAGTGGATTGGGCCGGCGCCTGGGCCTGGGCGAGGGCGGTTTGCGGCGAGAGCGAGGCGAGAGCGCAGAGCGCGAACGCGGCGATGAGCGGGCTGACGAGACGGGCCATCGGGCTTCCTTCGGTTGCGGGCGGCGAACCCTGCCGCGCGACCGCGCGCCGCGCAAGACACAAAATCTTTCGCGAAGAAATGCCACGTCCTTGGCAAAAAGCTTCTCGCGTCAGTTGGTCTGCGCCGTCGTCGCCGACCTCGCAATCGCGCGCGGCGCGAACAGCCGGGTCAGTCCGAAAATCACCGCCAGTGTCGCGACATAGACCGCGACCTGCAAAAGCGAAGGCTCGTCGGTGTAGCCGATCAGCGTATGCAACACGCGGCCGAAGAGGCTGGTGTCGGACAGGATCGCCGACGTGTCCCAAGCGGTGGCCGCGCCGATTGTGACAATTCCGGCTTGCTGGAGAAAATTCACCGATTGCGCGGCCAGGCCGGCGGCGAGGAAGGTGATGAGCGCGCCGGTCACCGTGAACAGGCTGCGGGTCGGGATCGTCACCAGACCGAAATAAGTGACCGCGCTAACCGCGACGCCGGCGAGCAGGCCGAGCGCCGAGCCAGCGAGCAGATCGCCCGATGTCGTTCCGCCGGCGGCGACCAGACCATAAAGAAACAGCGCCACTTCGGACCCCTCGCGCATCACTGCGACGGCGATGACGATGGCGAGAGCATAGAGCGTCTTGGCGCCGCTGCGCACGTCCTGTCCGAGTTGGCGCGCATCGGCGGCGAGCTGGCGCCCATGGCTCGCCATCCAGATATTGTGCCAGGCGAGCATGCAGACGGCGAGCGCCAGGATCGAGGCGTTGAAGATTTCCTGACCGTCGCCGTTGAGTGCATCGGCGAGCGCGCCGGCGAAGACCGCGACCAGCGACGCGCCGAGCACGCCGGCCGCAATGCCGACAGCCGACATCAGCCGGCTGCCCGGCACGCCTTTGGTGACGGCCATGACGATGCCGACAATGATGCCGGCCTCGATCACTTCGCGAAAGACGATGATCAGCGCGCCGATCATGAATATTCCTTACCTTATTGAATGACCAGATAACCGACCGTCGTCGCCTCGTGATAGTCGTCGTAAAAGCGATAGCGGCCGGGCGTCAGCGCGCGAACCTGAACGGTGATCTTGCCGCCGCCGGCGACCACCTTCTCGAAACGCAGCGCCTTGCTCTCGAACTCAGCCGGCGTGGGATCGAGATTGGTCACTTCGATCTCGATCGGCTTGCCCGCCGCAGCGGTGGGCTCGGCCGGCTGGAAATGATGATCCTTGAGCGAGAGCTGCAGATG
>SSMV01000062.1 GCA_004799435.1 Bradyrhizobium sp.
CAGATCCGCCCATGCCCATGTCTTTCTCGGCGACGCGCATGCGCGCAGCGAGCGCAATGTCTGGGCGGTGATCGTCCTGACCGGTGCGATGATGGTCGTCGAAATCCTCGGTGGCGCGATGTTCGGCTCGATCGCGCTGGTCGCCGACGGTTTCCACATGAGCACCCATGCCGGGGCGATGTTTCTGGCCGCGCTCGCCTATACGCTGGCGCGCCGCCACGCCGACGACCCGCGTTTCACTTTCGGAACCGGCAAGTTCGGCGATCTTGCGGCCTTCGCCAGCGCGATCATCCTGGCGATGATCGCTGCGCTCATTGGCTACGAGTCGGTCGCGCGTCTGCTGTCGCCCGCGCCGATCGCCTTTGCGCAGGCGATCCCGATCGCCGCCGTCGGCCTGATCGTCAATATTGTCAGCGCCTGGCTGCTGACGCGCGGCGGCCATCATCATCACGGCCATTCGCACTCTCATTCTCATGATGACCGACACGAGCATTCGCATCATACCGCCGACGGCGCCGGCGAACGCCAGATCGTCGAGATCGCCGGGTCTTCCTATGAACTCTCGATCGAGGAAGACGGGGTTCCGCCGCGCTGGCGGGTTGCGGCGCAGGGCGGCGCGACGCCCGCCGCCGCAACCGTTCTCCTAACGCTCACCCGTCCAGAGGGCGGGCGCGAAACTTATAATTTCGTCGAGCGCGACGGCGCGCTCGAATCGATAACGACGATCCCGGAGCCGCACGCCTTCGCCGTCAGCCTGCGGGTCGGCGCGGGGAGCGCCGAACTCGCCTTCGCCGAGCCCGAGCACGGCCACGCGGGGGATTCCATTCACCGCGACAATAATATGCGCGCCGCGGTGATTCATGTGATCGCCGACGCGGCGGTGTCGGTGCTGGTGATCGTCGGCCTGCTGCTGGCGCGCGGCTTCGGCTGGCTATGGATGGACTCGCTCGCCGGACTGGTGGGCGCGGCGGTCATTGTCAGTTGGGCCGCCGGCCTGATCCGCGACGCCGGCGCCGCGCTGCTCGACGTCAATCCCGAGCCGCGCCTCGGCGCGGCCTTGCGCGCGGCGATCAAAGGCGAAGGCGACGAACTTGCCGATCTGCATCTCTGGCGGCTCGGCCCCGGCCATCTTGGCGCCATCCTGTCGATTGTCACCGACAGCGGGCGAGACGCTTCGCATTATCGTGACGTCGTCATGCGGCTGCGGCGCTTCTCGCATCTGACCATCGAGATTGGGCGCTCTGCGCCGGCGCAAGACGCGCCCCGCCGGTCAGCGGCCTAAGGCTTGCCGGTGGCGGGGGCCTCCGCGCTTGCGGCCACGGAGGGCCGCGCGACCGCCGGATGCTTAGATGTCGTTGGCGGCGTCCGAATTCAGGTAACCTTCCAGCCAGTGAATATCGTACTGGCCGTTCTGAATGTCGGTGTTGCGCACCAGCGCGCGATAAAGCGGCAGGGTGGTCTCGATGCCGTCCACCACGAATTCGTCGAGTGCGCGCCTGAGCCGCATCAGCGCCTCGGTGCGATTGCGGGCGTGGACGATCAGCTTGCCGACCAGCGAGTCATAGTTGGGCGGAATATTATAGCCCTGATAGGCGGCTGAATCGACGCGCACGCCGAGCCCGCCGGGCGGATGAAAATAAGTGATCCGGCCGGGCGAGGGCACGAATGTGCGCGCGTGTTCGGCGTTGACACGGCATTCGATCGCCGCGCCGTTGAAGCGCACATCTTCCTGGGCGATGGTGAGCGGCGAGCCGGCGGCAATCTTGATCTGCTCGTTGACGAGGTCGATGCCGGTGATCATCTCGGTGACCGGATGTTCGACCTGGATGCGCGTATTCATCTCGATGAAATAGAAGGCGCCGTCCTCGTAAAGAAATTCGATCGTGCCGACGCCGATATAGCCGAGCTCCGCCATCGCGCGGGCGCAGACGCCGCCGATCTCCTCGCGCTGCGCCGCGTTGAGCGCCGGCGAGGGGCTCTCTTCCCAGACCTTCTGGTGGCGGCGTTGCAGGGAGCAGTCGCGCTCGCCGAGATGAATGGCCCGGCCGCGCCCGTCGCCGAGAATCTGGATTTCGATATGGCGCGGCTTGGCGAGATATTTCTCGAGATAGACTGCGTCGTCGCCGAAAGCCGCCTTGGCTTCGATCTTGGCGTTGCTGATCGCGTTGACGAGCTCGTCGGCATTTTTGGCGACCTTCATGCCGCGCCCGCCGCCGCCCGCCGCCGCCTTGACGATGACGGGATAGCCGATGCCTTCGGCGATTTTCAGCGCTTCGCTCGCCTCGCTGACGGCGCCCGGCGAACCGGGAACGCAAGGAATGCCGAGGCGCGTCGCGGTGCGTTTGGCTTCGATCTTGTCGCCCATCACGCGGATATGCTCGGGCTTGGGCCCGATGAAGGTGATGCCGTGTTCGGTGAGAATGTCGGCGAAACGCGCATTCTCGGAGAGAAAGCCGTAGCCCGGATGAACCGCGTCCGCCCCAGTGATCTCGCAGGCGGCGAGCAGCGCGGGCACATTGAGATAAGAGTCGCGGGCCGGCGGCGGCCCAATGCAGACGCTTTCGTCGGCGAGCTTGACGTGCATCGCCTCCTTGTCGGCGGTCGAATAGACCGCCACCGTCGCGATGCCGAGCTCCTTGGCTGCGCGCAGCACCCTGAGCGCGATTTCGCCGCGATTCGCGATCAGGATTTTGTCGAACATGCCTGGCGGCTCCTGAGGGCGGGCGAGGTTCGCGCGCGCGCGGCCCAGGCCCTCATTCGATGACCATCAGCGGCTGACCATATTCGACCGGAGAGCCGTCTTCGATGAGGATCTGCACCACCTTGCCGGCGCGGCTGGCGACGATTTCGTTGAAGGTCTTCATCGCCTCGACCAGCAGCAGCTTGTCGCCGGCTTTGACGGCCGAACCGACCTCGACAAAGGCCTTGGTGTCGGGGCTCGGGCGCAGATAGGCGGTGCCGACCATCGGCGACTTCACCGTGCCGGGGTGCTCGGCTGGGGCGGGGGCCGCCTCGACGGGAGCGGGGGCGGCCTGGATCGCCGTAGCGAGGATTGGCGTGGCGATGGGCGTAATCTGGGTCGCCACCACCGTTTGGCGCTCGCGCGCCACGCGGATGCGCAGCCCGGCGCGCTCGACCTCGACTTCGCTTAAATCATTGGCGGCGGCGATTTTCGCCAGCTCGGAGATCACGGAAAGATCGAAGCCGCCGGCCTTGGGTTCGGCGGCGGGTTTTTCCGTCGGCTTCTTGGCTGGCACGTGCTGACGCCTCGCGCGGAACGCAATCATTCAAATTTGATTGGCCGGACCTATACATCGCCCCATCTGGCAAATAAAGCCCGGGGCTCCCCGGGTGGGGAAAACCGTTCCGCCAATCGGAATGTCGAGGCGCGGAAGTTTCTGAAATCTCAAGGCCTACCGACCCCTCCGCCGCGTCGGGGAACGCAGCGGAAGACTAGGCATGAAACCACCGCCGTGAAGCCGCGGTCGGACGCTTCAGCGCTCGACCGGGGCGGCTGGAACCGGCTGGCCGTCGCCCTCGTAGCGCTGGTAGCGCTGATCGAAGCTGTCGGCGATCGAGACCGGCTGCGAAGGCTTCGCTTGATCGCGCTGCGCGTCGAGGATCGTGCTGACGTGCCAGCGCCAGGTGGAGATATCGGTCGGCTGGGGCTCCTGGTCCGCGCTGGCGGCGCTTGCGCCGAGGGCGACCAGAGACAAGAGGAATAGTCGCAACATTGCGCCACCTCCCTGTTCGCTTGTTTTGCTGTCGCGGCGTGTTCTTAAGGCGCCGTCTTTGCGAACGCCGCCATCCAGCGCCCGCAATATGACCGCCTCAAGGCGCGGGGTCGTCGTCTGACGATTCTTCCGATGTTTCGTCGCGCAACAGCGCCGCCGCCATCGCCCGCGTGACGCGACCGCCACGCGCCAGCGCCTCACGATCGAGCGCGGCGACCACCGCGCGCGCCGCGTCAAGCGAACGCTCGATGCGTAGCGCGATATAGCCGACCAATGCGGGATCGACGACGAGCTGCCGGTCGCTGAACATTTTAAACAGCGCCGCGCGGGTCAACTCCAGATCCGGCGCGCCAAGCGTCAAGATCGGCGCCAGCCGCAGCCGCGACAGGAGATCGGCGGTTTTCAGGCCCCAGGCGTCCGGCGGATTGCGCGCGGTGAGCAACAAATCGGCGCCGCGCTCGCGCGCGAGATTGAGGAGATGAAAGAGCGCCGCCTCCTCCTCGCCGATGCGGTCGGCGTCTTCGATCAGCAAGGTCGGCGCCACGGCGAGACTCGCCGGCGTCGCGTCAGTGAGCGCCGGCGCAGCGATGACCTCGGCTGCCGCCGCGCGCGCCCAGATTGCCGCGAGGTGGCTTTTGCCGGCCCCGCTTGGGCCGACCAGCATCAGCATGCGCGAAGGCCAGTCCGGCCACGCGAGCGCTGCCTTCAACGCCGCTGAATTGCCCGGCGCTTCGAGAAAGTCTTCGCGCGCGTAGCTCGGCGCATGCGGCCAGTCGAGGATGAGCTGCCTTGGCGGCTCGCTCACGAAAGGCTCTGCGCGTTCGGGTCGAGCGTCGCCGCCGCATCGCCGCGATAGAGCGGGCTGTTGAGATAGAGGCCGATGAGATGGCGCGCGATGACGCCGATCGCCGCCGCCGTCGGCACGGCGATCAACAATCCGGTGAAGCCGAACAGCTCGCCGAAGGCGAAGAGCGCGAACATCAGCCAGACCGGATGCAGGCCGATCGAACCGCCGACCAGCTTGGGGGAGACGACATTGCCCTCAAGAAATTGGCCGACGAGCACAACGCCGAGCGCCGAGAAAAACAACGTCAGGCTCGGCCAGCCCTGGACCAGGCCGACGCCGAGCGACAGCACCAGCGCAGTCAATGAACCGACATAGGGGATGAAGCTCAGGACGCCGGCGATCACCCCGATCAGAAAGCCGAAGTCGAGGCCGATCAGGGTCAGGCCGATCCCGTACCAGAGACCGAGAAACAGACAGACCAGCGACTGGCCGCGGATGAAGCCGGCGAGCGCCGCGTTGATCTCGGCGGCGATCGACCGCAGCATGTCGCGATGATCGAGCGGCAGCCAACTGTCGATCGTTGAGACCATCTTGTTCCAGTCGACCAGGATATAGAAGGCGACGACCGGCGTGATGATCAGAAACGACAGGAAGCTGAAAATCGCCGCGCCGCCCGACGCCAGCGAGCGCACGAAATTGAGCAGCCATTGCGCGCCCTGGCCGACGAAGTCGCCAACCGATTTCTGGATCTGATCGGCCGAAATCGATGCGCCCGACGCGCGCCACTCGCCGCCATAGCGATCGATCAAGGCGTTGCCTTCGTCGACCGCCAGCGCCTGCAGCCGCGTGACGTAGCTCGGCAGTTTCTGGACGAAGCTCGCCAATTGCGCGCCAAGCGCCGGCGCGGCAAACAGCAGCGCCGCAGCCGCGACGACGACGAAAGCGGCGAGGATGATCAGCGAGGCGGCGAGGCGGGACAATCCGATCCGCTCCATGCGCCGCACGACGGGGTCGAGCAGGTAGCCAAGCGCCATGCCGGCGGCGAAGGGCGTCACAGCCCCGCCGAGCAGATAGAGCAGATAGCCGATCGCCGCCAAAGCGGCGCCCCAGACGAGGATCTGCCGCTCAAGGCTCATGACGCGATCCTCGCCGCGCGCCCGGCGGGCTCAATGAGATCCCAGCGGCCGCCCCAGGGATCGGCAAAGACCGCGACGATTCCGTAAGTCTCGCGGCGCGGCGGTTCGAGGAAGCTGACGCCGCGCGCGCGCATCGCGGCGTGATCGCGCGCAAAATCGTCTGTCTCGAGGAAATAGGCGACGCGACCGCCACCCGCGGCGCCGATCGCCTCGCGTTGACGTGGGTTCGCCGCCTTGGCCAGCACGAGCCTCGCCCCTTCACCGCCCGGCGGCGCGACGACGACCCAGCGCTTGTCCGGTCCCAAGGCCGAATCCTCGACCAAAGCGAAGCCGAGCGCATCGCGAAACCAGGCGATTGCATCGTCATAGTCGGGGACGAGGAACGCGACGGCGGCGAGACTCTGCGACACGGGCGGGCGCTCAGCGACTCATATGGGCGAGCCATTGGGCGATATACACGCCTCCCGAGGCCAGCGTCGAGGCGGCGACGACCAACGCCAGCGTGTCGCGCACAATCGAGTCCTCATAGCCAAAGGCGCGCGTGCCGAGCGCGAGCGCGGCGAAAGCGATCTGGGCGACGGTGTTGAATTTCGAGATCCACACCGGGCGGATGGCGACCGGCTTGTTCATCACCCAGGAGACCATCACCGCGAAGAGAATCATCAGATCGCGCGACACGACGAGAATCGCCAGCGCCGGCCACAAGGCGCCGATCGCGGCGAGCGCGACATAGACCGAAGTGACCAGCGCCTTGTCGGCCAGCGGGTCGAGATAGGAGCCGAGTTCGGAGCGCAGCGCGAAGCGTTTGGCGATATAGCCGTCGACCGCGTCGGAGGCGCCCGCGACAATGAAAATGACAAAGGCGGCGGTGAAGCGCTGCGAAATGATCATCGACACGGCCAGCGGGGTCAGCAGAAGCCGGCCGAGCGTGATCAGATTGGGGAGATTGGCGAAGAACCACGTATTTTTCATGGATAAGGTTTGCCGCCTCCCCGGCGCGGCTGTCGAAGCCGCGCTCAGCGTCATTATGATTGTGCAGGCCGCGCGCGACCTGCCGCGGCGCGGCATTTTCGCTTAAATCCCGCTGCGGCGCGAATCCATGATGCCAAAATTGTCATCATGGAACCAGTTCGCCACATTTCCGTTTCGTATATCGTATAGGTGTTCGACAGCCGCCTTAGGCGGCTTGCAACGCGGAGGGCTCCAGATGAGAAAGCTTTTGGCTGCGCTCGGCCTGTCGACGGCGCTGGCCGCCGCAGCCTCTCTGCCTTTGGCGACCGCGGCGGAAGCCGCGCTGGCTTATGGCGGACAGGGCGCGGCGGATGTTCAGCAGTCGTTGAACTCGGTCGAAAACGTTCAGTTCTTCTTTGGCGGCAATAATTATTGCTGGTATCCGGCCGGGTGGCACGGTCCGGGCTGGTATTATTGCGGCTACGCCTGGAACAATGGTTACGGCTGGGGCGGCGGCTACGGCTGGCACGGCTGGCGCAATGGCGGGCCGGGCTGGGGTCATCCGGGCCACCCGTGGATGGGCGGCCACCCCTGGATGGGCGGCCATCCTCATTGGCATCCCTGACGTCTAGGCGTCATTCGCGTCGCGGCCTCACTGGGCCGCGGCGCATTTAGTTTTCGCTATAGGCCGCCAACGCCTGGGCGAGGATCGACAGGCCGGCGGTCGAAGCCGCGCCTTCGTCAACGACATGAAAGCCCTCCGTCAGGGTTTCTGCGTCTGGGTCGGGCTCTGGGCGCTTGCGCCGCAGCGGCGGCACCACCCGCTTAAAATCATTCTTTGTATGCGCGATATTCGCGTCGAAGCCGACGCGCGCGATCGTGGATAGCGGCATGACCCGCCTCTTCGCCTAGACGCTCGCCGACCTTAATGGCGGCGGATGGCCCCGAAAGGCCGGCATCGGCGCGTCACACCGACTCCGAATCATCACGGCGCGTTCACTTTTTGGCGACAGGTCTTAACAACTTCTTAAATCGCGTCCCCGAACCGCCAAACTCTGACCATGGGGTTAATTTCGCGCCGCCAGAACCGGCGCAATTGTAAAAACACAGCGATTGATTGAGGCGCCGTCGCTTCGCGCGTGGCCCCCGGTGTCCGGCGGAACGCGGGGTCCGGCGACACTTGCGCCTTCGCAGCCGAGCGGCTAACCCCGGCGCCAGCCGTTTCGCCAAGGCCAATATGAAATCCTCAGCCCATCAGGGCCTCACCTATGCAGACGCGGGCGTCGACATCGACGCCGGCGCCGCCATGGTCGAGCGGATCAAGCCGCTGGTTCGCGCCACGCGCCGGCCGGGCGCCGACGCCGAAATTGGCGGCTTCGGCGGGATTTTCGATCTCAAAGCGGCGGGATTTCGCGATCCCGTCCTGGTGGCCGCCAATGACGGGGTCGGCACCAAGGTCAAGATCGCCGTCGAAAGCGGGATCTATGACACGATCGGCGTCGATCTCGTCGCCATGTGCGTCAATGACATCGTCGTGCAGGGCGCCGAACCGCTGTTTTTTCTCGATTACTTCGCCACCGGCAGGCTCGATCCGGCGATCGGGGCCGAGATCGTCGCTGGCGTCGCCCGCGGCTGCCGCGAATCGGGCTGCGCCTTGATCGGCGGCGAGACCGCCGAAATGCCGGGCCTCTATTCCGGCGATGATTTCGATCTCGCTGGATTCGCCGTCGGCGCCGCCGAGCGCGGAACCTTGCTGCCGCGCGCCGGACTGAAAGCAGGCGATGTCGTGATCGGCCTGCCATCCTCGGGCGTCCATTCCAATGGCTTTTCGCTGGTGCGCCGGATCGTCGCGCTGAGCGGCCTTGCCTGGGACGCGCCAGCGCCTTTCGCGCAGGATCGTTCGCTCGCCCAGGCGCTGCTCGAGCCGACCAGGCTCTATGTCAAACCACTGCTCGCGACGCTCAAGGCGAGCGACGGCGTGCTGGCGCTCGCCCATGTCACCGGCGGCGGCTTTCCCGAGAATCTGCCGCGCGTGCTGCCCGACGATGTCGCGGTGGAGCTCAACCTCGACGCCTTTGCCCCGCCGCCGGTCTTTGCCTGGCTCGCACGAACCGGCGGGGTCAGCGAGCGCGAGATGCTGCGCGCCTTCAACTGCGGCTTTGGCATGGTGGTTTTCGCGGCGGCTGCGTCGGCTCGCGATGTCGTTGCGGCGCTGACCGCGCAGGGCCTTGCCCCGGTCGAGATCGGCCGACTTGCGCCGCGCGTCGGCGAACGCGTCGTCTCGCACGGACGGTTGAAACTGTGAGCGGCCGTCTGCTGGTCGCCGTCCTCATTTCCGGCCGCGGCTCCAACATGGCGGCGCTGGTCGAGGCGGCGCGCGACCCCGAGTTTCCAGCCTCGATCGCCCTCGTCCTTTCCAACAAGCCCGACGCCGCCGGTCTCGGTTTCGCGCGCGAAGCGGGGATCGCCGCCGAAGCGGTGAATTCCAAACATTACGCCGACCGCGACGCTTTCGAGGCGGCGCTGCAGGCGCGTCTCGAAGCGCATCAGATCGAGTTCATCTGTCTCGCCGGCTTCATGCGCGTGCTCGGCGCGCCTTTCGTCGAGCGCTGGCGCGGACGCATGCTCAATATTCACCCCTCGTTGCTGCCCCAGTTGCGCGGCCTTCACACCCATGAGCGGGCGCTGGCCGAAGGTTTGCGGGAACACGGCTGCACGGTCCATTTCGTCGAGCCTGAGCTCGACGCCGGGCCGATCGTCGCACAGGCGCGCGTGCCGGTGCTGCCCGACGATGACGCGGAGCGCCTGGCGGCGCGGGTTCTCGCCGAGGAACACAAGCTGTACCCGCGCGCGCTGGCCGAGGCGGCCGCCAGTCTCCAGCGCACGGCCGCGCCCAGTCGCGCCGCAGGGCGACATCGCGCCGTCTCCGCCCGGCGCAAAGCGCCGGTTGGCGGCGAAGCGGTTTTGTCACAAACTTATCGCAAAGAGGGGCGCGAGGCCGCCGCCGGCCCGTCGACGCGCCGCCCCGCGCGTTCGCCCAACGATGCGCCCGTTTCGACGGGCGCCAAGGGGTCAGAGACGATGAAAGCCGAAACGTCCGCCGCCCAAGACGCCGTTCAAGACGCCGCGCCCAGCCTGTCGGCGTCGCCCGAGCGATTCATCAATCGCGAGTTGTCGTGGCTCGAGTTCAATCGCCGCGTGCTCGAGGAATCGACCAATCGCAATCATCCGCTGCTTGAGCGGCTGCGCTTCCTCTCGATTTCCGCCAACAACCTCGACGAGTTCTTCATGGTTCGCGTCGCCGGCCTCGTCGGGCAGGTTCTCGCCGGCATGGCCGAGACGTCCGACGATGGGCTGACGCCCGCCGAGCAGCTCGAACGCATCGGCGCCAGGGTCGCCGAGCTTGTCGCGTCGCAACAGCAGCGCTGGACCGAGTTGCGCGCCGAGCTTGAGGCGGAAGGCATCGTTGTCTGCGACATCGACGATCTGTCGCCCCGCGATCGGCAATGGCTTGAGGATTATTTCCTCCTCCATGTCTTCCCGGTGTTGACGCCGTTGGCGGTCGATCCGGCCCATCCTTTTCCCTTCATACCCAATCTCGGCTTCACCCTCGCGCTGGAGCTCAAGAATCGCGGCGACCACACGACGATGAACGCGCTGGTGCGTTCGCCGAGCAAGATCGAACGGTTCGTCAAATTGCCCGACGGCGCCGGCGGCCCGCTGCGCTTCGTGCCGCTCGAGCGGCTGATCCTCGCCTTCATCGGCCAGCTTTTCCCAGGCTATAAGGTGACGGGTCACGGCAGTTTCCGCGTCATCCGCGACAGCGACATCGAAGTCGAGGAAGAGGCCGAAGATCTCGTCCGGCTCTATGAAAGTGCGCTCAAGCGCCGCCGCCGCGGCTCGGTCATTCGCCTCGAAATCGAAGCGAGCATGCCGGCGGCGCTGCGCGCCTTCGTCACTGGCGACGTCGACGTCGTCGCCTCCGGCGTCGTGCTGATCGAGGGCATGCTGGCGCTCGAGGAACTCAGCCAGCTCATCAGCGTCGATCGACCGGATTTGAAGTTCACCGCGATCAACCCGCGTTTCCCCGAACGCGTGCGCGACAATGGCGGCGATTGTTTCGCCGCGATTCGTCAAAAGGATCTCGTCGTTCACCATCCTTACGAGACCTTCGATGTGGTGGTGCAGTTTCTCTTTCAGGCGGCGCGCGATCCCAATGTGGTGGCGATCAAGCAGACGCTCTATCGCACCTCGGCCGACAGTCCGATCGTGCGCGCGCTTATTGAGGCCGCCGAGGCCGGCAAATCGGTCACCGCGCTGATCGAGCTGAAGGCGCGCTTCGACGAGGAGGCCAATATCCGCTGGGCGCGCGATCTCGAGCGCGCCGGCGCCCAGGTGGTCTTCGGCTTCATCGAATTGAAGACTCACGCCAAACTATCGATGGTGGTGCGGCGCGAAGGCGGCTCGCTGGTCACCTATTGCCACGTCGGCACCGGCAATTATCATCCGGTGACCGCCCGCATCTACACTGACATATCGCTCTTCACCGCCGATCCGGCGATCGGCCGTGACGTCGCGCGGGTCTTCAATTTCATCACCGGCTACGCCGAGCCCGATAACCTTGAGCTGATGGCCATTTCGCCCTTCACGCTCAAGAAGACGATGTTGCGGCATATTGCGGAGGAAATCGAATTCGCCCAGGCCGGCAAACCGGCGGCGATCTGGGCCAAATGCAACGCGCTGGTCGATGCGGAAATCATCGACGCGCTTTACGCCGCCAGCGCCGCCGGGGTCGAGATCGACATTGTCGTGCGCGGCATCTGCTGCCTGCGGCCAGGCGTGCCCGGTCTCTCCGAGACCATTCGGGTCAAGTCGATCGTCGGCCGCTTCCTCGAGCATGCGCGCATTTACGCTTTCGGCGGCGGTCACGGCCTGCCGAGCCGCGAAGCCCATGTCTATATTTCTTCGGCCGACATGATGCAGCGCAATCTCGACCGAAGAGTCGAGGCGATGGTTCCGCTACGCAACCCGACCGTGCATGAACACGTTCTCAATCAGATCATGGAAGCCAATCTGTTGGACAACGAGCAAAGCTTTCGGGTGCTGCCGGACGGCTCGAGCGTCAGGATCGCTCCCGCCGAGGGTGAGGAGCCGTTCAACGCGCATAAATATTTCCTCACCCATCCGAGCCTTTCCGGACGCGGCAGGTCGCTGGCCGACTCGCGGCCGAGTTCGCTGGCGTTTCGTAAATTGCAGGCCTGAGCGTGACGCTGAGCCGCTTCGTTTCAGCGATTGGCGCCGGGCCGCCGCGGAAGGATTCGATGAAGGCGAAGGATACGCGCGGGCGCTTGTCGGGTCCTCCGATTGCGATTGTCGACATTGGCTCCAATTCGGTTCGGCTTGTCGCCTATGAATCGCTGAGCCGCGCACTGACGCCGACCTTCAACGAGAAGGTCCTCTGTGGCCTCGGCCGCGGTGTCGCGACATCCGGGTTCCTGAACGATGAATCGGTGGCCAAGGCGCTGGCGGCCCTGCAGCGTTTTCGCGTGCTGTGCCGCACGATGGGCGTTTCCGACGTTCGGGTTCTGGCGACCGCGGCGGTGCGCGACGCCGCCAACGGCCCGCAGTTTCTCGAACTGGCGCGCAGCGCCATCGGCCGCGAGATCGCCCTGCTGACGGGTCCGCGCGAAGCGCAGCTCGCCGGCATCGGCGTCATCTCATCGATCTGGGAGGCCGACGGCATGGTCGGCGATCTCGGCGGCGGCTCGCTGGAGCTGGTCGATGTCGCGGGCGGCAAGGTTGAGCCCGGCGTCACCCTGCCGCTCGGCGGCCTGTCGCTGCAGGAACTCTCCGATCGTTCGCCCAAAAAGGCGGCCAAGATCGCCCGCGACGCGCTGCAGAAGGTGAAGTCGCTCGACCGGCTGGCCGACCGGACCTTCTACGCCGTCGGCGGCACCTGGCGCGCGCTCGCCCGATTGCATATGGGCCAGCGCGCATATCCGATGCGGGTGATGCATAATTACGTCATTCCGGCGCGCGACGCGCTGGATTTCGTCAAGCTCATCGAGCGCACCGAAACCGAGAATTCGGCGGTGATCGAAACCGTTTCCTCCGCCCGACGGCCGCTGCTCGCCTATGGCGCGGCGGTGCTCGAGGAGATCGTTCGCCGCGCCAATCCCAAGGAAATTGTGATTTCCGCGCTCGGCGTCCGCGAAGGGATGTTGTTCGAGAGCCTGACTCCCGAGGAACAGGCCGAGGATCCGCTGCTCAGCGCCTCGCGGCAGTTCAACACGCTGCGCGCCCGCGCGCCCGACCACGCCGAGGAGCTCTTCCAATGGACGAGCCTGTTCTTTGGCCTCGGCCATCTCGCGGAGAGCCCCGAGGAGACGCGGCTACGTCATGCGGCCTGCCTGCTGTCCGATATCGCCTGGCGCGCTCACCCCGATTATCGCGGCGAGCAATCCTACGATCTGGTGGCCAACGCCGCCTTTATTGGCATCGACCATCCCTCCCGGGCCTATCTCGCCCTGGCGGCCTCGTTCCGCCATGTGTCGAGCGACCAGGACGTCAGCCCGCTCGCCCGCTCCCTGGTCTCCCCCCGTCAGCTTGAACGGGCCCGGCTGCTCGGCGCCGCGATGCGCGTCGCCTATATCGTCTCGGCGGCGATGCCCGGCGTGCTGCCCCGCGCGCCGCTGACCGTGCAAAAAGGCCGGGTGCTGTTAACGCTGCCGAGCGATCTTGCGCCGCTCAATAGCGATCGCCTGCAGACCCGACTCAAGCAATTCGCCCGGCTTCTGGGCGGCGATCCGGAGATTCGGGCCCTCCCGTAGCGTCATTTTGTCACGCAATCTCAAGTAAATGTTTAGAAAGTCCCCTGTCTAATGCGCTCGCGCGTCTTTGGCCCTGCTGGAGAGCGCCCCTTGCACTAGCGGGCGCCGGCGCGCCGACGGGCGGCACATGAAACTTGACCTTGCAGCGACCCATTCCGGATATCTCTCGGTTCGCGATCGCCGCGACGCCGGCGCCGATCGCGCGATCGGGCGGCTTATTTCGCTCAACGGCACGCAGGGCGTGGTCGCCTGCGAAATGGGAGGCGAGACCGGCCAGGACTGGTCGGTCGGGCATCTCATCTCTCTCGTTCATCAGCAGGCGCGGCTCGTCGGCGTGGTCTGCGAACTGGCGACCGCCGACCGGCGATGGAGCGAGGAGGGCGGCAACGTCGCCTATGTGACGGTCGAGTTGAACGGCGAAATCGTCGATGACGAGGCTGGGGCGGCGCGCTTCTATCGCGGCATCCGCTCTTATCCGGCGCTCGGTGCGCTAGCCCATCGCATTCGCGCCGAGGATCTGAGAGCCATTTACGCCTTCCGCGGCGTCGAGGGCGTCGAGATCGGCCGCCTCAGTCAGAACGGCGACGTGCCGGCGACCGTCAGCGTCGACGAACTCGTCAGCCGCCACTTCGCCGTCATCGGATCGACCGGCTCGGGCAAGACGACCGCCGTGTCGATGTTGATCAAGAAATGCCTGTCGCGCCGACCCAAGCTGAGGGTGCTGATCATCGATCCGCATAACGAATACGCCAAGCATTTCCAGCGCCAATCCGTTCTGCTCAATTCCGACAACCTCGAACTGCCCTATTGGATGTTCAAGTTCGAGGAACTGTCCGACATCATCTACAGCGGACGCAAACCGAATTCCGACGAGAGCGACGCGCTCTACGACGTCATCAAAACGGCGAAGGCGCAATATGTCGCCAGCGCCGCCGCCGGCATCGCCGCGAGCCCGGTGCGTCGCTCGGCCCCGACCGATTTCGCCTGGATCAGCGCCGACACGCCGGTTCCCTATCGCGTCGCCGATATGGTGCACATCATCGACGAATGGCTCGGCAAGCTCGACCAGCGCTATCCGCGCTCCGATCTGCGGGCGCTCAAATACCGGCTCGAGTCGCTCAGTCGCGATCCGCGCTTCCGCTTCATGTTCGGCCGCGTCGTCGTCGAAGACAATATGGCCAAGGTGATCTCGCGCATCTTCCGCCTGCCCAAGGCGGGCGCGCCCGTCACCATCGTCCAGCTTGCCGGCTTGCCCAACGAAGTCGTCGACTCACTGGTGTCGGTGCTCGCGCGCATGGCCTTCGAAATCGCGCTGTGGAGCGAAGGCAGCTACGAAATCGCGGTGATCTGCGAAGAGGCGCATCGCTACGTGCCGACCGACAAATCGCTAGCCTTCGGCCCGACCCGTCAGGCGATCGGCCGCATCGCCAAGGAAGGGCGCAAATACGGCGTGTCGCTCGGCATCGTCACGCAGCGCCCCTCCGAACTCGACACAACTGTGCTGTCCCAATGTTCGACCATGTTCGCCATGCGCCTGGCCAATGAGAACGACAAAGCCATCGTGCGTTCGGCGGTCGGCGTCTCTTCGGCCAGCACCATCGCCTTCCTCTCTTCGATCGCCGACCGCGAGGCGATCGCCTTCGGCGAGGCCATCGCGACGCCGATGCGCATGAAATTCGCCGACTACCGGCAAGAGGGGTCCAATCCGCCGCTCGCGCCCGACACCGAGCAGCACATGGCCCATCTCGATCTGCGCAAGATCGTCTGTCGCCTGCGCGGCGAATATTCGCCCGAAGCGACCAACTGACCGCTTCAAATCCGAGCCGCGCGGCGCTGCCGCGCCGCAAAAAAACGAAAATTCGCCAATCGTCACAGGCCCGTAGTATGCTGACGGCATTCTGCGGCTGGAGGCCTCGGCGATGCTCGACCATATCGGTTTCTCGGTCCGAAACCTGGCGGTCAGCCGGAAATTCTATCTCTCCGCGCTAGCGCCGCTGGGCCTCGGCATCGTGATGGAAGGCCCCTACGGCGTCGGCTTCGGTCGCGGTCACAAACCGGCATTTTGGTTAAGCGAGGGCGAGGCGCCCACGTCGCCGCTCCATGTCGCCTTCGCCGTTGAAACCCGCGCCGAGGTTGACGCGTTTCACGCGGCGGCGTTAGCGGCGGGCGGAAAGGACAATGGCGGTCCGGGCTTGCGCCATCACTACCATCCGACCTATTACGGGGCGTTTGCAATCGACCCCGACGGCCACAATATAGAGGCTGTCTGCCATCGAGCGGAGCCCTGACGCGCCAAGCAACAGTTTGCGCAGCGTTTTTGACCCCCACCGACGGTCCTTGAAACCGATTCAGGCGAGGAGAAGTCACCTATGGCGGCAGTCCAGGAGACGGTCGACAGGGTCCGTGCGATCGAAGTCGACGCCTATAAATACGGGTTCGTGTCGGATATCGACTCGGAGAAGCCCCCCAAGGGGCTGGACGAGGATATCGTCCGCTACATTTCCGCCCGCAAGGCCGAACCGCAATGGCTGCTCGACTGGCGCCTTGACGCCTATCGCCGCTGGCTGACGATGACGCCGCCGCGCTGGGCGCGGGTCAAGTTCCCGGAGATCGATTATCAGGATCTCTATTATTACGCCGCGCCCAAATCGACGAAGGCGGCGCCCAAGTCGCTCGACGAGATCGATCCCGAGTTGCTGCGAACTTACGCCAAGCTCGGAATTCCGCTCGTCGAACAGGAAATTCTCGCCGGCGTTGAGAGGCCGCGCGTCGCGGTCGACGCCGTCTTCGATTCGGTTTCGGTCGCCACGACCTTCAAGGCCGAACTGGCCAAGGCAGGCGTGATCTTCTGCTCCTTCTCCGAGGCGGTGCGCGAGCACGGCGAGCTGGTGAAGCGCTATCTCGGCTCGGTCGTGCCCTCGACCGACAATTTCTACGCGACGCTGAACTCGGCGGTGTTCTCCGACGGCTCCTTCGTTTACGTGCCGCCGGGCGTGCGCTGCCCGATGGAGCTATCGACCTATTTCCGCATCAACGAGAAGAACACCGGCCAATTCGAGCGCACGCTGATCATCGCCGACAAGGGCGCTTACGTCAGCTATCTCGAAGGCTGCACCGCGCCCAAGCGCGACGAGAACCAACTTCACGCAGCGGTCGTCGAACTGATCGCCCATGAAGACGCTGAGATCAAATATTCGACGGTGCAGAATTGGTACCCCGGCGATTCCGAGGGCAAAGGCGGCGTCTATAATTTCGTCACCAAGCGCGGCGATTGTCGCGGCGCGCGTTCGAAAATCTCCTGGACGCAGGTCGAGACCGGTTCGGCGATCACCTGGAAATATCCTTCTTGCATCCTGCGCGGCGATTCCTCGCGCGGCGAATTCTATTCGATCGCCATTTCCAACGGTCGTCAGCAGGTCGATAGCGGCACCAAGATGATCCATCTCGGCAAGAACACGACGAGCCGAATCATCTCTAAAGGCATTGCGGCCGGCCGCTCGCAGAACACCTATCGCGGGCAGGTCTCGGCTCACGCCAAAGCGACGGGCGCGCGCAATTTCACCAATTGCGACTCGCTCCTGATCGGCGATCAATGCGGCGCGCATACCGTGCCCTATATCGAGGCGAAAAATTCCTCCGCCGTGTTCGAGCATGAGGCGACGACATCGAAGATCTCCGACGACCAGTTGTTTTATTGCCTGCAGCGCGGCCTGTCGGGCGAGGAAGCGACCGCGCTGATCGTCAATGGCTTCGTGCGCGACGTTCTGCAGCAATTGCCGATGGAATTCGCGGTCGAGGCGCAGAAGCTGATCGCGATCAGCCTCGAGGGCAGCGTCGGATAGCGCGACGCCGGCGCCCTGCGGCGGCGCGGGAAAGAATTGAAATGTTGGGAATTTGGAATGCTTGAAGTCAAGAACCTGAGCGCGTCGGTTAACGGCCAGCCGATCCTCGACGGGCTGTCGCTGACGGTTCGGACCGGCGAAGTCGCCGCGATCATGGGGCCGAACGGCTCCGGCAAGTCGACGCTCTCTTACATCATCGCCGGCAAGCCGGATTATGAAGTCACGTCGGGCGAGATCCTGCTCGACGGCGAGGATCTTCTGGCCTTGGCGCCCGAGGCGCGAGCCGCCAAGGGCGTCTTTCTCGCCTTTCAATATCCGATTGAAATTCCCGGTGTCGCGACGATGACCTTCCTCAAGGCGGCGCTCAACGCCCAGCGGCGCGCCCGCGGCGAGGCGGATCTGACGACGCCTGATTTCCGGCGCGCGGTGCGCGGCGCGGCGCAGAGCCTGAAGATCGAGGAGGAGATGCTGAGGCGTCCGCTCAATGTCGGCTTTTCGGGCGGCGAGAAGAAGCGCATGGAAGTGCTGCAGATGGCGCTGCTGTCGCCGCAGCTCTGCGTGCTCGACGAGACGGATTCAGGGCTGGACATTGACGCTCTGAGGGTCGTCGCCGACGGCGTCAATGCGCTGCGCGATCCCGCGCGCTCGTTCGTCGTCATCACCCATTATCAGCGTCTGCTTGAGCACATCCAGCCGGACGTCGTTCACGTCATGGCGCGCGGTCGCATCGTCGCCAGCGGTGGCCCCGAATTGGCGCTCGAACTCGAACGCAATGGCTATCGCGATTACGCCAACGCCAACGCGGCCGCGTGAGAGAGCGATGACCGCGCAACGCGCCCCCGCCTCGAACGCCGCAGAGCTCGTTCTCGCCGAACAGTTCCGCGCGCTTCCGCGCGAGGTGGCCAGCCCGGCGCGCGCCGCCGCCTTCCGTCGCTTCGAGGAAGCCGGCCTGCCCAACCGGCGCGTCGAAGCCTGGCACTACACCGATTTGCGCGCCGCGCTCGCCGCGCCTGCGGCGACGCTGGGCGCGCCAGACGCGGCGGCGATCGCCGAGGCGCGCAAGCGGCTCGCCGTGCTGGAGCGCCTTGCCGCGACGCGGCTTGTTCTGCTCGACGGATATTTCATCGCCGCGCTGTCGGACCCGCCGCCCGCCGGCGTCGCGCTGGCGCCGACGCCGCCGCTCGCGCCGCCCGCCAGCGATCCGGTCCTTGCGCTCAATGTCGCTCTGGCGCAGGGCGGCCTGGCGGCGACATTCGCGACGCAGACTGCGGCGAAGGCAATCGAAATCGTCCACCTCGTGAGCGCGGAAGGCGCCGGCGCGATCTATTCGCGCGTCGCGCTGACCCTGGAAGCGAATGCGCAGGCGAGCGTCGTCGAACGTTTCGTCGGTGCCGGCGCCGCGACCCAGCGTCAGGTCTCGACCTGGTTCGATCTCGCGCCCGGCGCGCAAGCCACGCATGTCGCGCTGATTGAGGATGCGCCCGCGCTCCATGTTGAAAGCCAGGTCGTGCGGCTTGCCGAACGGGCGGCTTTCGACGGTTTTGGTCTGGTCGCCGGCGGCGCGCTGGCGCGCCGGCAAATCTTCGCCACGCTCGAAGGCGTGCGCGGTCGCGTCGGTTTTTCCGGGCTCGGTCTGGTTGACGGGCTTCGTCAGGCGGACACGACGCTTGAGGTCGTTCACGCCGCGCCGCACGGCCAAAGCCGTGAATTCTTCCGTCACATCGTCGCCGACGAAGGCACGGGCGTGTTCCAGGGCAAGGTCATCGTCAAACCGGGCGCGCAGAAGACCGACGGCGGGATGAAATCGCAGGCGATCCTGCTCTCGCCTCACGCGACGATGGACGCCAAGCCCGAGCTCGAGATTTTCGCCGACGATGTCGTCTGCGGCCATGGCGCGACGGTCGGCGCGCTCGACGCCCAGCAACTGTTCTATCTGAGGTCGCGCGGCCTGCCGGAGGCGGAGGCCGAGGCGATGCTGCTCGAAGCCTTCGCCGCCGAGGCGATTGGCCGCGTCGCCGATCCGGCGCTCGCCGAAGCTTTGCTGAGCGCGACGCGCGTCTGGCTTGCCGCGCGCGGGCAGGGGAGGCGCATGTGAACCTGCCGCTCGCCAAACCCGCGCCCTATGACGTCGAGGCGCTGCGCGCCGATTTCCCGATTCTTGCCGAGCGTCCCTACGGCAAGCCGCTGGTCTATCTCGACAACGCCGCCTCGGCGCAAAAGCCGCGCGCGGTCATCGAGCGTCTTGAGCACGTCTATGAGCATGAATACGCCAATGTTCATCGCGGCCTGCACTATCTCGCCAATGCCGCGACCGAGGCTTATGAGGGCGCGCGCGAGCGCGTGCGACGCTTCCTCAATGCGGGCTCAACCGAGGAGATCGTCTTCACCCGCTCGGCGACCGAGGCGATCAATCTGGTCGCTGCAAGCTTCGGGTTGAACCACATTGGGGCCGGCGACGAGATCGTGCTCTCGGTGATGGAGCATCATTCCAACATCGTGCCCTGGCACTTCCACCGCGAACGCAAGGGCGCGGTTCTGAAATGGGTCGATGTCGAGG
>SSMV01000063.1 GCA_004799435.1 Bradyrhizobium sp.
GCGGCTTTGTCGCGCGCCTGCTGCGCCTTGCCGCGCTGATCGTGCTGGCGGGAATCGTGCTCGTGCCGCTGGTTGCGACCGCGCTCGACGGCTTCAAGGGTCTCGGCGATCTCCACGCCAATCCGATCGGCTTGCCGCATGTCTGGCTGTGGCACAATTATTGGGACATGCTGACGGGCTATCGCTACTGGCAAGTGCTCGGCAATTCCCTGCTGATCGCCGTTCTCACCGTCGCGCTGACGCTGGCTTTCGCTTCGATGGCCGCCTTCACTTTCGCTCATCTGCGATTTTTCGGCGACCGCTTCCTGTTCGGCTATCTCCAGCTCGGCCTGCTGTTTCCCGCCGCCACCGCGGTGTTGCCGCTGTTCATCAAGATCCGCGATCTCGGGCTGCTCGATTCCTATTGGGGGATCGTGTTGCCGCAGGTCGCTTTTTCGCTCGCCATGGCCATTCTGTTGCTCCGCAACGCCTTCAAGCAATTGCCCGCCGAACTGGCGGACGCGGCGATGATCGATGGCTGCGGCTATTTTCGCTATTTCTTTCACATCACCCTGCCGCTGTCGGGCCCGATCCTGTCGACCGTCGCGGTGATCTCCTTCGTCGGCAGCTGGAACAGCTATCTATTGCCGCTCGTCGTGCTCAACAGCGAGTCCCGCTATCCCTGGACGCTCGGGCTGATGGCCTTCCAGGGGCAATATTCGACCTCCTGGCAGCTCGTTCTCACCTTCATCACGCTGACTATCCTTCCGGCCATTCTCATGTTCATTATGGCCCAGCGTTACATCGTCGCCGGCCTGACCGCGGGTGCGGTGAAGGGATGACCGCAATGCAATCGGGGAGTTAGTCGATGGCCGGGCTTGAGATCGACCGCGTCTATAAGCGCTTTGGCCAGGTCGAAGTGATTCACGGCGTCTCCATCGAGATTGAGGATGGCGAGTTTGTCGTGCTGGTCGGCCCGTCGGGCTGCGGCAAGTCGACCCTGCTGCGGATGGTCGCCGGACTGGATGAGATCAGCGACGGCGTGGTGCGGATCGGCGGCCGCGTGGTCAACAATGTCGCGCCCAAGGATCGCGACATCGCGATGGTCTTTCAGAATTACGCGCTCTATCCGCATATGACGGTCGCGCGCAACATGAGCTTCGCGCTGGAAGTGGGGCGCGCGTCGAAAACCGAGATCGACGGCAAAATCGCCAAGGCTGCGGGAATCCTCGGCCTTGAGCCGCTGCTCGAGCGCTATCCGCGCCAACTCTCCGGCGGCCAGCGTCAGCGCGTCGCCATGGGCCGTGCGATCGTGCGCGATCCCGCGGTGTTTCTGTTCGACGAGCCGCTCTCAAATCTCGACGCCAAACTGCGGGTGCAGATGCGCGCCGAGATCAAGCGTCTGCAACAAGACCTCCACGCGACGACCGTCTATGTCACGCATGACCAGATCGAAGCGATGACAATGGCCGACAAGATTGTCGTGCTGCGCGACGGGCGCGTCGAGCAGGTCGGATCGCCGCTCGACCTCTACGACCGGCCGGCCAACGCCTTTGTCGCAAGCTTCATTGGTTCGCCGGCGATGAATATGCTGCGCGGGCGCCTCGAAGGCGGGGAGAAGCCGCGTCTGGCGCTGGCCTCCGGCGCCTTCATCCCGTTGGATGGCGCGCCAGCTGCGGCGCTCGGGCGCGAGATCGCGCTCGGCGTGCGCCCGGAGCATATTCATCTGGGCGGCGAAGCGGCGGTGCCAGCACAAGTGTCGGTCGTCGAGCCGACCGGCGCGGAGACTTTCGTCAATGCGACGATCGGCGGGACGGAGATTGTTTGCGTCCTGAGGGAGCGCGTCTCCTGCCGCCCCGGCGGCTCGCTCGATCTGTCGCTTCAGGGCGCGCCGCTCCATTTCTTCGACATCGAGACCGGCGCCAGCATCGCCAACTAATCGCCGCGATCGCCGGCCGCCCGATCTAACCCACGGAAAGAACGGGTCAATTCGTCCGCTTGCGCGGCGGTGAGCCAAAATGTGAAAATTGGCCGCGGAGCAAGCGGGGACGGAATGGACGAGGCCTTCGTCGGCGTCGATGTGGGGACGGGCAGCGCGCGCGCGGGCGTTTTTGCTTCCGACGGGCATTTGCTTGGCTATGCGAAGCGACCGATCGCGCTTTGGCGTGAGGCGGGCGACATCGTCGAACAATCCACCGCCGACATTTGGAGCGCCGTCGCCGCCGCTGTCCGCGAAGCGCTTGCCGCCGCCAAAGTCGCCCCGTCGTCGGTCGCCGGAATCGGCTTCGACGCCACCTGTTCGCTGGTCGCGCTCGACGCGAATGGCGCGCCGCTGCCGGCCGGGACGAGCGACGATCCGGCGCGCGACGTCATCGCCTGGATGGATCATCGCGCGGTCGAGGAAGCAGGCGACATCAACCGTGGCGGCCACGAGGCGCTGCGCTGGATCGGCGGTTCGGTCTCGCCGGAGATGCAAACGCCGAAACTGCTGTGGCTCGCGCGCCACGCGCCGTCCGTCTTCGCGCGGGCGCGGCATTTTTTCGACCTGACCGATTTTCTCACCTTCCGCGCCACCGGCTCCGCCGCGCGTTCACTCTGCACCGTCGCCTGCAAATGGAACTATCTCGCGCATGAGGGGCGCTGGCCGCTTGAATTTTTCGACGGCGTCGGTCTTGGCGCCCTCGTCAGGCCGGGATTGGCGCGCATCGGCGCCGAGATTGTCGCGCCGGGCGTCGCGCTCGGCGCGGGACTTTGCGCCGCCGCGGCGGAAGCCTTCGGGCTGCCGATCGGCGTTCCCGTCGGCGCCGGTCTGATCGACGCTCATGCCGGCGCGCTGGCGACGCTCGGCGCGTCGCTCGGCGAGGAAGCCGATCCGCGCCGTCGCATAGCGCTGGTGCTGGGCACCTCGGCTTGCTGCATGGCGCTTTCGGATACGGCCCGTTTCGTCCCGCGCGCCTGGGGCCCCCACTATTCCGCGTTGACGCCGGGTCAATGGCTGGTCGAAGGCGGACAATCGGCCTTCGGGGCGGCGATCGACTGGCTGACGACGATTGTCCCGTCATACGTCGATCCGCTTCGCGGCGGCCTCGATTTTGCGCGGCTGGAGCGCGAACTCGTCGCGCGCGCCGGCGGCGCTTCGGCGGCGGCGCTGCTTGCGCGCGATCTGCATGTGCTTCCCGATTTTCTTGGCAATCGTACGCCTTACGCCGATCCGGCGATGCGCGGCGCGATCGTCGGTCTCGATCTGCGCGACGATCGCGAGAGCGCGCTGGCGCTCTACGCCGCAGTCCTCAGCGGCCTGGCGCTGGGGCTCGATGAAATCATCCGCTCGCTCGAAGCCGGAGGCTATGGCTGCGACATGCTGATCGCCAGCGGCGGCGCGGCCGGCAGCGATCTCGTGCGCCAGATCATTTCGGATGTGACTGGCAAACCGATCGCGACGCCGGAAACCAGCGAGCCGGTGCTGCTTGGCGCCGCGATGCTCGGCGCCACCGCCGCGGGGCGTTGTTCGATCACCCAGGCGATGGGGACGATGTCGCGCCTGAACATCGCCAATCGCCCGGCCGGCGGCGAAATCGCGGCGCTGCACGCCCGCAAGCGCCTGGCCTTTGAAACCTTGCGACACGCCGAGCGGCGCGTGCGCGAAGTCATGCACTCGGACGAAGCGGGCGGGGCGATCGGCTTGGCGGCGCCGCGACCGCGCCGCAAGATCGCCTGGCCAGCGCTCATCATCTTCGATTGCGATGGCGTGTTGGTCGACAGCGAGACCATCGCGCTGGCGCGCACGCGGGCGGCGCTCGAGCGCTACGGCCTGTCTCTGAGCCTGGAGGAAACCGGCGAGCGCTTTCTTGGCGTCAGCGCTCAGTCGATGCAGGGCATGGCGGAGCGCGACCTCGGCGTGGCGCTGCC
>SSMV01000064.1 GCA_004799435.1 Bradyrhizobium sp.
CAATCCCGATCGCATGAATGCCGGACTGATGTGGTTCACGCGCGGCTTCATCGAATATCAGTTTCCCAACAACGCCCGTATCGTCGGCAAATCGATCGTCGAGCTTGAATTCTCGATGGAGCTGTCCTCTGAAGTGCCGGGCACCTCCGCCGACTGGCCCTCCGACATCACCGTCTCCGTCAACGGACACGAACTCGGCGTCTGGACGAGCCCCGGCGACTTTGGCGACACGCGCGGCGTCTTCACGCCCGACTGGTGGAAGCTCAAGGGCAGTCAATATGGGATGCTAAAAAGCTGGCGCGTCACGCGCGAAGGCTCCTTCGTCGATGGCGTGAAAATCTCTTCGCTCAATCTCGACGGCCTCGACATTTCGGCTCACCACTCGATCCGGCTGCGCATCGAGGTCAAGTCGGACGCGCGCCATCCCGGCGGCGTCAATGTCTTCGGCCGCGGCTTCGGCAATTACGATCAGGACATCGTGTTGCGCCTGGCAACCGCGCCGTGAACGCGGCGCGAGGGGCGATTACAGCGTCGCGCCGTCGGCTCCGAACAGTCGCGCATTGGCGGCGCTGAACTTCAGGCCGACGAGATCGCCCTTCTTCGATCCGACATCGCCCGGTCCCTCGACGATCAGTTGCCCGGCCGGCGTGTCGACATAGAGCAACGTCAGATTGCCGAGATTCTCGACGATCCCGATCCTGCCGCTCAGCGCCGCCTCGGCATCATGCGTATCGACCAGCGACAGATGTTCGGGGCGCACGCCGAGATCGACCGTCGCCTCGGCGAAGGCGGGCGGCGCGCCAAGGCCGACCCGCGCCGTTCGTCCGCCGGGCAGCGCGACGCTCGCCGTCTTCTCCTCGACCGCGGTGAGCCCGACGCGGAAGAAGTTCATGCTCGGCGAGCCGATGAAAGCGGCGACGAACTTATTGGCGGGGCGATTGTAAAGTTCCAATGGCGAACCGATCTGCGCCACCCGGCCTCGATCGAGCACGACGATTTTGTCGGCGAGCGTCATCGCCTCGGTCTGATCGTGAGTGACGTAGATCATCGTCGAGTGCAGCGCCGCATGCAACTTGGCAAGCTCAAGCCGCATCTGGACGCGCAATTTGGCGTCGAGATTGGAAAGCGGCTCGTCGAACAGAAAGACTTCGGGCTTGCGCACCAGCGCGCGGCCGATGGCGACGCGCTGACGCTGTCCGCCCGACAGTTCGGCCGGCCGACGGTCGAGATAATCCTCGAGTTGAAGAATGCGTGCAACCTCCTGCGTGCGCGCATCCTGTTCCTTGCGCGAGGCGCCGGCGATCGACAGCGAGAAGGCGATGTTCTGGCGCACCGTCATGTGCGGATAGAGCGCATAGGACTGGAACACCATGGCGATGCGCCGCTTCGCCGGATCGACGTCGGTCACCTCGGCGCCGTTGATGAAGCATTGGCCGGCGGTGATGGGCTCGAGCCCGGCGATCATGCGCAGCAGCGTCGACTTGCCGCAGCCCGAGGGCCCAAGCAGCGCGGTGAACGAGCCCTTGTCGACGGTGAGACTGAGGTCGCTGATCGCGGTGAAAGCGCCGTAGCGTTTCGTCACCCGTCTGAGCTCGACATGGGGCGCTGCATGGGGCGACATCGGGGACGCCGCCGCGCCTTGCCCGTCTCCCGATATCGCGCTCATCCTTTGATGCCCGCTGAAAGCATGATCGCCTGCGTCACACGCCGCTGAAAGAGTAGATAGACCACCGCCACCGGCAGAGCCGCGAGCATCGCCACCGCTAGGTCGCGGCCATATTGCACCCCGAAAGCGTCGTGAACCTGGGTGATGCCGACCGCGACGTTCAGCTTCTCCTCCGAACTGACCGCGAGAAACGGCCACAGGAAGAGATTCCAGGCGGCGATGAAGGTAATGATCGCCAGTGCGGTGGTGACGCCCCAGTTCATCGGCAGATAGATGCGAAAGAGGAGCTGGAATTCGTTGGCTCCGTCCATCTTCGCCGCTTCGCGGAAGTCCTTGGGCATCTGGTCAAAAAATTGCTTGTAGATGATCACAGTGACCGGCGCGATGAGCTGCGGCGCGACGACGCCCTGCAGCGTGTTGACCCAACCAAACTGGCTCATCAGGACAAAGTGATTGACGATCAGTGCCGGGATCGGGACCATGAAGCTCGCCAGGATCATCGCCCAGAAGAAACGACGGCCGGGAAATTGAAGCTGCGAGATCGCGTAGCCGGCGCTCGCCGCCATCGCGACCACGATGATGGTCACTGCGCCCGACGTAATCAGCGAATTCAAGTACCAAAGCCCGATCTTGGTCTGCGTCAGAACATTGGCGTAATTCTCGAAGGTGAAGTCGCGCGGCCAGAGCTGAACGCCGGGCTGCACGATTTCGGTCTCGGGTTTGAACGTCGTCACCAATCCCCAATAGAGCGGGAAGGCCCAGACGACCGCCCCAAGAAGCGTCGCCAGCGTGACGAGAGCGCCAATCAGATCGATGCGGCGCAGCCGCATCAGCCGCGAGGCGGCGGAGAGCGGGGCGTCGGCGACGGCGACGGCGCCCGTCATCTTTGCGCCCTCACCCGCAGCAATTGATATTGCAACACCGACATCACGGCGATCAGGACAAAGAGAACGACCGAAGCCGACGCCGCAAGGCCACCTTTGTTGAGCTGGAAGGCCTGGCGATAGATATACTGGACCATCACCATGGTGGTGTCGACGCGATAGCCGCCCTGGGTGAAGAGATAGACCTGATCGAAGATCTTGAATTGCAGGATCAGCTGGATCGTCAGCACCAGCACGGTGACCGGCCAGATCAACGGCCATGTGATGCGCTTGAACTGCGCCCAGCGGGTCGCGCCGTCGAGCCGCGCCGCCTCGTAAATCTCGGTCGAGATGTTGCGCAGACCGGCGATGAACAGCAACACGTTGAAGCCCATGAGCCACCAGATCGTCACTAGCGCCACCATCGGCATGAAGAGTGGGACGGTGCGAAAGACCGAGAGACGCTGGCCGCCGTTGAGCGGCGCGATCAAATATTGGGCGATGCCAAAATCATGGTCGAACATCCAATCCCAGATGCGGAAGACGACCGACACCGGCAGGATATAGGGGAGGAAAAACGCCGCCAGCACGACGCTCTGCGTCCAGCCCTTCAGGCGATTGACGCCAAGCGCGACGAAGAGCGCCAGCAGCGTGCTCGGCAGCGCCGACAGAATCACGAAATAGATCGTGTTCCACAGGGCGGTCGGGAACAGGCGCTCGGTCGCGAGCCGCCAGTAATTGTCGATGCCGACCCACCGGCCCGGACCGATCAGCGGCGCATTGGTGAAGCTCAACTCCACCATCTTGATCGTCGGATAAACGAACAAGACGGCGTAGATGACAACGAAGGGCGCCATCAGCACGGCGGCTGCGAAATATTCGGCCCGTTTGCTCTTCAGCATGTCGGAACCGCTCTGGCGCGAGATACGCGCCCGCCGGTGGGGGGAGACGCCGGCGGGCGCTGGAGGGACCGGAGCTACTTGGCCTGGTCCTGCAGATCGTCGCGCATCTTCTTCACGGCGTCCGCTGGCGTCATCTCGCCCATCATCGCGGGAATGACGTAATTGCCGGTGGCGTCATAGACGGGCGAGGCGACGCCCGCGACGACCGAAACCGGATCGAAGACCGCGGTCTTGGCGAGCGACACATAGTCCGAGTTGGGCTTCATTGCCTTGAAAGCGTCGCTCTGTTGCACCGGCAGATAGGCCGGGACGTGACCGCCGCCGGCCCATTCGAGCGAATGCTCGTTGAACCAGTGGATCGCCTGCAGCACCAGTTTGCGCTTGGCCGGGTCGACCGGATTGCCCTGGCGGTTGGGGATCGCGAAGGAATGCGAATCGGCCCAGGTCGCCGGGTGGTCATAGAGCGCGGGAACCTGGATCGCGCCCCAGTCGAACAGTTGGCCCTTCTTGGCCAGGTCGACCATCGTCGGCACTTCCCAGACGCCGTTGATGTGCATCGCCGCCTTGCCGGCGGTGAACAGCGCAATCGACGCTGGATAGGCCGTGTTGGCCGGCGTCCAGCCGCTCTTGACCCATTTTTGCATCTCACCGACCGCCGTCTCGCCCTTGGCAAGATTGTCGCCGTCGAGGAATTTGCCGTTGGTCAAGAACTGGCCGCCCTGCTGATTGAGCAGCGTGTAGAAAATGCGCCAGCCGGTCCCGCCGTCATTCGGCACGGAGAGCGCCGCGACATCCTTGGTCGTCAGTTTGGCGAGCGCGGCCTCCCAGTTGGCGACGCCGTCGAGGCCCTTGGGCTTGCCATCGTCGCCGAGCAGGCCCGCCTTCTTCAAGAGGTCCTTGTTGTAATAGAGAATGATGGAATGAATATCGAGCGGGACCGCGTATTGCTTGCCGTCGGCTCCCTGCGCCGCTTTCCAGTTCGCCTCGCTGAAATCGCTCCCCTTGATCCCCGCCGCGGCGAGTTCGTCGGGCGTGATCGGGCTCAGCACGTTCTGCGAGATGCCGAGCGGCATGCGCGACTCGTGATAGGTCATCACGTCAGGCCCTTGGCCGACCGCGGTCGATGTCTGAACCTTGCTGTAATAAGGCACGCCCCATTCGAGCGTGGTCGCCTCGATATGAACCTTGCCGTCGAACTCCTTATTGAACTCGTCGAGCATGGCTTTCATGCGGACGCCGTCGCCGCCGCTAAGGAAGTCCCACCATACGATTGTTTCGGTCGCGCGGGCGGCGCCCGCCACGAGCAGGGCGCAAGCCAACGTCGCTATGAACGCTTTACGGATCATGTCGATTTCCTCCCAGAATGTCGCCGACGGTTTTCCCGTCTGGAACGCGCTTCGCTGGACCGAACCGTCGCCGAGAAGCCTGGCCAAGGGATGCTAACCGCGAAACGCGAGGCCGACAAGCCTTTTCATCTGCATTCTAGATATTGTCTGAGCGGCGATCGGGCTGCACTGACTGCAAAATAAGTCCATGAACGAACACAATATATTGATATCATATGTCTTTTAAGGCGACCGCCTTCGCTTGCGGCGCTTGACGGGCGGCCGGGAAAGGTCTTTATTGCATCAAACAATCGGATACAGATGGGACGAGGAACCATGAGGGCGACTGTCACCGCGCATCGCGACTATCGCATCGCCACGATCGACGACCGGATCTACGGCGCCTTCCTCGAACATCTCGGCCGCGCCATCTACACGGGCATCTATGAGCCGGGTCACCCGACCGCCGACGCAAACGGCATGCGCGGCGACGTCATCGAACTGGTCAAGGCGCTCGAAACGCCGGTGGTGCGCTATCCCGGCGGCAATTTCGTTTCGGCCTACAATTGGGAGGATGGCGTCGGCCCGCGCGACAAGCGCCCGACCCGCCTCGACCTCGCCTGGCACACTTCGGAATCGAATGCCGTCGGCGTGCATGAATTCGCCGACTGGTGTGCCGCGGTGGGCACGCAGATGATGCTCGCGGTCAATCTCGGCTCGCGCGGCCTCGATGAAGCGCGCAACTTCGTCGAATATGTCAACGGTCCTCTCGGCAGCTATTGGGGCGATCTGCGCAAGGCCAATGGCCGCGCCGAGCCTTTTGGCGTCAAGCACTGGTGTCTCGGCAATGAATTGGACGGCCCCTGGCAGGTCGGCCACAAGACCGCCGACGAATACGGCCGCCTCGCCAATGAAACCGCCAAGACGCTGCGCGCCTTCGACCCGTCGCTGCAACTCATCGCCTGCGGGTCGTCGAATTCCGACATGGCGACCTATCCCGAGTGGGAGCGGGTCGTGCTCGAACATTGTTACGACGCCGTCGACTACATCTCGCTGCATATGTATTTCAACAATCGCGAGAAGAACACTGCGGAGTTTCTCGCCCTCAACGCCAAGCTCGACGCCTATATCGCGACGGTCGCCTCGACCATCGACTTCGTTCGCACCCGCAAGCGCTCGAAGAAACGGGTCGCAATCTCCTTCGACGAGTGGAACGTCTGGTATCATTCCAACGCGCAGGACAAAGAGATTCTCAGCGGCGCCGCAGGCTGGCCGCATGCGCCGGCGCTGCTTGAGGACATCTACCATTTCGAGGACGCGCTGCAGGTCGCCTGCATTCTCAACACCTTCATTCGCCGCTCGGACGTGGTGAAGATCGCCTGCATCGCGCAGTTGGTGAACGTGATCGCGCCGATCATGACCGAGCCGAAGGGCCAGGCTTGGCGGCAGACGATCTATTACCCCTATTATTTCGCGTCGCTGTTCGGCCGGGGCGTGGCGCTCAATCTCGTCGTCCACTCGCCCGGCTATGATTCCAGGGTCGCCGACAATGTGCCCTATATCGATATCGCCGGCGTCCATGACGAAGCCCATGGCGCGTTGAATTTCTTCATCGTCAATCGCCACGCCAGCGAGACAATCGAGCTTGACGTGAGCCTCCTCGGCTTTGGCGCGGCGCGGGTCGTCGATTGCAAAGTCATGACCTCGGACAGGCTGGACGCGGCGAATTCGGCCAAAGCGCCCATGACGGTCATGCCCAAGAAGAGCGACAACGCGACGGTGGCCGAAGGCCGCCTGAAGACGAAGCTCGCGCCGCATTCCTATCAGATGCTCCGTTTGAGCCTGCCATAGACCCGCGGCGCGTAGCGCCAATCGCCGGATGTGACAGAAAGGCGACAGCCTCGCCCGCCTGCGCCATGCTTTGAGCGAAGCGGGCAGGGAACAAATAGCCCCCAAACGACGTTTCGACGTTCGAGCGTCCCCACGCTCTTGCCTGCCGTCCGGCCGGGCGATGTCTGATGGGTCGAATTCCGGAGCTTTTTGATGAAATCCCCGGCGCGCCGCCGCCGCGTCGGGCGTCTGAAATCACCGCACAAGTGGAAAGGCTCGTCCAAGCGCCAATCTCGGTTTGCGTCGCGGAAGGAGGACAGTCACATTGGAGCAAAATCCACCCGCGCGCGTCGTGATGTCAGACAGCCTGTCCCCTGGGAAACTGGATAGGCGCGGCTCCGGGCGGATGAGCGGGCTTGGCCTGGGGGCCTGGCTTGGGGAGCTGACGTGAGGGGGCTGATTTGACGACGCCAGTCGGCGAGGACCACGAGCCCGGAAAACAGCCCATCGCGTTCGGGATCGAGCGCCTCGGCCTCATACCGGTGAAGGCGCCGGCCATCGCGCTCGCCGTCGCGTTGATCGTTGCGGCGCTCGCCTTTTTTGGCGCGCAGCAGATCAAGGTCGACGACTCGCTCTCGCAATTGTTCCACTCGGATTCCGCTGAGTTCCGCCAATACGAGCAGGTCTCGAAGGATTTTCCCTCGAGCGAATATGACGTGCTGGTCGTCATTCATGGCGAGAAGCTGCTCGATCGCGACACGATCGAAAAATTGCGCGATCTCGCCGCCGACTTGCAATTGGTAGACGGCGCGCGCGGGATCATCTCGATGTTTTCGGCGCGAGAGCCCGCCACGGAAGGCGGCCCGCCGCCGCCGCTATTTCCCGATGTCCTGCCGGAAGGCCGGGCCTATGACGAGCTTATCGACCGGGCGACCCATAACGAGCTGATCCGCGGCAAGCTTCTCTCCGACGACGGGAAACTCGCGCTCTATGTGCTGTCGCTAAAGCCCGAGGTCGCCGACAGCGCGCAGCTCGCCGTCGCGATCGGCGACGTTCGCAAGACGATGGCTGACGATCTGCAGGGCGCGCCGGTCTCGGCCGAGCTTTCCGGCGTTCCCGTCATGCAGCTCGAAATTCGCCGCGCGCTCGAACATGACCGCATTCTCTATAACGCGATCGGCTTCGCGCTCGGCTGCGTCGTCGCAGCGCTCTTTTTCAGACGCGCCTCGCTGATGATCATCGCGGCGGGACCGCCGCTGCTCGCCATTCTCTTCGCGCTCGGCGCGCTGGGCTGGATCGGCTTTCGGCTCAACACTTTTCTCAACGTGATGACGCCGCTCATCATGGTGATCAGCTTCTCCGACAGCATGCAGCTAACCTTCGCCGCGCGCGACCGTCTGGTCGCCGGCGACGACAAGCGCACGGCCTTTACCCGCGCCGTGCGCATTGTCGGACCGGCCTGCGTCCTCACCCATGTCGCCGCCGGCCTGTCGCTCGCCGGTCTGCTGATCTCCAAGAGCGATCTCATCCGCGAATTTGGCGAAGCCGGGATCATCGCCACGGCGGTCGCGCTTCTCACTGTTTTGTCGCTCGTCCCGGTGCTCGGCGTCACGCTGATTGGCGATGAGGCCCGCTTTGTCGCCAACTTGGGCGCCGAGGATCCGGGCGTCTCGGGCCTAAGACGCTTCTGCGGCTGGATCGCCGGGCGCATGGTGTCGCGCCCGCTCTTCTATGGGCTGATCGGCATTCTGGTCGTCGCGGCGCTCGGCGCGTTCTACGAAGGACTGAAGCCGAGCTATCGGCTCGCCGATCAGGTTCCCGACAAGCAACAATCGACCGAGGCCAGTCATCGGCTCGACGCCGAGCTCACCGGATCGAATCCGCTCGACGTTCTGATCGCTTTCCCCGCCGACGCCGGTCTTTATGCGCCAGCAACGCTGGCGACGATCGCCGACGTCCATCACACGCTCGCCGCCGACCCGGCGATCGGCAATGTCTGGTCGGTCGAGACCCTGCGCAGTTGGCTCGCCGACAAAATGCATCTGACCGGCGTCGACGCGCTGAAGCAATATATGGACGTTCTGCCCAAATTCCTGGTCAGGCGTTTCGTTTCGCTCGACCAGAATTCGGCGATCGTGTCCGGCTTCGTGCCGGACAATAATCTGACGGCGCTCGTCCCCATCGTCGACCGTCTCGACAAGCGGCTAGAGGCGGTTCGCCACGATCATCCCGGCTATCAGATTTCGGTCACCGGCCTGTCGGTCATCGCCGCGCGCGACAGCGCCAGCATGATCGAAGCGCTCAATCATGCGCTCACGGTCGAATTTGTCTTCGTCGCCATTTTGATCGGTCTGGCGTTTCGCTCTTTCGCGATCGGCGTCGCCTGTCTTGTCCCGGGGCTTTTTCCCATCTTCGCGGCCGGTTCGCTGCTGCGCGCGCTCGGCTTCGGCCTGCAATTCGCCGGCGCCGTCTCGCTCATCGTTTCCTTCGGCCTTGGGCTCAGCGCGACGATCCATTTCCTCAACCGCATGGTGCGCGAGCGGACGGCGGGCGAAGACCCGGGGATCGCCGTCGCGCGCGCAACCGTACTTGTCGGTCCGGCGTTGATTCTCACAACGCTCGTCTTGGCTTGTGGGCTGGCGGCGCTGGTCTTTTCCAGCCTGCCGGCGCTGCGCCTGTTCGGGTGGCTCAGCGCTTTTGCGATGGCGGCGGCCCTGGCCGCCGATCTTTTGATTTTCAGGCCTGTTATCACGGTCTTGCTGAGGATCGCCGACCAGGGGCTGCGGCGGACGTTGGGCCTGCAGCCGCGGGCGACATAAGAAGAGGAGAGCGGAATGGTGGAAACAATTTCGCACCGGCGACGCCCGCGCGGCGCGGCGCTTATCGTCGCCCTCGCGGCAACGGCGGCGGCAATGACGGCGCCTGTTTCTGGCTTCGCTGACGATCGGCCGTTCGCGGCCTTTCTCGGCGAATGGGCGGGGACCGGCGACATCGTCGGCTCGGACGGGACGCATGAGCGCATCCGTTGCAAGGCGACCGGAGCGGAATCGATGGGCGGCGCCGAGTTGATCCAGTCGATCGTCTGCGCCAGCCCCAGCTATCGCATCGACATTCAGACCCAGGCTGAGGCCTCGGGGCAAAACGTCACCGGCACCTGGACGGAACAAACGCGCGAAGTCACCGGCGCGCTCATCGGCACAGTCGGCGATGGAAAGTTCGACGGCTCGGTCAAAGGTCCCGGTTTCACCGCCACCGTCGAACTGCGCTCCAACGGACGCGTGCAATCGGTCAAGATCGTTCCCACCGGCGCCGACATCACCGAGGTGACGATCGACCTCAGGCCCAAGACGTGAAAGCCGCGGCGGCCGACGACGCAGCGACCAGCGCGAGCGAACCGGCACGCCGTCGAACAGGATTGATCGCCCGACCCCTCAGCGTGGCGCGCGCCATAAGCCGCCCCGCGCAGGCCGCTGTGGGCGCGCCAGCGCAGAGCGCCAGCCTTGCGCTCAGCAATCTGCGCGGGCTGGCGATCGCCCTGGTGCTCGCCACCCATGCCGGCGTCGCCTATCTCGCCTCCGCGCCCGCTCAGCCGCGTTTCGACCAGCCGCCCTATCTCTGGGTCGCCTTTCCGATCGTCGATCGGCAGCGCTGGCTGGGCTTCGACATATTCTGCGCGTCGCAGGACATCTATTTGATGGGCCTGTTGTTCTTTCTGTCCGGATTGTTTTGCTTCGCCGGCATGGAGCGGGACGGCGCGGTCGGGTTTCTGCGCCGGCGCTTCGCGCGGCTCGGCCTGCCGCTGATCTTCGGCGTCGCCGTCATGATGCCGCTCGCGCTTTACCCGACCTATCGCCTGAGCGCGAGTGATCCGGGTCTCGCCGCTTACGCGAGCGCCTATTTGGCGCTGCCCTTCGCGCCCTGCGGGCAGATGTGGTTCCTCGGCGTGCTGCTGGCTCTCACCGTTGCCGCCGTCGCGATGCGCTTTCTGCTGCGTCCGACGATCCTCCATCTCGGACGACTATCTCAGGCGTTCGAGGACAAGCCGGCGCGCGCCTTCATCGCCTTCGCGCTCCTCTCGATCGCCGCCTATGCGCCGCTGGCGCTTGTCTTCACGCCGTTTCGCTGGGTCGACTGGGGCCCGTTCGCGCTGCAACTGTCCCGGCCTGCGCTCTACGCCCTCTATTATGGCGCGGGGTTGTGCGTCGGCGCCGTCGGCCTCGGCGCG
>SSMV01000065.1 GCA_004799435.1 Bradyrhizobium sp.
GACATCCGCGAGACCTTCTTCCGCATGGCGATGAACGACGAAGAGACCGTCGCGCTGATCGCCGGCGGCCATTCCTTCGGCAAGACGCACGGCGCGGGCGATCCCTCGCTGGTTGGCCCAGCGCCGGAAGGCGGCGCTATCGAAGATCAGGGCCTCGGCTGGAAGAGCAAGCATGGCAAGGGCTTTGGCGCCGACGCGATCACCGGCGGCCCCGAGGTCACCTGGACCCAGACGCCGACACAATGGAGCAACGCCTTCTTCGACAATCTCTTCAAATACGAATGGGAGCTGACCAAGAGCCCCGCCGGCGCGCAGCAATGGACGGCGAAAGGCGCGACAGCCTCGATCCCCGACGCGCATGACAAAGCGAAAAAGCATGTTCCCGCGATGCTCACGACCGATCTCGCGCTGCGCTTCGACCCGGCCTACGAAAAAATCTCCCGCCGCTTCCACGAGCATCCGGATCAATTCGCCGACGCCTTCGCGCGGGCCTGGTTCAAGCTGACCCATCGCGACATGGGCCCGGTCGTTCGCTACCTCGGCCCGCTGACGCCGAAAGAAATCCTGATCTGGCAGGATCCCGTTCCCGCCGCCGATCATGCGCCGATCGGCGAGCCGGACATCGCTGCGCTCAAGACGAAGATTCTCGCGTCGGGCTTGAGCGTGGCGGAATTGGTCTCGACCGCCTGGGCCTCGGCTTCGACCTTTCGCGGCTCTGACAAGCGTGGCGGCGCCAATGGCGCGCGCATTCGCCTGAGCCCGCAGAAGGATTGGGAGGTCAATCAGCCCAGGCAGCTCGTTGGCGTGTTGCAAAAGCTCGAGGCGATCCAGAAGGATTTCGGCAAGGGGATTTCGCTTGCCGATCTGATCGTGCTCGCCGGCGGCGCGGCGATCGAGAAAGGCGCCAAAGACGCTGGGCTTGACGTGAAAGTCCCCTTCGCGCCGGGGCGCACGGATGCGACGCAAGCGCAAACCGACGCGCATTCCTTCGCGCCGCTTGAGCCACGCGCCGACGGCTTCCGCAATTACGTCGGCGGCAAGGCGCAGTTCATGGCGCCGGAGGAAGCGCTGGTCGATCGCGCGCAATTGCTGAAGCTGACCGCGCCGGAAATGACCGTCCTCATCGGCGGATTGCGCGTTCTCGGCGCCAACGCCGGCGGCGCGACGCATGGGGTCTTCACCGCACAGCCGGGCAAGCTGACCAACGACTTTTTCGTCAATCTGCTCGACATGGGCACGGAATGGGCGCCGGCCGGCGACGGTCTTTACGAGGGCCGCGACCGAAAGTCCGGCGCGCGCAAATGGACGGCGACCCGCGTCGACCTGATCTTCGGCTCGCATTCGCAATTGCGGGCGCTGGCCGAGGTCTACGCCACCGCCGACGCCAAGGTGAGGTTCGCCAAGGATTTCGCGGCGGCCTGGGCCAAAGTCATGAACGCGGATCGCTTCGATCTCGCCTGATCGGAGGGGGCGGCGGCGCCCTTAGGGGCTCCGCCGCGACCATTTTGCTCCGGCTTGATGTCGCCGCAAATCCCGGTCAAGTTCGCGGGCGCGTGAATTTGCGAGAAAGATAAGTGGAAAATCGGCCCAAGGTCCCGCGTGCGTTGGTGTTCGCCTTCGCGCTCGCTTTCCTGTTCGAAACCTGGATTTGGAACAGCGTCGTCGCGGTGATGAGCCGCATCGCGGCGCTAGTCCATTGGGCGACGCTCAGGGTGAAGCTGAGCCGCGCCGTCGAGCGCGCGCCGGTCTGGGTCGCCCTGCTCCTGTTCGGGGTGCCGTTTCTGGTTAGCGAGGTCGGCAGTTTCTTCTGCGTGGCTCTGGTCGCGATCGGTCAGGTCAAGGCCGGAGCCATCGGCTATCTCCTCTCCAAGTTATGCGGGCTGAGCGTCCTGGCGGTCGTTTTCGACCTGACGCGTTCGAAGCTGATGACGCTCAAATGGTTCGCCTATCTCTACGATTGGGCGATGGTGTTCCATCGCTTCGCCGAAGGACTTGTTGAGCCCTATCGCGCGGCCTCCAAGGCCTATGTCGCCGCGGTGCGCGCGCGCGTCAGCGCCTATCTCGGCCGCCGTTTCCACCATCCCGAGAAAGAGCCGGGCTAAAGGCGCGCACATAGCCTCGCTCCGCCTTCTGCCCTATAGGGTCGGGCGACGCACTTCCGCCAATCCGGGTCCGCCTGTGACGCCCTCCCTGCCGCATGGCAAATCGCTGACGCTTGGCGCGCCGATCCCGGTGATGGGCATCGTCAATGTCACCCCGGATTCCTTTTCCGACGGCGGCGCTTTTCTCGATCCCGACGTGGCGGTCGCCCATGGGGAGCGTCTGGTTGGCGAGGGCGCGGCGATCCTCGATGTCGGGGGCGAGTCGACCCGGCCTGGTGCGGCGTCGGTCGGCGCGGAAGAGGAGATGGCGCGTGTCATGCCTGTCGTCGCGGGCCTGAGCCGCCGCGTCGCGACGCCGATCTCGATCGACACCTACAAGGCGCGCGTCGCCGCCGCGGCGATCGAAGCCGGCGCCTCGATCGTCAACGACGTTTGGGGCTTCCAGCGCGACGCCGACATGGCGCGGGTGGTCGCCGCGAATGGCGCGGGCGCAGTGCTGATGCACAATCGCGCCAGCGTCGATCCCGCGCTCGACATTGTCGCCGATATGCTCGCCTTTCTCGGCCGCTCGATCGAGATCGCACTTGCCGCCGGCGTCAGCGAGGCGCGACTGTGGGTCGATCCCGGCTTCGGTTTCGGCAAGACGGCGGCGCAGAATCTTGAGGCCTTGCGTCGTCTCAGCGCGCTCAAGGCGCTCGGGCGTCCGGTGCTGCTCGGCGTCTCGCGCAAATCGACGATCGGCCTCGTGACCGGGCAGACGGTCGCGGCCGAGCGCGTCCCCGGCTCGATCGCGGCGGCGCTCTACGGCGTCGCCAATGGCGCGGCGATCGTGCGCGCCCATGACGTCGCCCAGCATGTCCAGGCGCTCAAGGTCTGGCGCGCGATAGAGGAAGGCCACGCATGAGCAATCCGAGTGTGGGGACAATCCAGCGTGGCAAGATCTTCGTCGATCGCCTGCGGCTGCACGCCTTTCACGGCCAGTTCGCGCATGAACGCAAATATGGCCAGATGTTCGAGATCGATCTTGAGCTCGTCGTCGATCTCGTCGCAGCGGCGGCGGGCGACGATCTCAAGGCCACCGTCGACTATGGCAAGGTGGCGGCGCTGACCCGCGAGACCTTTTGCGGCGCGCCGCGCATATTGGTCGAAGCGGCGGCGCTCGACATCGCGCGCGCGCTGCTGAGCGCTTTCGCGCGCATCGAATCGGTCAGGGTGCGGGTCGCCAAAGTCGCGCCGCCGATCGCCGAACAGCTCGCCGCGGTTGGGGTCGAGATCGAGGTCGCGCGTGAATGATGGGCCGACGATGCTCGCCAGCCTTGGGCTTGGCGGCAATGTCGGCGACGTCGCCGCCGCTTTCGTCGCCGCGCTTCGCGCTCTCGCCGCAGCGCCGGGGATCAGGTTGACCGCGCTGTCCTCCGTCTATCGTACCCCGCCTTGGGGCAAGCGCGATCAGCCGGATTTTCTCAACATGGCGGCGCTGCTCCAAACCGCCTTGCCGCCGCGCGAATTGCTTGCCCGTTGTCTCGACGCAGAACGGGCGCTCGGTCGCCTGCGCCTTGAGCGCTGGGGGCCGCGCACGATCGACATCGATATCCTGACTTATGGCGAGACGATAATCGACGAGCCCGAATTGAAAATTCCGCATCCGCGCCTGGCCGAGCGCGCTTTCGCGCTGGGGCCTCTGGCCGAGATTGCTCCGCGCCTGCGCTTTGGCGGACGCGACGTCACCGATTGGCTTGCTGCGACGACGCAAGCAGGCATAGACATTGACCCTGCTGCGAGCGCCATCTTGCGCGCGGCGAAGCTGCTCGACAACGGCCGCGAGTAGAATTGCAGCGAGCGTAAACTTGCATGGAGCTTGACCCCATCCAAGACTGTGTTTGGATGGAACGGCCATGCTTGGATCAATTTGAGCCCGCGCCGCTGACGGGGCGTTCGCGAGGCGACGGAAGGAGGTCGATATGAAACTCTTTTGCGCCGCAATCGTGATCGCCGCTCTGGCCGCCCCGAGCTCGGCTTACGCAGGCTGGGGCGCGATCGCCTATAATCCAGTGACCGGCAAGAGCACCGAGGTTCACGGACAGACCAAATTGTCCAAGGCCTTGAACGGCGCGCTCGATTCCTGCGGCAGCAAGTGCCTGCTGGTGACGTGGGAGCAGGATGTCTGCATCGCCTTGGCCACCAATGGCCATAGCCATTGGGGCGACGGCTTCAATTTGCCGACCCGCGCCGCCGCCATCGCCGCCGCGATCGCCGATTGCGGCGCCGGCTGCACCTGGCGGGTATGGGCCTGTAGCTGAGCCACGCCACGCTGCATTGACAGCGCAACCGTCAGGCGCGAAGCTCGTCGTCAACTCGAGGGGCGCCCGCAAGGGCTGAGACGGCGCTGCCAGCGCCGAACCCTTTGAACCTGATCCGGGTCGTGCCGGCGAAGGGACGAGGCCAGCGATTTCCGATCGCCGGACCGCCGCCGCTTATCGCCAGCATCGCCTGCGAAGTGGAGGCAAGCCGATGAACGAACACGCCAAGGTCCCGGCGGCGCCGAGCGAGGTGACGACCGGTCCCATCGCGGGATCGCGCAAGGTCTACGCTTCGCCCAGAGGCCGCGACGACCTCCACGTTCCGTTTCGCGAGATCGCGCTGAGCGACGCCGCCGAGCCGCCGGTGCGCGTCTATGATGCGTCGGGCCCCTATACCGATTCGACTGCGCGCATCGATCTGAGCGCCGGGCTAGCCCCCATGCGCGAGAGCTGGATCGCTGCGCGCGGCTATCAGGAAATCGCCGGGCGCGCGGTCAAGCCGGAAGACAATGGCCTGGTGCCGGATGAGCGGCTGGCGCCGCATTGTCCGGCGCAGCGCGGGCTGCGCGCCGGCGCGCCCGGCCAGCTCGTCACGCAATTCGAGTTCGCGCGCGCCGGCATCGTCACCGAAGAAATGATCTATGTCGCCCATCGCGAGAATCTCGCGCGCGAGTCGGCGATCGCCGGCGCCGGAGAGCGACTGGCCGATGGCGAAAGTTTCGGCGCCGAGATCCCCGCTTTCGTGACGCCGGAATTCGTCCGCTCCGAGGTCGCGCGCGGTCGCGCCATCATTCCCGCCAATATCAACCATCTCGAACTCGAGCCGATGGCGATCGGCCGCAATTTCCTCGTCAAGGTCAACGCCAATATCGGCAATAGCGCGGTCAGCTCCGGCGTCGCCGAGGAAGTCGAGAAAATGGTCTGGGCGATTCGCTGGGGCGCCGACACCGTGATGGACCTCTCGACCGGCCGCAACATCCACAACATCCGCTCCTGGATCCTGCGCAACGCGCCGGTTCCGATCGGCACCGTGCCGATCTATCAGGCGCTGGAGAAGGTCGACGGCGATCCGCTCAAACTCGATTGGGAAGTGTTCAAGGACACGCTGATCGAGCAGGCCGAGCAGGGCGTCGATTATTTCACCATCCATGCCGGCGTTCGCCTCGCCTATGTGCCGCTCACCGCCAGACGCGTCACCGGCATTGTATCGCGCGGCGGTTCGATCATGGCGCGCTGGTGCCTCGCCGGTCATCGCGAGAGCTTCCTCTACGAACACTTCGGCGACATCTGCGACATCATGCGCAAATATGACGTCTCCTTCTCGCTCGGCGACGGGCTGCGTCCCGGCTCGATCGCCGACGCCAATGACGCCGCGCAATTCGCGGAATTGGAGACGCTCGGCGAATTGACGAAAGTCGCCTGGGACAAGGGCTGCCAGGTGATGATCGAAGGCCCCGGCCATGTGCCGATGCACAAGATCAAGATCAATATGGAGAAGCAGCTTCGCGAATGCGGCGAGGCGCCGTTCTATACGCTGGGGCCGCTGACGACCGATATCGCGCCGGGCTATGACCACATCACTTCGGGCATTGGCGCGGCGATGATCGGCTGGTTCGGCACGGCGATGCTTTGCTACGTGACGCCGAAAGAACATCTCGGTCTGCCCGACCGCGACGACGTCAAGACCGGCGTCATCACCTATCGCATCGCCGCTCATGCCGCCGATCTCGCCAAGGGTCATCCGGCGGCACAGATCCGCGACGACGCTGTGAGCCGCGCGCGTTTCGACTTCCGCTGGGAAGACCAGTTCAACCTGTCGCTCGATCCCGACACGGCGCGCAAGTTCCACGACGAGACGCTGCCCAAGGACGCTCATAAGGTCGCGCATTTCTGCTCGATGTGCGGGCCGAAATTCTGCTCGATGAAGATCACGCAGGATCTCAGGGCAGAGGCCTCGGCAATGGCCGGCATGGCGGAAAAATCGCGCGAATTCGTCGAGCAGGGCGGCGGCCTCTATGTGCCAGCGGCGCAATAGGGGTTGGCGATGAAACTGGTCGTCAACGGCGTCGAGCGGGACGTCGCCGCCGAGACGCTTGGCGCGGCGCTGGATCGCCTCGACTACGGAGAGGCGAAAGTCGCGACCGCGCTCAACGGCGAATTCGTGCCGGCGCGCAAGCGCGCGGCGACGACGCTCAGCGACGGCGACCGGGTCGAGATCGTCGCGCCGCGCCAGGGCGGCTGACACGCGGCGCTTCGCCAATCGAAATTCGGGAGCAGGTTACGATGAAGGTCTATGGCGTCGAGTTGAAGTCGCGGCTGCTGCTCGGCACTTCCAAATATCCTTCGCTCGAAATGATGGCGAAATCGGTGAAGGCGGCCGGCGCAGAAGTGGTGACGGTCTCGGTGCGGCGCGAATCGGCGCAGTTCCGCGAGGGCCAAGATTTCTGGCGCATCATTCGCGAGCTCGGCGTTCGCGTGCTGCCCAACACCGCCGGCTGCTATTCGGTCAAGGAGGCGGTGACGACAGCCGAAATGGCGCGCGAAATCTTCGACACGCCCTGGATCAAGCTCGAAGTGATCGGCGACAAGGGCACGCTCGCCCCCGATGTCTTCGGCACGGTCGAGGCGGCGCAAATACTCGCCAAGGAAGGCTTCGAGGTTTTTCCTTATACGACCGAGGATCTCATCGTTTGCGATCGCCTGATCGAGGCGGGCTGCGCGGTGCTGATGCCCTGGGGCGCGCCGATCGGCTCGGGCAGAGGGCTCAATAATCCCTTCGGCCTGAAGACATTGCGCGCCCGCCACCCGAACGTGCCGCTGATCGTCGACGCCGGCATTGGTCTGCCCTCGCATGCGGCGGCGGCGATGGAGCTTGGCTATGATGCGGTGCTGTTGAATACCGCGGTTGGCGTCGCCGTCGATCCGGTCGCCATGGCCGGCGCCTTCCGTCAAGCGGTCGAAGCGGGCCTCGCCGCCCATGCCGCCGGCCCAATGCCGACGCGCGACTACGCCGAAGCTTCGACGCCATCAATCGGCAAGGCGGCGCTGTCGTGAGGGCGCGCGGTGACTCCCTTCTCCCCCTGCGGGAGAACGCAGCGGCCGAAGGCCGCCGGATGAGGGGTCGCTGTCAGGCGCCTTTCATCGAGCGCCTTAAGGCGCGACCCCTCACCCCTGACCCCTCTCCCGCAAGGGGAGAGGGGAGGGGCGGCGGCCGATGACGCTCGACCGCTTCTATCCGATCGTCGAAACGGCCGATTGGGTGCGGCGGCTCGTCGGCGTCGGCGCGCGACTGATCCAGTTGCGGGTGAAGGATCGCGATCGATCGAGCGTGGCGGACGAGATCGGCGCGGCGCAGGCGATCTGCCGCGCAGCCGGCGCGCAGCTTGTCGTCAATGACTATTGGCGTATCGCCATCGACGCGCGGGCGGATTTCGTTCATCTCGGTCAGGGCGATCTCGACACGGCGGATGTTCCGGCGATCCGCGCGCAAGGCGTGAAGCTCGGCGTCTCGACCCATGACGAGGCCGAACTCGATCGCGCGCTCGCCCTGGCGCCCGATTATGTCGCGCTCGGGCCCATCTATCCGACCCGGCTCAAGGCGATGGCTTTCGCGCCGCAGGGTCTGGCGCGCATCGCCGAGTGGAAGCGGCGGATCGGCGCCATTCCGCTGGTCGCTATCGGCGGGCTCGACATCGAACGGGCCAACGCTTGCCTCGCCACGGGGGCCGATATTGTCTCGGTCGTCACCGACATCACGCTCAATTCCGATCCCGAGGGTCGCGCGCGCGAGTGGATCGGCGCGACGCGCGCGCCGTGACCCAGTTGACGCCAATCGCCCTGACCATCGCCGGTTCCGATTCCGGCGGCGGCGCGGGAATCCAGGCCGACCTCAAGACTTTCGCCGCGCTTGGCGTCCATGGCGCCAGCGCGATCACCGCGTTGACCGCGCAGAATACCTGCGTGGTCCAGGCGATCTGCGCCGTGCCGCTCGGCATGGTTCGGGCGCAGATCGCGACCGCGCTCGCCGACTTTGAGGTGACGGCGATCAAGATCGGCATGCTGGCGAGCGCTGATAACGTCGCGATTGTCGCTGAGACGCTCCGGCCGCTCCTGCGCGGGAAGCGCCGGCCGTTTGTCATCGTCTACGACCCCGTTATGGTCGCGTCGTCTGGCGATCGGCTGGCCGGCCCCGGCTTCGTCGCCGCGCTCAAGGCGCGGCTTCTGCCGCTGGTCGATTGTCTGACGCCCAATCTCGCCGAGGCGGCGACGCTGTCGGGCGCGCCGCTCGCATCAAACGAAGACGAGATGGCGGATCAGGGCAGGGCGCTGCTCAAGCTTGGACCGCGCGCCGTGCTGATAAAGGGCGGCCATCTGGCGAGCGAAGAAGCAATCGATCTGGCGATCGATCTTCTGGTCACGCCCGTGGGGGTGACACGCTTCGCCGCCCCGCGCCAGACATCGACGAACCTACATGGCACCGGCTGCACGCTGTCGAGCGCCATCGCCGCCTATCTCGTTCTTGGCGCCGATCTTCCAGAAGCGGTCGCGCGCGCCAAGGATTTCGTCGGCGCGGCAATCGCGCGCGGCGCCGGGGTCAGGATCGGCGCCGGTCCGGGCCCGCTGGCGCAGCTCCCCTTGCGCGTTCCGCCAGGACGCCCGGTGGACAGGCCCTAGCTCGGCCGTGCGCCGCCGGGGCCGGCCTGCTAGGCTCGCGCGATGAATGAGGCGACCAAACCTGCGGCGCAGGAGCCGGCGAGCCAGGGCGCGCGCGCCGCCGAGCCGTCGCCGATGATGGCCCAATATCTCAAAATCAAAGCCGCCAATCCCGATTGCCTGCTGTTCTATCGGATGGGCGATTTCTACGAATTGTTCTTCGCCGACGCCGAAATCGCCAGCCGGGCGCTCGGCATCGTGTTGACCAAACGCGGCAAGCACGAAGGCGACGACATTCCGATGTGCGGCGTGCCGGTCGAGCGCGCCGACGACTATCTGCATCGCTTGATCGCCAAGGGCCATCGTGTCGCGGTCTGCGAGCAGCTCGAAGATCCGGCCGAAGCCAAGAAGCGCGGCGGCAAATCGGTCGTCAGGCGCGACGTCGTGCGCCTGGTCACGCCGGGTACGATCACCGAGGAGCGCCTGCTCGAACCGGGCCGCGCCAATCTTCTGCTCGCCGTCCAGCGGGTAAAGACAGGCGAGAAGCGGGCCGTCTTCGGTCTCGCCGCGCTCGATATTTCGACCGGCGCCTTCACCTTGAGCGAAGCGGATGAGGCGGGCTTTGCGCCGGAGATCGCCCGTCTCGAGCCCAATGAGATCGTCGCGCCGCAGGCGCTGTTCGACGATCCCGGATTCGCCCGGCTGATCGAGGAGACGCGGATCGCCGCGACGCCGCTGACGCGCGAGGCGGGCGACGCCGCTTCGGCGGCGCGGCTGGTGCAGGAGTTTTACGGCGTCGAGACGCTGGACGGTTTTGGCCAGTTCAGCCGGGCCGAGATCGCCGCCGCGGCGCTGGCGCTCGGTTATCTCAAGCGCACCCAGATTGACGCGACGCCGCGGCTCGCGCCGCCGGTGCATCGCGCCCGGGGCGCCGGGCTCGAGATCGACGCGGCGACCCGCGCCAATCTCGAATTGACGCGCACGCTGTCGGGCGACCGCGCCGGCTCGCTGATCTCGACAATCGATCTGACCATGACGCCGGCCGGCGCCCGTCTGCTTGCCGAGCGATTGGCGAGTCCGCTGACCGACGCAGCGATGATCTCGGCGCGGCTCGACGCGGTCGAGTTTTTCGTGGGCGAGCCCGCGTTACGCGACGCTCTGCGTAAGGCGTTGGCGGCGACGCCGGATTTTCTGCGCGCCCTCTCGCGTCTGGCGCTCGACCGTGGCGGTCCGCGCGATCTCGCCGCGCTGCGCGACGGGCTCGACGCCGCCGCGCGGATCGGCGCGTTGCTGGCGGGCGTCGAAGCGCCGCCGTTGGCGCTCGCCCCCTGTCGCGCACGACTTGGCCAAGACGATGGCGGCCTGGCGCGCCAACTCTCCGACGCGCTGGCCGACGAGCTGCCGCTGTCCCGACGCGACGGCGGTTTCATTCGCGCTGGCGCCTCCGGCGAGCTCGACGAAGCGCGCGGCTTGCGCGACGAAAGCCGCAAGGTGATCGCCGAGATGCAGGCGCGTTACGCCGAGGAGACGGGAACGCGCCAGCTCAAGATCAAGCACAATAATTTCCTCGGCTATTACATCGAGACGCCGCAGGCGCAGGGCGAAGCGCTGTTGAAGGCGCCGTTTTCGGCGAGTTTCATCCACCGCCAGACGATGGCCGGCGCGATGCGTTTCACCACCAATGCGCTGATCGATCTCGAAGCGCGCATTTCGACGGCCGCCGATCGGGCGCTGGCGCTCGAACTCGCGTTCTTCGAGCGGCTGCGCGCCGCGGCGCTGGCCTGCGGCGAGACGCTGCGCGGCTTCGACGCCGCGCTTGCCGAGATCGACGTCGCCGCCGCGCTTGCCGAACTCGCGTCCAGGCGCGGCTGGTCGCGGCCTCGCGTTGACGACTCGCTCGCCTTCGTCATCGAGGACGGACGCCATCCGGTGGTCGAGGCGGCCCTCGCCGCGCGGGGCGAACCTTTCGTCGCCAATTCCTGCGATCTCACCGGCGAGCTCGGCGCGGGCGGGCGTCTCGCGCTGGTCACCGGCCCCAATATGGCCGGCAAATCGACCTTCCTGCGCCAGAACGCGCTGATCGTCGCACTGGCGCAGATGGGCGCCTTCGTGCCGGCGCGCGACGCCCATATCGGCATCGTCGATCGCCTGTTTTCGCGCGTCGGCGCCGCCGACGATCTGGCGCGTGGCCGCTCGACCTTCATGGTCGAAATGGTCGAAACGGCGGCCATTCTCAATCAGGCGACTGAACGCTCGCTGGTCATCCTCGACGAAATCGGCCGCGGCACAGCGACATTCGACGGGTTGTCGATCGCCTTCGCCTGTGTCGAGCATCTCAATGCGGTCAATCGCTCGCGCACCCTGTTCGCCACCCATTTTCACGAGCTGACCCAACTCGCCCCGACGCTGCCGCGTCTCTTCAATCTGACGATGCGAGTCAGCGAGTGGAAAGGCGAACTCGTCTTCCTGCATGAAGTCGTCGCCGGAGCGGCCGACCGTTCCTATGGCATTCAGGTCGCCAAGCTCGCCGGGTTGCCCGCCTCGGTCGTCAAGCGCGCGCGCATGGTGCTCGCCGAATTGGAGGCGACCAAACATGCCGGCGCGGCGCTATCGAGCCTCGACGCGCTGCCGCTCTTTGCTTACGAAGCCGCGCCGCCGCCCGGTCCCGACCCGCTGCGCCAAGCCCTGCGCGACATCGACGCCGACGGTCTGTCGCCGCGCGAGGCGCTGGAGGCGCTTTACGCGCTCAAGCGTCTGACGCAGGACGAAGGGTCATGATCGAGCCGAAGATCCTCATGGCGACGGCGCTCGCCGCCTATCTCTATGTCGTCGCGCCGGGGCCGGCGTTTCTCGCGCTCTTCACGCTCTCCGCCGCCAAGGGCCGGCGTTCGGGCGCCTGGTTCATCTGCGGCCATCTGGTCGGCGACGTCACCTGGGGCGCGCTGGCGGTGGCGGCGATCCTCGGCGCCAATCGGCTTGGGCCCATCCTGTTCGAGCTGCTCGGGGCGGTGTGCGGGCTCTATCTCATCTATCTCGGCTTAAGGGCGGTCGTGACCCGCGAGGACGCGCCGCCAATGGCGATTGGCGCGCGCCGCCCGCTGGCGACCGGCATGGCTTTCGGCCTCACCAATCCCAAATCCTATCCGGTCGCGCTGGCGATGTTTTCGGCCCTTGTCGCTCCTTACGTCGGCCAAATCGACGTGAGCGCTGCGCCGCAATTGCTGCTCGCGGCGCTCGTCGGCTTTCTCGCCGCCGATGCGACGCTGATTTTCGCCGCCGGCCTGCCGGGGGTGCGGCGGTTCTTCCTCGCCCATGGCGTCGCCGTGACGCGCGTCGTCGGTCTGCTGTTCATCGCCTTCGGCGCCAAATCGCTGATCGACGCCGCCAACGGCGCTCTACGGCGAGCGTAAACGGCGTCGCATAATATGCCTTGACAGGAATATGCCGGTATGAGAATATTCTGGCATGTCCACGTTCGCCGCCATCTCCGACCCCACCCGCCGGGAAATCCTCGCCCTTCTGAGAAGCGGCGAGCAAGCCGCTGGCGACCTGGTCGAGGCGCTTAAGCGGCCTCAGCCGAATGTCTCGAAACACCTCAAATATTTGCGCGACGCGGGCCTCGTTCAAATGCGAATCGACGGGCCGCGTCGCCTCTATCGTCTGGACGCGGCGCCGCTGGCGGAGATCGATCAATGGCTGGCGTCCTATCGCGCCTTCTGGTCGGACAAGCTCGATGCGCTCGGCGATCACCTTGGCAGGAGCGACTGACATGGATGCATTGGAACCGCTGGGCGCGTTCGAGCGTCGCGACGATCGCATAGATATGCGCTTTGAGCGGCATTACCCGCGCTCGGTCGAAAGAGTGTGGAGCGCTTTAACCGAACCCGCGCGCCTGCAGGACTGGATGGGCGCGGCCCTTGTCGAACCGCGGGTCGGCGGCCGCTACGAACTGATGATCGATGGCCCCAATCCGATGATCGGCCGCGTCCTGAGATGGGAGTCGCCGCGCGTTCTGGAATTCACCTGGAGCAATCGCCACGCGCCCGATTCAACGGCGCGCTATGAGCTCTCGCCCGACGGTGACGGCACGCGCCTCATCTTCACGCATAGCGGCGCGCCCTTCGCTAACCGCGCGCTCATGCTGCCGGGTTGGCACCACTTTTTTGACCGCTTGCACGCCTGCCTTGGCGCGCCGACCGATGAGCCAAAACAGAGCTGGCGTGAGCTGCAAACGGTCTATGTCGGGCGCTACGCGATGAGCGACGCGCGGCTGGACCCCTAGGCCCGCGCCGATCGAATTTTAGCAGCCACATCGAAATGACGCCGGCGCGAGCGCTCCGGCGAAGGGATCGGCGCGCCGATCGAACATGACTGGAGCAGAGGATGACAATGCGAAAACTTACCAGGGCCATAGTCCTTGTGACCGGCGCTAATCGCGGGCTTGGGCGCGCCCTAGCCGACGAGCTGCTCGAGCGCGGCGTCAAGAAGCTTTACGCAGCCGCGCGCGATCCGCGAACGCTGGCGGCGCTCGATGATCCTCGCGTCGTCAAGTTGCGGCTCGACGTGACCGACGCCGATCAAGTGCAGCGCGCGATCGACGCCGCGCCTGATGTCCAAATCGTCATCAGCAACGCCGGCCTGGCGCTCGGGACCGCGCTTGAGGGTCCCGGGGTTCTCGACCAGGCGCAGCGCGAAATGGACGTGAATTACTTCGGGCCGCTACGGCTGCTCCAGCGGATCGCGCCGACGCTTGCCAAAAATGGCGGCGGGGTTTTTGTCGCGGTCGCCTCGGTGGCGGGCCTGACCAATGTCCCGTTCCTGCCGACCTACGCGGCCTCGAAGGCGGCGCTCCATTCCCTCATTCAGGCCGCGCGCGTCCTTCTCGCTGGGCAAGGCGCATCGGTTGTCGGCGTCTATCCCGGACCGATCGACACCGACATGTCGCGCGGGCTGGCGATCCCCAAGACTGCGCCGCGCGATGTGGCGATCGCGATCCTCGACGGCGTCGAGGCGGGACGCGAAGACATTTTTCCTGACCCCTTCGCGTTGGACTTCGGCCGCGCCTTCGAGGCCTCGCCTAAGGATTCAGAACGGCGCGTCGCCGCGATGATGGCGGGCGCCGCCGCCTGAGCCGCCGACTTTAACCCAACTCAGACCTTCAACTTCTCGCCGAGCGAGACCGGAGACCCCTGATGAGCCAGCCCAATCTCACCGCCTCTTTCACCGTCGATCAGACGCCCGAAGAAGCCTTCGCCGCGATCAACAATGTCCGCGCCTGGTGGTCGGGCGAAATCGAGGGCGACACCGACAGACTCGGGTCCGAGTGGACCTATCGGTACAAGGAATTTCACACGAGCACGCAGAAGATCGTCGAACTCTCGCCCGGCAAGAAAGTCGTCTGGCTGGTGACCGACAGCTATCTCGCCTTCGTCCAGGACAAGAAGGAATGGAACGGGACCCGGATCACCTTCGAAATTGCGCCAAAGGGCGGCAAGACCGAGGTCGTGTTCACCCATGTCGGCCTCGCGCCGAAGGACGAATGTTTTGCGCTTTGCTCCGATGCTTGGAATTCGTATATCACCGGCAGCCTGCGGGATTTGATCGCTGCTGGCAAGGGCCGGCCCAACGCCAAGGAAAGCTAAATTTTGTTCCTGTCTTGGCCGGCCTTCACCGACGGCTGTCCAGATCCTCGAAGCGTCACCCTTTCTCGGGTCGGAAGCACGCCGTCCGCCGCGTTCAGGTCGAGCGCTGCGGGCGGCGACGCTGGCGAACACAACTTCCGCGACACGACCAGCGGCAAGCGGTCTCCGCCTTTCGTTTTGGCTAGGAGCCGGCCGGCGCGTTAGCGGTCGGTCGGCTGCGACGGTCTTGGCCGACGATCGCGATCAGCCGATCGCCGACGCTGCGCGCGACCCGCTCGATGGGCGCGAAGGCGATCGCCGCGAGCAGGCAGATCGCGACCGAGGCCAGCGATATGCCCCAGATGGCGGAAAGCGACAGCGTCCCGCCGCCCGCGCCCGTCTGCACGATCATCCACGACGTGACCGATATCAGCACCGGGAATTGAATCAGATAAAGCGGGAACGAGATGCGTCCGAGCGCGCGCGAAAGTTCGCTTGAGAAAAAGGCGCATAGCGCCGGCGAGGCGTAGACCGCAAACATCAGCGCGACCGCGATCGCCGTTTTTCCGCTCTCGCAGCCAAACCAGTGGAGCGTCCCGTCCACCGCCGCAAAGAAGACAATCGCGGCCCAGACGCCCGGTCCGAGGCGTTCGCCGACCCTCATGAACAATCCTTGGGTGCGCCAGTCGGCGAAGGCCACGCCGGCGAAAAAGCAAGAGAGGTAATTCGCGATCGAGCCGGTCGGCATGGCCGTCGCGACGATGAACAGGCCGAGCAACAGCGTCCGTGGCCGATTGAGCCGCTTCCACATCAGCAGGATCGCAAAAACAACGAACGAACCGAGGAGCTCGATCGGCATCGTCCACAGCATCGGAATGATGGCGCGGCCGCCCTTGACGCCGACGAAGACGTCAACCAGCGAATAGCGCATGGCGTAGGTGAAGGTCAGGGGCTCCTGCAGCCAGTCCCGCATCCAGTAGACGATTGGAATGACGCGTGAGGCCGGTGCGACGAAGACCAGGCCCAATCGGTCCAGCGCGAATGTGATCAGGCAGGCGGCGAGGATCGGCGTCGCCAGGCGCGGGTAGCGTTTGATCGCCAGGCGGATGGTCGCTGCGTCACCCCCGCCGGCGAAAAACGCGGCGCTTAACGCCTCGCCGGAAAGGACGAAGAAGATGCAAACGGCCAGGTCCCCGTCGAAAAAGAAGCCGGTGACCGGATTGCGGAACGCCGGCGTCGCAACGCCAAATATCTCCCAGAACACGTGAAATAAGACGACGCTGAGCGCGCACCAGCCGCGCACCCCGTCAAGGAGTTCGAGACGGCTCGGCGACGGACGCGGCTTCGCCGGTGCGGCGGCGGGGTCGATCATCGGGGCGGCGCGGAACATCGAACACTCGGTCGCTCGGCGACGGAGCGCCGCCACCGATAGAAACGCGCCGCCCATTAAGCCGGGGTGAAATCGCCGGCGCGAATGCCGCGTTGAAGCCCCCTCGGCCCGATCGTGATTAACCGAACCTATACGGCGGGGGCTCAACCCGGCCCGAGAACGGCCCGACCGGGCGCTCGGGGCTCCCGTCGGCGCATAATTTTCTTGACAAAGCCCTTGCGCGGTGAACGCCGATCCGGCTAAAGGAACCCTTCGGGGTCGGCGGCGCGATGCGACCCCTTATGAACATCATTGGCTTCCGTCTCGTCTCGGCGCGGCCTCCGCATGGAGGGACGTCGGACGAAGCGGTGGATGGGCCGGCGGACCCGGGGAAATTCCTCGTGTCCCGTCCGGCCATGTCCTGTCCGAGACTGCCGGCGCGTGCGGCTCCCGTCAAACGGGGTCGCCGCTTAATTCCCACCCGCGACGCGGGAAAATGGGGGCCTGCATAGACGGGGAAGACCGGGTTTTTCGTCGTTCGGCCCCGTTCGGGCCGGCCGGCGTCTACGGTTCGAACCATCTGTCCGGCTCCGGGCGACAGCCCGGCTCCGGGGACAGGCGCAAGTCGTCGCGATCGACCGTTCCGGTCGGGCGCGGCATGTGCAGGAGGCGGGAATTTCCCGCCAACCGGAGAAAGCACCGTGGATAGAGCGGAAAAGAAGGAGACGGTGGCGACGCTGCATGAAGTCTTCGCCAAGACTTCGGTGGTCGTCGTCGCTCAGTACTCCGGCCTCACCGTGGCCCAGATGCAGCGTCTGCGCAGGCAGATGCGGCAGGCGGGTGCGCGCGTGCAGGTCGCCAAGAACCGCCTCGCCCAGATTGCTCTTAAAGGCACGGACGTCGCCTCGATCGGCCCCCTTCTCAAAGGGCCGACCCTGATCGCTCATTCGAGCGACCCGGTGGCGGCGGCCAAAGCGGCCGTGGCATTCGCCAAGGATCACGAGAAATTCGTGCTTCTGGGCGGCGCCATGGGAAAGACGGCGCTGAATGTCGACGGGGTCAAGGCGCTTGCGACCTTGCCTTCGCTCGACGAGCTGCGCGCCAAGTTGCTTGGGCTTCTCACCGCCCCGGCGACCAAACTGGCGCAGCTCGCCAATGCGCCCGCCGCCAAGGTCGCCCGCATCGTGGCAGCCTACGCCGCCAAAGACGCAGCCTGAGCCGAGGCTCTTCACAAACTTCTGGTTTGAACCATATAGGGACCATAGAAAATGGCTAATCTCGAAAAGATCGTCGACGAACTGTCGACCCTCACCGTCCTCGAAGCCGCTGAACTCGCCAAACTCCTCGAAGCCAAATGGGGCGTCTCGGCCGCCGCCGCCGTCGCGGTCGCCGCCGCGCCGGCCGCCGCCGCCGCCGCTCCGGCCGAAGAGAAGACCGAGTTCACGGTCGTTCTGGCTGCCGCCGGCGACAAGAAGATCGAGGTCATTAAGGAAGTCCGCGCGATCACGTCGCTTGGCCTCAAGGAAGCCAAGGATCTGGTCGAAGGCGCGCCCAAGCCGCTCAAGGAAGGCGTGTCGAAGGAAGAGGCGGAGAAGATCAAGGCCGCCTTGGAGAAGGTCGGCGCGAAGGTCGAGCTTAAGTAAGTCTCGTGGGCCTGCGTTCGGGCCTGCGCGCCAAGAAGACGGTCCCGGCTTCGGCTCGGGGCCGTTTGGCCGTTTCAGATGCGTATATTTTTTTAGGGCTTCGCCGCGACCGGGAGTTTTGACCGGCCGGCGAGCCAAAGCCGCGCCATTGGCGCGGCGTTAGTCAAAGGGCCCGTCGACGGGCCCGTTAAGTCCGCCGATCGGGCGCAGCTCCGCCAGGGAGCGCGTCGGGGCCCGGCGGCCAGCAGGGATTGAGGAGCCACATGGCGCAGACATTCACCGGCCGCAAAAGGGTTCGCAAGGTCTTCGGCCACGTCAAGGAAGTCGGCGTTATGCCGAACCTGATCGAGGTGCAGAAGGCCTCCTACGACCAGTTCCTCATCATGGAGCCGCCCAAGGGCGGTCGTCCGACCGAGGGCTTGCAGGCGGTGTTCAAGTCGGTGTTTCCGATCTCGGATTTCGCCCAGACGGCTCAGCTCGAATTCGTCAAATACGAATATGAAGCGCCGAAATACGACGTCGACGAGTGCCGCCAGCGCGGCATGACTTTCGCTGCGCCGCTCAAGGTGACGCTGCGTCTGATCGTATTCGACGTCGATCCCGAGACTCAGGCGAAGTCGGTCAAGGACATCAAGGAGCAGGATGTCTACATGGGCGACATGCCGCTCATGACGGACAACGGCACCTTCATCGTCAATGGCACCGAGCGCGTCATCGTTTCGCAGATGCACCGCAGCCCCGGCGTGTTCTTCGATCACGACAAGGGCAAGAGCCATTCGTCGGGCAAGCTCCTGTTCGCCGCCCGCATCATTCCCTATCGCGGTTCATGGCTCGACATTGAGTTCGACGCCAAGGACATCGTCTATGCGCGCATCGACCGCCGCCGCAAGATTCCGGTGTCGTCGCTCTTGTTCGCGCTTGGCCTCGACGGCGAGGAAATCCTTTCGACCTTCTATCGCAAGGTCATTTACAGCCGCGCCAAGGAAGGCTGGCGCGTGCCCTTCGACGCCGACCGTCTCAAGGGTGTCAAGGCGACTATCGATTTGATTGACGCCGACACGGGCGAGGTCGTGGTCGAGGCTGGCCGCAAGCTCACCGTGCGCACGGCGCGCCAGATCGCCGACAAGGGCGTCAAGGCGCTACGCGCCTCCGACACCGATCTCATTGGCCGCTACATCGCCGAGGATCTCTTCGACGGCGCGACCGGCGAAATCTTCGCCGAAGCCGGCGACGAGATCACCGACAAGCTGCTCGCCGCGCTCGTCGAGCGCGGCTTCGACGAATTGCCGGTGCTCGACATCGACCATATCAATGTCGGCCCCTATATCCGCAACACGCTGAAGGTCGACAAGAACTCGTCGCGCGAAGACGCGCTGTTCGACATCTATCGCGTCATGCGTCCGGGCGAGCCGCCCACCGTCGACAGCGCCGAGGCGATGTTCAACTCGCTGTTCTTCGACAGCGAGCGTTACGATCTCTCGGCGGTCGGCCGCGTCAAGATGAACATGCGCCTCGATCTCGACGCGCCCGACACGATGCGCACGCTGCGTCGCGAGGACATTCTCGCCGTCGTCAAGGCGCTGGTCGATCTGCGCGATGGCCGCGGCGAGATCGACGACATCGATCATCTGGGCAACCGGCGCGTGCGCTCGGTCGGCGAACTGATGGAAAATCAGTATCGCATCGGCTTGCTGCGCATGGAGCGCGCGATCAAGGAGCGCATGAGCTCGGTCGAGATCGACACGATCATGCCGCAGGATCTGATCAATGCGAAACCGGCCGCCGCCGCGGTGCGCGAGTTCTTCGGCTCCTCGCAGCTTTCGCAATTCATGGATCAGACCAATCCGCTGTCGGAAATCACCCATAAGCGCCGCCTCTCGGCGCTGGGTCCGGGCGGTCTGACGCGCGAGCGCGCCGGCTTCGAGGTGCGCGACGTGCACCCGACCCATTACGGCCGCATCTGCCCGATCGAGACGCCGGAAGGCCCCAACATCGGTCTGATCAATTCGCTCGCCACATTCGCGCGCGTCAACAAGTACGGCTTCATCGAATCGCCTTATCGCCGCATCCGCGAGGGTAAGGTGACCGACGACGTCGTCTATCTGTCGGCGATGGAAGAGCAGAAATATTCGGTCGCCCAGGCCGAAACGCCGATCGACGCCAAGGGGAAGTTGATCGGCGATCTGATCGTCTGCCGTCACGCCGGCGATGTCGTGTTCCTGCCCGGCGATCGCGTCGACTATATGGACGTCTCGCCCAAGCAGCTTGTCTCGGTCGCCGCGGCGCTGATCCCGTTCCTTGAGAACGACGACGCCAACCGCGCCCTGATGGGCTCCAACATGCAGCGTCAGGCCGTGCCGCTGGTGCGTTCCGACGCGCCGCTGGTCGGCACCGGCATGGAGGCGATTGTTGCGCGCGACTCCGGCGCGGCGATCGCGGCCCGGCGCGGCGGCGTCGTCGACCAGGTCGACGCGACCCGCATGGTCATTCGCGCCACCGACGAAGTCGATCCGGCCAAGCCCGGCGTCGACATCTATCGCTTGATGAAGTTCCAGCGCTCCAACCAGTCGACCTGCATCAACCAGAAGCCGCTGGTGCGCGTCGGCGACCGCGTGGAGAAGGGCGACATCATCGCCGACGGTCCCTCGACCGATCTCGGCGATCTGGCGCTGGGCCGTAACGTCCTCGTCGCCTTCATGCCGTGGAACGGCTATAATTACGAGGACTCGATCCTGCTCTCCGAGCGCATCGTCAAGGACGACGTCTTCACCTCGATCCACATCGAGGAATTCGAGGCGATGGCCCGCGACACCAAGCTCGGGCCGGAGGAAATCACCCGCGACATTCCCAATGTCTCGGAAGAGGCCCTCAAGAACCTCGACGAAGCGGGCATCGTCTACATCGGCGCGGAAGTGGTCGCCGGCGACATTCTGGTCGGCAAGATCACGCCCAAGGGCGAAAGCCCGATGACGCCGGAAGAGAAGCTGCTGCGCGCCATCTTCGGCGAAAAGGCCTCCGACGTGCGCGACACGTCGCTGCGCGTGCCGCCGGGCGTGCAGGGCACGATCGTCGAAGTGCGCGTCTTCAATCGCCATGGTGTCGACAAGGACGAGCGCGCTCAGGCGATCGAACGCGAGGAGATCGAGCGGCTCGCCAAGGACCGCGACGACGAACAGGCGATCCTCGATCGCAACGTCTACGCGCGTCTGGCCGAAATGCTGATCGGCAAGCGCGCCTTGTCGGGGCCGAAAGGCTTCAAGAAGGACCAGCAGCTCACAAGGCCGCTGCTCGACGAGCATCCGCGCTCGCAATGGTGGACCTTCGCGCTGGAAAGCGATCCCGCGATGAGCGAGATCGAAGCGATGCGCAAGCAGTATGACGAGTCGAAGAAGTCGCTGGAAAGCCGCTTCCTCGACAAGGTCGAGAAGCTGCAGCGCGGCGACGAACTGCCGCCCGGCGTGATGAAGATGGTCAAGGTCTTCATCGCGGTGAAGCGCAAGATCCAGCCCGGCGACAAGATGGCCGGACGCCATGGCAACAAGGGCGTCGTGTCGCGCATCGTGCCGCAGGAAGACATGCCGTTCCTCGCCGACGGGACGCCGGTCGACATCGTGCTCAATCCGCTGGGCGTTCCCAGCCGCATGAATGTTGGCCAGATCCTCGAGACGCATCTGGGATGGGCCTGCGCGGGCCTCGGGCGCCAGGTTGGCGACGCGGTCAACACCTATCTGCGCAGCAAGGACGCCAAGCCGCTTCGCTCCAAGCTAAAGGAAATCTACGGCGAGGACGAGACGATCCGTTCGCTCGACGACGCTGGTCTGGCCGAACTCGGCGAGAACCTGCGCCGCGGCGTGCCGGTGGCGACGCCGGTGTTCGACGGCGCGCGCGAGAAAGACATCGTCGATATGCTCAAGCTCGCCCATTACGACTCGTCGGGTCAGGTGACGCTTTACGACGGGCGCACCGGCGATTCCTTCGATCGCAAAGTGACGGTCGGTTACATCTACATGCTCAAGCTGCACCATCTGGTCGACGACAAGATCCACGCGCGTTCGATCGGACCCTACAGCCTGGTCACTCAGCAGCCGCTCGGCGGCAAGGCGCAGTTCGGCGGACAGCGATTCGGCGAAATGGAGGTCTGGGCGCTCGAAGCCTATGGCGCCGCCTACACCCTGCAAGAGATGCTCACCGTCAAATCGGACGACGTCGCCGGCCGCACCAAGGTCTATGAGGCGATCGTGCGTGGCGACGACACGTTCGAATCCGGCATTCCCGAGAGCTTCAATGTGCTCGTCAAGGAGATGCGTTCGCTCGGCCTCAATGTCGAACTCGCCGCGACCAAGAAGCTGCCGGGCGAAACGACAACGCCGGCTGAGGCTGCTGAATAAGCGTGAAAGCCGCGCCTAGGGGAGTTTCCCGGCGCGGTTGACGTCTACGACAGGGCGGCGGCCGCGCCGTCCTTTCTTCAACGCGGGCGGCGCGCCTTTTAAGCGCTGCGGGGCCCGCAGGAGATGCGAGAATGAATCAAGAAGTCGCCAATCCTTTCGCGCCGGTCGTCCAGCCGCAGGCGTTCGATCAGATCCAGATCGGCATCGCCAGCCCGGAGAAGATTCTCTCCTGGTCGTTTGGCGAGATCAAGAAGCCGGAGACGATCAACTACCGGACCTTCAAGCCGGAGCGCGACGGTCTGTTCTGCGCGCGCATCTTCGGCCCGATCAAGGATTACGAGTGCTTGTGCGGCAAGTACAAGCGCATGAAATACAAGGGCGTCATCTGCGAGAAGTGCGGCGTCGAAGTGACGCTGTCGCGCGTGCGGCGCGAGCGGATGGGCCACATCTCGCTCGCCGCGCCGGTCGCCCATATCTGGTTCCTGAAGTCGCTGCCCTCGCGCATCGGCCTCTTGCTCGACATGACGCTCAAGGATCTTGAGCGCATTCTCTATTTCGAATCCTACATCGTGCTCGATCCCGGCCTGACGCCGCTCAAGGACCGTCAGTTGCTCAACGAGGAAGAGTATCTGCGCGCCCATGACGAATACGGTCAGGACAGCTTCACGGCGATGATCGGCGCCGAGGCGATCCGCGAGATTCTCAAGGGCATGAACCTGCAGAAGATCGCCGACGACCTCAAAATCGAGATCGCCGAGTCGAAAAGCGAGCTCAAGCCCAAGCGGCTCGCCAAGCGGCTCAAGATCATCGAGGCCTTCATGCATTCGGGCAACAAGCCGGAGTGGATGATCCTGACCGAAGTGCCGGTGATCCCGCCGGATCTTCGCCCGCTCGTTCCGCTCGACGGCGGCCGCTTCGCCACGTCCGATCTCAACGACCTCTATCGCCGCGTCATCAACCGCAACAATCGTCTCAAGCGGCTGATGGAATTGCGCGCGCCCGACATCATCATCCGCAACGAGAAGCGGATGCTGCAGGAATCGGTCGATGCTTTGTTCGACAACGGCCGTCGCGGCCGCGTCATCACCGGCGCCAACAAGCGGCCGCTGAAGTCGCTCGCCGATATGCTGAAGGGCAAGCAGGGACGCTTCCGTCAGAACCTGCTCGGCAAGCGCGTCGATTATTCCGGTCGCTCGGTGATCGTCGTCGGTCCCGAACTCAAGCTGCATCAATGCGGCCTGCCCAAGAAGATGGCGCTCGAACTGTTCAAGCCTTTCATCTATTCGCGGCTCGACGCCAAGGGTCTGTCGGCGACCGTGAAACAGGCCAAGAAGCTGGTCGAGAAAGAGAAGCCGGAAGTCTGGGACATCCTCGACGAGGTGATCCGCGAGCATCCGGTGATGCTGAACCGCGCTCCGACCCTGCATCGCCTCGGCATTCAGGCCTTCGAGCCGGTGCTGATCGAGGGCAAGGCGATCCAGCTTCATCCGCTCGTCTGCGCCGCCTTCAACGCCGATTTCGACGGCGACCAGATGGCGGTCCATGTGCCGCTGTCGCTGGAAGCGCAGCTCGAAGCACGCGTGCTGATGATGTCGACCAACAACATCCTGCACCCCGCCAACGGCCAGCCGATCATCGTGCCCAGCCAGGACATGGTGCTTGGGCTCTATTACGCCACGCAGATGCGCGACGGCGAGCCGGGGCAGTATGAAGAGGACCCCAAGACCAAGCGGCCGATCCGCGGCTTCTACGCCGAGATGAGCGAGATCGAGCACGCGCTCGCCGCGAAGGCGGTGACGCTGCACTCGAGGATCAAGGGCCGCGCCTGGACCTATGACGCTTCGGGCAAGCGCGTCTCGAAAGTGTTCGACACGACGCCCGGCCGCCTGATGCTCGGGCAGCTCGTGCCCGACAACACCAAGATTCCCTTCGACGTCGTCAACAAGCTGATGACGAAAAAGGAAATCTCCAACATGATCGACACCGTCTACCGCAACTGCGGTCAGAAGGAGACGGTGATCTTCTGCGACCGCATCATGGCGCTCGGTTTCCGCGAGGCGTTCAAGGCCGGCATTTCCTTCGGCAAGGACGACATGGTGGTGCCCGAGTCCAAGGCGCGCTTCATTGCCGAGACGTCGGCGCTCGCCAAGGAATATGAGCAGCAATATAACGACGGCCTGATCACCCAGGGCGAGAAATACAACAAGGTGGTCGATGCCTGGGCGAAATGCTCCGACAAGCTCGCCGAGGAGATGATGGCCGGCATCTCGGCCGTCCGTAAGGACAAGGACGGTCGCGATCTGCCGATGAACTCGATCTACATGATGTCGCATTCGGGCGCGCGCGGTTCGCCGACCCAGATGCGTCAGCTTGCGGCGATGCGCGGCCTGATGGCCAAGCCGTCGGGCGAGATCATCGAGAGCCCGATCATCTCCAACTTCAAAGAGGGCCTGTCGGTTCTCGAATATTTCAACTCGACCCACGGCGCCCGCAAGGGTCTCGCGGACACCGCGTTGAAGACCGCCAACTCGGGTTATCTGACGCGCCGTCTGGTCGACGTCGCGCAGGATTCGATCATCACCTCGCCCGATTGCGGCTCGTCGAACGGCCTCAAGATGCGTGCGATCATCGACGCCGGCACCATTGTCGCGTCGCTGGGGTCGCGCATCCTCGGCCGCACAGCGGCCGAACCGCTGCTCGATCCCGAGGGCAAGACGATCGTTCCGGCCGGCCGTATGATCGTCGAAGAGGATATGGCGGCGATCAATACCGCCGGCATCCAGGAGGTGAAGATCCGCTCGGTGCTGACCTGCGAGGCGCCCAATGGCGTCTGCGCAGCCTGCTACGGTCGCGATCTGGCGCGCGGCACGCCGGTCAATATGGGGGAGGCGGTCGGCGTCATCGCCGCGCAGTCGATCGGCGAGCCGGGCACCCAGCTCACCATGCGCACCTTCCACATCGGCGGCGCGGCGCAGTTGGCCGACCAGTCCTTCATCGAGTCGAATTTCGAAGGCGTGGTGAAGATGCGCAACCGCAACGTCGCGCGCAACGGCAACGGCGACTTGATGGCGATGGCGCGCAACGTGGCGATCGTCGTCGTCGACAAGAGCGGCGCCGAACGCGCGGTGCATCGCGTCCAATATGGCGCCCGCCTCAAAGTCGACGAAAACGACCAGATCAAGCGCGGACAGCGGCTCGCCGAGTGGGATCCCTTCACCAGGCCGATCCTCTCCGAGGTCGATGGCGTCGTCGGCTTCGAGGACCTCACCGAAGGCGCTTCGATGTCGGAACAGATCGACGAGGCGACCGGCATCGCCAAGCGCATCGTGATCGACTGGCGCTCCAGCCCGCGCACGGCCAGCCTCAAGCCGTCGCTGGTGATCAAGGGCAAGGACGGCAAGATCATCAAGCTGGCGCGCGGCGGCGACGCCCGTTACGCCTTGGCGGTCGAGTCGATCATCTCGGTCGAGCCGGGCGCCAAGGTGCGCGCGGGCGACGTGATCGCGCGCATTTCGGTCACCAGCGCCAAGACGCGCGACATCACCGGCGGTCTGCCGCGCGTCGCCGAACTCTTCGAAGCGCGCCGGCCGAAGGACCACGCGATTATCGCCGAAATCTCCGGCACGATTCAGTTCGGGCGCGACTTCAAGAACAAGCAGCGTCTGTCGATCGTGCCGAGCGAGGAGGGCGCCGAGCCGGTCGAGTACCTGATCCCGAAGTCGAAGCACATTCACCTTCAGGAAGGCGACGTCATCGAGAAGGGCGAATATATCGTCGACGGCAATCCCGCGCCGCACGACATTCTGGCGATCAAGGGCGTCGAGGAACTTGCCGCCTACCTGGTCAACGAAATCCAGGAGGTCTACCGGTTGCAGGGCGTCAGCATCAACGACAAGCACATCGAAGTGATTGTTCGCCAAATGCTGCAGAAGGTCGACATCGTCGATCCGGGCGAGACCGACTTCCTGTCGGGCGAACAGGTCGACAAGACCGAACTCGAAGCCGCCAACGAGATCATGCGCGCCGACGGCAAGAAGGAGGCGGTCGGCACGCCAGTGCTGCTCGGCATCACCAAGGCGAGCCTGCAGACCCGCTCGTTCATCTCGGCCGCTTCGTTCCAGGAGACCACCCGCGTCCTTACCGAGGCGGCGGTCAATGGCAAGGTCGATACGCTCGAAGGGTTGAAGGAAAACGTCATCGTCGGCCGGCTGATCCCGGCGGGCACTGGCGCGGCGATGACCAAGCTGCGGTCGATCGCCACGATGCGCGACACCCTCATCCTCGCCCAGAAGGCCGAGGAAGCGGGCGCGGTGCCCGCCTTGCCGCTCGCCGCTCCGGCGACGGCCACACCGGCCCCCAAGCCGGTGCGCGCGCCGGCCGAGTGAGCCAGGGGCGCTCGGCAGAAGTCAAAAGGGCCGCCTCCGGGCGGCCCTTTTTTCATTCAGGCACTTAGCCGCCCGCCGTCGAACAAGCGACGCGTCAAGGTCGCGGACCCGCCCCAATCCCGTCTTCAATCGGCCGAGAAGTCACGCTCTGTTGCGGACCGTAAGGTTCTGTGAGCCGGCCGCCTT
>SSMV01000066.1 GCA_004799435.1 Bradyrhizobium sp.
GCCAGCCTAGTGGTCAAGACCCAACGCTTGGCGCCGGTCGGGGGTCGCCAAAAAAGGGCGGAAATCAGTCGGTCGCGAATGCGACCGCGGGAGTCAGGAATGCGCCGACTACGGCTGGCCCACCCTCGATGAAGCGGGTTCTCAATATCGGACGTGATGATGCCGACGCACCAATTACGGCGATTGTCGTGCGGAATGATCGTGCCTCGCGCGAGAGCAGGGAGAGGCGCGCCCATCCCCAAAAAAAAACCTACGCATTGGCGCCAACGCCTGAGCGGTAGCTGGCTCGGCAGTGTTTGGGTAGATTCCGAACCTGGCGACCGCCTCGTCACGAGTGATAGGTTCTGTCGGAGGACTGTTACGCCTTCTGAATGAGGAGAGTTTGCATGGCCCCCACCATCGAAGGCGATCCACGTCATCACATCGAGAAGATGCAAGCCCGGCTCAACGAAACCATAGATCACCTGAGATCCGACATCGACAAGGTCTCGGAACCGCAACTGCGCGCGATGTTCGAAACAGCTGCGGAAGTGCTGACCGGACTCAAGAAGGCGTTCAGCGACTACGAGAAGAAAGCCGAAAACGCTTGGCGCAAGTGATCGAACCTTGAAAGGCGCCGCGTAGCGAGTGTGGGTGAATGTGGATCAACGCAGACTGTCGCCAAGGGCGACCAACGCGCCCGGTAGGTATTTTCCGACTCTACTCCGCCGGCGCGATTGTCATTCGGCGGAGGGTCCCGACACGCGAACAAGGAGCGGAACATGTCGATTGCCTTAGACAGCCTCCATATCCGCCAGGTCGCGACAGTCTTTGTGCCAGTTGCTGATCAGGACCGTGCGCTTGGGCTCTACCTCGACAGGCTCGGGTTCGAGAAGCGCGCGGACTTCTCCTACGGGAAGGACACTCGCTGGATCGAAGTAGCTCCTCCAGGCTCAACGATGGCGATCGCCCTGGTCGCGCCAAGCGAAGGAAAGTCCAAGGGCGGCGGCGAGACCCATTGCGCATTTACGACGCAGGACATCGAAGCTGACCACGCGATCCTGAGCGCCAGAGGCGTTGAGGTGGACGTTGAGATCGCCCGAAGGGGAACGCGCAGGTCAGGGCTGATTTCGACGGAGGTCGGCGTCGGCGATCCCGTCCCTCCGCAGTTCTTCTTTCGCGACATCGACGGGAACCGCTTCTTGATCGTTCAGTCGGATTGATCTCGCTTCGACGCTTTTTGGCGAACGTGAGCAACGCGCTTCCTGTTGATCGCGGGTGCAATCATGAATGACAAGGCGGAGCAAGTGGCGTTTCTCAGCGCACTGTCGACAGAGCACTTCGTGCTTCAGAACGCCTATAGTTCGACCGTTTCAGAGGCTGCCGCTCGCAGCACGCTCTACGTTATGGCCCTATCGAGTTCGTTAGTCGCGATGGGATTTCTGTCGCAATCGCGAGGTCTGTTCTTGCCTTTCGGGGCGACGGTCCTTCCCGTGGTGTTTCTACTTGGCTTGTTTACAGCCATCCGTCTCGTCGACACGGGGCTGGAGAGCATGCACTATCTGTGCGGAATTGCACGCATTCGCAGTTTCTATCGAACGCTCGGAGAAGAAGCATCCCAGCATTTCACTGCCGCGCAAGGCCGCTGGCCCGAGGCGGAATCGCTGGCGCATCGGCTAGGCGCGCTGTCGGCATATCTAGGCACGACGGCCAGCATGATCGCGGTCATCAACAACGTGGTAGCCGGCGCCGCTGTTACCTTGCTGTTGGAAACGTTCACCCCCTCATCGCCAATAGGCTTAGCGTCGCGGTCGGTGTGACCTCCGCGTTGACGCTTACAAGCGGTTTCTTGGCCTATCAGCGCTGGCGTTTTGCAATGTTTGACGGCGCCTCTCAACGCACGCCGGTTCGTAGTCCTACAGGCAATTGATCGCGCCCGGCCTGGGGCACTCACGAGTCCCGCGTAAGCGGCGCATTCGCGCTAAATCAAAAGTCAACCCAACGCGACGCAGCAGCGAATGACCGCTTCGACATTTCGATAGCCGGAAGCCGCCATTCCGCTTGCGGCGTTCTTGTCCCAGTTTGGATCCCCGAGCGTCAAATCGAAGGGTATGTCGTTGCCGGCTTTCGCTTCAACAATCGTCGCCTTCAATTCCTCCGATGCGCTCGTGAGATCCGACGTCGACTCCTCGATGGGCGCTCCTTTCTTGGCGGGCTCGTTCTGATCGTTCGGCATATCGCTCGCGGCTCCCGCGGCGCTGCAAGGTGGGGTCCGTCCGGCTACTTCTTCTCGATAGAAATCCCGCTTTTCCCAACGTCGATTTCAACGCGGTCGGTCTTCTGCCGCTCGTGGTACAATTGAAAACCCATGGCGAGTCCGCCCACGATGAGTATGCCGATAATGAGATAGAGAGCGTTGCGGTTCATGTTTTCATTGCCCTTGCCATACGTTTCGCTCCGGGTTGCCGCAGCTATTTCATTCTGCGGCCGCGGAAGAAGCCTTTGTTCGTCGTGTTCTGTTTGATGTTGGCGGTGTCGCCCTGTTCGGACGTGTTCAGCTCGTCTGGACGGTTCTCATGCGTCGTGTCGCTGTCGACCTCTCGATGGTCACCGAGGCCCTTCTTGCTGCGGTTGGCGGGCGGCGCTTCTGGCATGCGCTTGGACATGAGGGCGTTCCTTTTGAAGTCGGCGTTCTCAAACCGGCGCTGACGCGGAACGATGAGCGCACGCCGGTTTGAGAGCATCTCGTCGTCAACCCGACCCCCTATCTTTGAACAGGCCGCTAGCAGCTGAAATGCTGCGAGAAATCGCTTCGCTCACGACGCGTCTCGGGGGTGTAGGGCGGCGGGGTCGCTTCGTATCTGCCGCTGTAAGAGGCTTCAGCGCGGCTTGACGAATCGCGGCCGGAATTTGCGCTCGGCGCAGTCCGCGGGGACGCGACTGTTGCGAGAAGTTGCTGCCAAACCTTCTTGAATTGATCCCACCACATGCAGGCCGCCCATCTCGCGCGCCAAGCAAGATGGAACGACGAGCTTTGGGGACGCCAGAATCGGAATCTACTCATTTCGGCCCCTTAAGCGGCAGTGTGCCTTCCCCCATTCTGACCACGAGGGTGCGGGCGCCGACTGTCGCCGACGCGCCCGGTTAGGTCGCCCGCGCGGGCGAGGCGCCGATCGGCGTGGGGTCCGCCGCGCTCGCAATTGATCTCGGATATTCAAATTGATGACGGCCGAATGTCGTCCGTCTGGAACCAAAGGAACGGCGAATGCGTTGCGGCTGTGGAGGTCGCATGGACTCGACAACGCTTCTGATCATCGTCATCGTTTTGCTCGTGCTTGGCGGCGGCGGCTGGTATGGCCGAGGACGCTGGTTCTAGCTCGCTGCAACCGCAGCGTCGGTTCGCGTTCGGGTTTTGCAAATGACCGATCCGGATCGAGAGGCCGAGACCGCTCCCGCCGCCGAGTTGGAGGCGGACATGCCTCTGCCGAGCAATCCTGATTCCATCTTCCTAGGCGGGTTGTTCGCTCTCGCATTGCTGGCGGCATGCTCTGTTGCGAGCGAGATCGTCTTGCCAATGGTCCTGGCCTTTACGCTCAAGCTTTTGCTGCAGCCAATTTTTCGGATCTTGGAACAACTTCGCGTTCCTAAAGCCGTCGCGGCGCTCGCGCTCATACTTGCATTGTTCGCAACCATCGTCGGCTTGGGCACGGCAATTTCGGGGCCCGCTCGCGATTGGGCGGCCAAGGTTCCAGACGGCGTTCCTCGGCTCGAGGACCGCATGAGCTTCCTGCGGTTGCCGATCAGCACGTCGCAACAGTTTCTGCAGCAAATCGAGAACATCGGCGCCACCGGGGCGCAACCGGGTTCGGCTGGCCCACTCGGAGGCGCGCTTCTAGCAACAATTTTTGCGGGCACGCGAAGCTTCGCGAGCGGCCTCTTTACGACGGTGCTGTTTTTGTACTTCCTTCTGGTGTCGGGCGACACCTTCCTGCGCAGGCTGGTAGAGATATTGCCGCGTTTCAGCAGCAAGCGCCAAGCCGTCGAAATCTCGCAGCAAATCGAGAACGATATATCCGCCTATCTTGTAACGATTTCGATCATGAACGCCGTCGTCGGCGTCGCGACGGCCCTGGTGATGTGGCTCACCGGTGTTGGCGATCCCATTCTCTGGGGAACGCTCGCGTTCCTGTTGAACTACGCGCCGATCCTCGGTCCTGCGGTCGGCGTCGTGGTCTTTCTCTTCGCTGGCCTGCTGTCGATCGAGACCCTCTGGCAGGCGCTTCTGCCCGCGGCGCTCTACTTGGGGGTTCATTTGCTCGAAGGCGAAATCGCGACCCCTTTGCTCCTGGCGAGGCGGTTCACGCTCAACCCTGTGCTCGTCATTTTCTCGCTCGTGTTCTGGTTCTGGATGTGGGGAATTCCAGGCGCGATCCTTTCGGTGCCCATGTTGGCCATCGCCAAGATTATTTGTGACCGGGTTCGCCCGTTCGCCGCGCTTGGCCATTTTCTCGAAGGGTGAGGGACATACGATCGCCGTGGTTTCGAGCGATCGCAATTCGGATCGCCGTGGTCGAGATTGGCAAAGACGCGCCTTCAAAACAGCGGTCAATGAATGCGCTGCGCTCGTTCGGCTGGGCGCCGAGGGCGTGACATCGGCGATCGCTGATCACTTCGACGTCCACTACGCACTGCTCGACATTGCGCTTCCATGGGCGCGGCGCGGTTGCGCGGCTGATCGTCGGCGACCGCGTACAACTCTACCTGATCGAAGACATCTCCACCACCGGCGGCGTCCGGCTGCGCGGCGTCGCGCCGGCACCGGCGGGAACCGCGGTGACGCTCTTGCTCGACGACAGGCCGCTGCGCGCCTCGGTCGCGCGCGCCAGCGCGACCGACTTCGCCGTCGCCATCGAGTACACATTCGAAGGGCGGGCGGCGATGATTAACTCGGTCTATTCCGGGTGCTATGATCCCGGCGTCGCCGAGGTAAGGCCGACGCGAGTCGTCCTCGGCCTGGCGCGG
>SSMV01000067.1 GCA_004799435.1 Bradyrhizobium sp.
GAGGAGCGTTTCACGCCCGATGGCGCGACGCGCGCCAGCGATCCCTTCCTGCTCTATTTCACTTCGGGTTCGACGGCGCGGCCGAAGCTGGTGGTCCATACGCATGAGAGCTATCCCGTAGGTCATCTCACAACGATGTATGGGCTCGGCCTGAGACCCGACGACACGCATCTCAATCTGTCCTCGCCCGGCTGGGCCAAGCACGCCTGGTCGAATGTTTTCGCGCCATGGAACGCCGGCGCCTGCGCGGCGGCATTCGCGGGCAGGTTCAATCCGCTAGCGACGATTGAGACACTGGCGACCCATCCGATCACCTCCTTCTGCGCGCCGCCGACGGTCTGGCGACAGCTCGTGCAATGCAATCTCGGCCGACGCCCCATGGCCCTGCGCGAGATTTGCTCGTCCGGCGAGCCGCTCAATCCCGAAGTGATCGAGACAGTCCGCCGCGCCTGGGGGCTGACGTTGCGCGACAGCTATGGCCAGACGGAAACGACGATGATGGTCGCCAATCCGCCGGGAGAGAAGCTGGTCGTCGGCGCGATGGGGCGGCCCTTGCCCGGCTATCGCATCGCCTTGCTCGATGGCGAAGGGTTAGAGGCCGATCTCGGCGAGGTGGCGCTGCGGCTTGCAAGCCGGCCGCTCGGACTGACGCCCGGCTATCTCGACGACGAGGGCGCGCTTCAGCCGATCGAAGGCGAATATTACCGAACCGGCGACATCGCCTCGCGCGACGGCGAAGGCTTCCTCACCTATGTCGGACGCTCGGACGATGTCTTCAAATCGAGCGACTATCGTCTGAGCCCGTTCGAACTGGAGAGCGCGCTGATCGAACATCCGGCGGTGGCGGAGGCGGCGGTCGCGCCGGCGCCCGATCTCGTTCGCCTGACGATCCCCAAGGGCTATGTCACGCTCGCCGAGGGCTTTGCGCCGGATCGCGCGACGGCGCTGTCGATCTTCGCCTATCTGAGCGAGCGCCTCGCCCCATATAAGCGGGTGCGCAGGTTGGAGTTCGTCGCGCATCTGCCCAAGACGCTGTCGGGCAAGATTCGCCGGGTCGAGCTGCGTGAGCGCGAAGGCGAACTCTCAGAGGCCGGCGCGCGGGCCGAGGGCGAATTTCGCATCGAGGATTTTCCCGAATTGCGCTGAGGGGGGCCCTCACGTTGTCCTCGCTCAGCGGGCAGCGCCCTCACCCTGAGGAGGCGGCGTAGCCGCCGTCTCGAAGGGCGAGGAGCCGGACGCATTCGGTCGGGCGCCGGCGGACCGCCCGCATCCTTCGACTCGCCCGCTGGCGCGGGCGGCTCAGGATGAGGGCGACTAAAATCGCTGCGCTCATATGAAGCGTGGCGGCCCAGCCAAAAGAAAACGGCCCCGCCCTCTTGGGGGCGGAGCCGTCCAATGAATTCAAGAGGTGGGCGAAATCACATCGCCTTCAGCATGCCATGGCCCTTCGGGGTCATCATGCCTTCGCAGGAGCCCTTGGCGACATATTTCCAGTGGCCCGGATCATAGTCGATGGTCGAGGTGCCGGCGCAGGTTGTGCCAGCGGCGGCGGCGCAATCGTTCTGGCCGGCGAGCGCGACGCCGTAACACTTGTCGGCCCCCGGCTGGGCGGGGGCGGGGCCGGCCTTGGCGGCTGAGGCGAGCGCCAGGGCGACGGCAAGCGATCCGGCAAGGCTCGCGGCGGTGAGGGCGGTCTTGGCGTTCATGGGCTGAGTGTCCTCTCTAGAATAAGGATATGATTTTCCTTGAGCTTCGGCTCCCGCCGCGCCCGCTGACCGAATGTTCGGCCTCGCATGAAGTCATTCGCCGGCGGGCGGTCGCGGTTACCGAAAGCGCGATCACGAAATCGTGAAGAGGGGAATTGAGGCGCGCCGGCGCGACTTGCCCTTGGCGCGGCGAAAGGGCCATAAGGCCGCTCGCGCAGCCAGGCGGTCGCGCGCCGTCGCGATTCGTCGCCTTTGTTTTCAGAGCCCGAGACCATGCGCCTTTCCCGCTATTTCCTGCCGATCTTGAAAGAGAATCCCAAGGAAGCGGAGATCGTCTCGCATCGGCTGATGCTGCGCGGCGGCATGATCCGCCAGGAGGGCGCCGGCATCTATGCCTTTCTGCCGCTGGGCCTGCGCGTGCTCAACAAGATCTGCGCCATCGTGCGCGAAGAGCAGAACCGCTCTGGCGCCATCGAACTCCTGATGCCGACGCTGCAATCGGCCGATCTGTGGCGCGAATCCGGCCGCTACGACGCCTATGGCAAGGAGATGTTGCGCCTGAAGGACCGGCATGAGCGCGACATGCTCTACGGCCCGACCAATGAGGAGATGATCACCGAGATCTTTCGCGCCTATGTGCGCTCCTACAAGGATCTGCCGCTCAATCTCTATCACATCCAGACGAAGTTCCGCGACGAGGTGCGCCCGCGTTTCGGCGTGATGCGGGGGCGCGAATTTCTGATGAAGGACGCCTATTCCTTCGATCTCGACGAAAAGGGCGCGCGCCATTCCTACAACAAGATGTTCGTCGCCTATTTGCGCACCTTCGCGCGGCTTAGCCTCAAATCGATCCCGATGCGCGCCGAGACCGGGCCGATCGGCGGCGACCTCAGCCATGAGTTCATCATTCTTGCTTCGACCGGCGAGAGCGAGGTCTTCTGCCATCGCGGTTACTTAACCATGGAGACGCCGGCGGCGGACGTGAATTTCGACGATACGGCGGCGATCGCGAGGATCGTCGCCGACTGGACGTCGCATTACGCGGCGACCTCCGACATGCACGAAGCGGCGAAATTCGACGCGCTGCCCGAGGCGGCGCGGGTATCGGCGCGCGGCATCGAGGTCGGCCATATTTTCTACTTCGGAACCAAATATTCCGAGCCGATGAAAGCAGTCGTCAACGGCCCCGACGGCAAGGAACATCTCATCCATGGCGGCTCCTATGGCATCGGGCCGAGCCGGCTGGTGGCGGCCATCATCGAGGCGAGCCATGACGAGGCGGGCATGATCTGGCCCGAGGCGGTGGCGCCTTTCGCGGTCGGCCTCGCCAATCTCAAGCCGGGCGACGCCGCCTGCGACGGCGCCTGCGGGCGCATCTATTCCGAACTCGCCGCCAAGGGCGTCGATGTTCTCTATGACGATCGCGACGAGCGGCCGGGGGCGAAATTCGCCACGCTCGATCTCATCGGCCTGCCGCATCAGGCGATCGTCGGTCCCAAGAGCCTTGCCGAAGGCAAGGTGGAGCTGAAAGATCGCCGCAGCGGCGAACGCGAACTGGTCAGCGTCGAGGCGGCGATCGCCAAATTGGGCGGCAAGGCGTGACGAACCGATGACCGTCTCCGCACTCGAAACGACGCAGAGCGCGCCGACGCTTCGCGCGACGCGGCCCTTCTCGCGTTTCGAGTGGATGATCGCCTTCCGTTACTTAAGAGCGCGGCGCGCCCATGGTTCGGTGTCGGTGATCGCCGGCTTTTCGTTTCTCGGCATTGTCGTCGGCGTCGCGGCGTTGATCGTCGTCATGTCGGTGATGAACGGTTTTCATTATGACCTGATGGACAAGATGATCGGCCTCAACGGCCATATTTTCCTTCAGGGCGTCGAAAGCCCGCTGACCGATTATCAGGCGGTGACCGACCGGGTCAGCAAACTCCCCGGCGTGAAGCTGGCGGCCCCATTGGTCGAGGGGCAGGCCTTCGCGACGTCGCCGGTCAATTCCGGCCCGGCGCTGGTGCGCGGGATACGCGGCGCCGATCTGGCGCGCCTGCCCGGCATCGAAGGCCATATCACGCAGGGCAATCTGAACGGCTTCGATGAGGGGCAGGGCGTCGCGATCGGCGCAAGGCTTGCCGAACATCTGGGCTTGAGGATCGGCGACAAGATCACGCTGATCTCGCCCAAGGGCGCGCAAACGCCGTTCGGCGTCACCCCGCGCGTCAAGAGCTACGCCGTCGCGGCGATCTTTCAGATCGGCATGGCGACCTTCGACAACACCTTCGTCTTCATGCCGCTCGCCGAAGCGCAGGCCTATTTCAATCTCGATGGGCAATCCAATGTCATCGAGGTCTATCTCGACGATCCCGACCGCATCGACGCGATGCGCCCGCTGATCGCCAACGCCGAACAGCGGCCGATGATCGACACCGACTGGCGCCAGCTCAACAAGAGCTTCTTCGACGTGCTCAATGTCGAAGCCAATGTGATGTTCGCGATCCTGACGCTGATCGTGCTGGTCGCCGCGCTCAACATCATCTCCGGCCTGATCATGCTGGTGCAGGACAAAGCGCGCGCGATCGCCGTGCTGCGCACCATGGGCGCGACGCGCGGCGCGGTGATGCGCATTTTTCTCATCACCGGCGCGACGATCGGCGTGCTTGGCACGGTCTGCGGCCTCGCGCTGGGGCTTATCGTCGCCCAGAATGTCGAGGAAATCCGCAAGGGCCTGAGCTGGCTATTGGGCGTGAATCTCTTCCCCTCCGAATTTTATTTCCTTTCGCAATTGCCCTCGCGCGTCGAGCCCCACGACGTCATGGTGGTGGCGCTGATGACCCTCGTTCTGTCGCTCGCCGCGACGATCTATCCGTCATGGCGGGCGGCGCGGCTCGATCCGGTCGAGGCGCTGCGCTATGAGTGAAGCCGACGCGCTGCGGCTCGAAGGCGTCGAGCGCCGCTACGGTCGCGGCGAGACGACGATCGAAGTGCTGAACGGCGCGGAGCTGACGCTCAAGCCCGGCGAGTCGGTGGCGCTGATCGCGCCCTCGGGCGCCGGCAAATCGACGCTGCTGCATATCGCCGGTCTGCTTGAGCGCCCAGACGCTGGCGAGGTCCATGTCGGGGGCGCGACGACGGCGGCGATGAATGATGAAAAGCGCACGGCGCTGCGCCGGGTCGAGATCGGCTTCGTCTATCAGTTTCATCATCTGCTGCCGGAATTCTCGGCGCTGGAAAATATCGTGTTGCCGCAGATGATCGCCGGCTTAAGCCGCGCCGAAGCGGCGGCGCGGGCGCAGGAGTTGCTCAATTATCTCGGCCTCGCTGCGCGCGCCGATCATCGTCCGGCCGAACTGTCGGGCGGCGAGCAGCAGCGCGTCGCCATTGCGCGCGCGCTCGCCAACGCGCCGCGCGTCCTGCTGGCCGATGAGCCGACCGGCAATCTCGATCCCAAAACCGCCGATCATGTCTTCGACGCGCTCGCCGAACTTGCCAAGGCGAGCCGTGTCGCCGCGCTGGTGGCGACGCATAATCTCGATCTCGCGGCGCGGATGGATCGTCGCGTGACGCTGCGCGACGGGCTTGTGGTGGAGATGGTGTAGGGCAGGCCGCTTTTAGGCGGATGCGCGTCATTGCGAGGAGCATAGCGACGAAGCAATCCAAGGGGCGAAGGGCTCCGCCTTACAATCCCTGGATTGCTTCGCTTGCGCTCGCAATGACGAGCCAGACGGTTCCAATCAAATGCTGAAAGCTCTGGCCGAGGCGGCGAAAGGACCGGTCGGCCTTCCGCGTCAGACCTGCTCGACGCCTTTGACCTGCTCGGGCAGGAAGTGCTTCAGCAGATTCTCGATGCCGTGTTTCAAGGTCGCGGTGGAGGAGGGGCAACCGGAGCAGGCGCCCTTCATGCCGAGATAGACCACGCCGTCGCGGAAGCCCTTGAAGATGATGTCGCCGCCGTCGCCGGCGACCGCCGGCCGCACGCGGGTCTCGATCAACTCCTTGATCGTCTCGACCGTCTCGGAATCCTCGGCCTGGAAAAATTCCTCTCCCGCCACGCCTTCACCGGTCAGCGCCGGGGCGCCGGAGAGAAAGAATTCCGTGACGACGCCGAGCACGGCGGGGCGCAAATGCTGCCATTCGCCGTCGTTCTTGGTCACCGAGATAAAGTCGGGCGCGAGGAAGACGCCGCCGACGCCCGGCAGTTCGAGCAGGGCCTTGGCAAGCGGCGAGCGCTCGGCTTCAGTAGCGTCGCGCGCTTCGAACGTGCCCGATTCCAGCACGGCGCGGCCGGGAAGGAATTTGAGCGTCGCCGGATTGGGCGTCGTCTCGGTCTGAATGAACAAGGGGTCCGCTCCCGCGAAATCAGGGGCCTAGCTCAACAGGAGATAGGCGCGAGGGCAGAGAAGCGCAAGCCAGCGCGCTTCAGGGGGGCTTTAAACGCCCGGCTCGCGCTCGTAACGCGCCCAGCCGTTCAATCCCAGCCGTTCCTGGGGCAGATAGGCAGCCTTATAGGCCATCTTGCGCGAGCCCTCGACCCAATAGCCGAGATAGACATGCGGCAGGCCGAGGCGGCGCGCCTTGGCGATATGATCGAGGATCATGAAGGCGCCGAGCGAGCGTCTGGCTTGGTCCGGCGCGTAAAAGGAATAGACCAGCGACAACCCGTCGGCGAGCCGGTCGGTCAGGCAGGCGCCGACCAGCCGGCCTTCGCCCGTCCGCGCGCCGCCCGATTCGACGCGGCGATATTCGGTCAGCGACGTGTCGATGTGGCTGTCTTCGATCATCATCGAATAGTCGAGCATCGACATGTCGGCCATGCCGCCATCGGGATGGCGCTCGTCGAGATAGCGGCGAAACAAAGCGTATTGCTCGCCGCTCGGCTTGTTGGGCGCCGCCGCGCCGACAATGTCGCGATTGACCCTCAGCACCCGTTTCTGGCTGACGCTCGGGCGGAAGTCGTCGACCAGCACGCGCACCGACACGCAGGCGCGGCAATTTTCGCAGGCCGGTCGATAGGCGATGGTCTGCGAGCGACGAAAGCCGGTGAGCGTCAGCGCGTCATTGAGCGAAGCGGCGCGTTTGCCGACGAGATGGGTGAAAACCTTCCGCTCCTGCATCCCCGGCAGATAGGGGCATGACGAAGGCGCGGTGAGATAGAACTGGGGGGCGTCCCGCAATTCGCGAGTCACGCTGTCGCACTCCTGCGAGCGTCGCACATTTGTACGAGGCTAGAACGGATCGCGCCCGATAGGAATGGCCCGCAATAAAAAAACGCAGGTCCAATTCACATTCGCCGCACCACTGTCACGCCTGCTAGCATGTCATGCACGCAGCGCTTCTCGACGTCGAACAGCGAGACGAGAAACACCGGCGGAAAGAACCAGCTTATGTAGAAAAAGATCGCATGCGCGGCGGCGTTGATGAAGGGAACGCGGGCGCCGCCTTCATGCATGCGCATCTCCAGCCCCATGAGCCGCATGCCGGGCGTGCCCATTTTCCGCCCCGAAACGGTGAGCCCGTTGTAGAAAAAGGCGACGAACGGATAAAGCGGCGGCAGCAGAATCAGCGCCAGGCCGAGGGTGAGGATCACCAGCGCGAACCAGATGACGAAAACCAGCATCGACACGAGAATCAGGTCGAAGACGAGCGCGACAATGCGGCGGGTGCGCACGCCTGAGAGCGGATCGACCCGGTAGGCTCCGACGAATTGGGTCACGGCGAGGCTCCTTCGGCCGGAACGGCCGGGCAGGGCGAATCTGGGGCGCAGAGAGGCCGAATCAAGGGCGCCTCAGCCTAGCCGGTTCAGGGCCGGACGCCGAGAATGCCGCCGGGCCTGAGCGCGAGAATGATCGCCAGCAGGGAAAACACCGCGACATCGCGGTAATCGGCGGAGAAACTGGCGTTCCAGGCCGCCTCGAAAGCGCCGACGACAAGACCGCCAAGAAAGGCGCCGGTGATCGAGCCGACGCCGCCCAGAATGGCGGCGACCAGCGCCTTCAGCCCCAGCCCGGTCGCTGCGGCATAGCCGACCGAGCCATAATACATGGTCATCACGAAGCCCGAGAGACCGGCCAGCGCGCCCGCCAGCGCGAAGGTCTGCGCCAGAATGGCGCGCGGACCGACGCCGAACAATTGCGCGGCGACCGGATCGTCGGCATAGGCGCGCCAGCGCCGCCCGAACCGGGTCACGCGCATCGCGGCGACCAGCGCCGACCCGGCGGCGAGCGCGCAGCCGACGGCGAGCAGCGCATCGGGGGCGGTCGCGACAATGAAGCCGGGCGCGCGCGCCACGCCGAAGGGCGCATTGAACATCGGGCTGACCCAGATCTGGCGATTGCCCTGAGCGAGGCGCAGCAGCTCGCCGAGGAAAATCGCCAGGCCGACGCTGGCGACCAGCGTCTGCTGGCCGCTGGCGCCACTCAGCGGCGCAAAGACCCAGCGGCTGGTCGCCAGACCCCACAGGGCCGCGCTCGCCGCGCCGAGCGTCAGGGCCGTCGCAAGGACCGCCGCGGGCGTCTCTCCCGCCGCGAGCAGAGCGCCCAGCGCCGTCGCATAGCCGCCCGCCGCGGCGAGGTCGCCGAAGGCGAGGTTGATTCGGCCGACGAGCCCGTAGACCAGCGAATAGGACGCCGCCAGCAGGGCGTAGATCGCCGCCAGCGGCAGACCGTCGAGCGCCTGCTGCAGCGCATAGGCGAGCGAGGGCGACAGGCGGGGCAGGCCGGCGAGATCGCCGAGCGGCGCCGGATCGGCGGCGCGCGCCTCCGGCGTCGCCAGCCAGAAGCGATCGAGAAAATAGAGGCTCGCGTCGTTCAGCGCGCGCCCGTCCACGGCGAGCGCAATCAATTCGTCGGAGTGCAGCGGCCGACCGGAATGGCGAAAGCCGCAGTCTTCGACATGGGTGGCTTCGCCGGCCGCAAGCGTCTCGCGGAAAAAGACGCGCACGCCGTCGCCATCGGCGAATTCGCGCTGGCGGAGGATTTCAATCGAGGCGTCGGGCGGCAGGATCGCCGGCAGCGCCATGCGGCACAGGCGCGCCTGATCGGTTTCGACCAGCCTCGCGCAACCGCTCTGGGTCAGCGCCGCGAGAACGACAAGGAGAGCGGCAGCCCGCGTCACGCGCCCGCGCCCTCCCGTTCCTTAGCGTCGCGCCCGAAGCGCCTCGGCCGCGCGCGGCGCGAAATAGGTCAATATGCCGTCGGCGCCGGCGCGCTTGAAGGCGATCAGGCTCTCCATCATCGCCTTGTCGCCGTCGAGCCAGCCGTTCGCCGCCGCCGCCATGATCATCGAATATTCGCCGCTCACTTGATAGGCGAAGGTCGGCGCGCCGAATTCATCCTTCACCCGGCGAATGATGTCGAGATAGGGCATGCCCGGCTTGACCATCACCATGTCGGCGCCCTCGGCGAGATCGAGTTCGACCTCGCGCAGCGCTTCGTCGGAATTGGCCGGGTCCATCTGATAGGTGCGCTTGTCGCCCTTCAGCGCGCCGGCCGAGCCGACCGCGTCGCGGAACGGCCCATAGAAGGCCGAAGCGTATTTCGCCGCATAGGCCATGATCTGCACGTCAAGAAAGCCTTCCGCGTCGAGCGCGGCGCGAATGGCGCCGACCCGGCCGTCCATCATGTCGGAAGGCGCGATGATGTCGGCGCCGGCGCGCGCCTGATTGAGCGCCTGACGCGTGAGCGCCGCGACGGTTTCGTCATTGAGGATCGTCTCGCCCGACATCAGCCCGTCGTGGCCGTGGCTCGTATAGGGATCGAGCGCGACGTCGGCGACGAGGCCGAGATCGGGAAAGGCCTGTTTGATCGCCCGAAGCGCGCGGCAAACGAGATTGTCTTCGTTGAACGCCTCGCTGGCGAGTTCGTCTTTGAGGCGCGCTTCCGTATAGGGGAAGAAAGCGATCGCCGGGATTTCGAGCGCGACGGCGCGCTCGGCGGCGCGCAGCGCTTCATCGACGCTGAGCCGTTCGACGCCCGGCATGGCCGCCACCGGGATCCGCTTCTTTTTGCCCTCGACGAGAAAGAGCGGCCAGATCAGATCGGCGGCGGTGAGCACATGTTCGGCCGTCAGCCGCCGCGTCCATTCGGCTTTGCGGTTGCGGCGCGGGCGGTTGGGCAGATCGAGGCGCGGCGCGACGGGCGAAGGCGGGGCTTTGGGCATCAGATCGGGCTCCAGCGGGTTTATAGGCCGCCGGCGCCCGATTTGGCGAGAATTTCCCCGGCGCAGGCTTAAGCGCGCACCCGCACATAGTCGCCGGGCGCGTCGGCGAGCGGCGCGAGGACGCCGCCGCCAGGCTGGCGCGCCACGACTTTGGCCGGCGCCTGACGGGTCACCCAGTCGAGCCAATCCGGCCACCAGGAGCCGGCGGTTTCCCGGCTCGCCGCGAACCAATCGTCGAAGGCGCCTTTTGGCGCCGCGCCGGTCCAATATTGGTATTTCGGCTTGCCGGGCGGATTGATGACGCCGGCGATATGGCCGGACCCCGCGAGCACGAAGCGCACGTCGCCGCCAAACAGTTTCGCCCCCGTGAAGACCGAACGCGCCGGCGCGATATGGTCCTCGCGCGTCGCCAGTTCATAGATCGGCGCCGTGACGGCGGTGAGATCGATGCGATGACCGCCGATCTCCAGCCGGCCCTTGGCAAGATCGTTCTGCAAATAGCAGTGGCGCAGATAGAAGCGGTGATTGGCGGCGGGCATGCGGGTCGAGTCGGCGTTCCACACCAGCAGGTCGAAGGGCATTGGCTCCTTGCCCTTGAGGTAGTTGTTGACGAAGAAGGACCAGATCAGCTCGTCGGGCCTGAGCATGTTGAAGGCGTTGGCCATGTGAGCGCCCGAGAGAAATCCGCCGGTCTCCTCCATCCTTCGCTCGAGCGCCTTGAGCTGTTCGGCGTCGACAAAGACCTTGAGATCGCCGGCGTCGGAAAAATCGATCTGCGTCGCCAGCAGCGTCGCGCTGGTAATGCGCTGATCGCCTTCGGCCGCCAGATAGCCGAGCGCGATCGACAGCAGCGTGCCGCCGACGCAATAGCCGATCGCCGACACCTCGTGCTCGCCGGTCGCCTTTTCGATCGCGTCGAGCGCGGCGAACACGCCTTCGCGCAGATAGGATTCGAATCCCTTGCCGGCGTGGCGTTCGTCAGGATTGACCCAGGAGACGACGAAAACCGTCAGCCCCTTCGCCACCGCCCAGCCGATGAAGGATTTTTGCGGATTGAGGTCGAGCACATAGAATTTGTTGA
>SSMV01000068.1 GCA_004799435.1 Bradyrhizobium sp.
GCCAGACCTCGATGTCATAGGTTCGCTGCGAGGCAAAACCCATATCGCCCGTGCACAAGATCATTGTGCGAAAATGCAAGCCGAGCCGTTTCAGCACTTCCTCGGCGCAGGCGGTCATTCGCTCGTGTTCGGCGGCTGAGTCTTCGGGCGTCGTGATCGAAACAAGTTCGACCTTCTCGAACTGATGCTGGCGGATCATGCCGCGCGTGTCGCGTCCCGCCGCGCCCGCTTCGGCGCGGAAACAAAAGGTTCCGGCAGTCAAGCGCAGCGGCAGCTTCGTCTCGTCGGTGATCTGCTCGCGCACGAGATTGGTGAGCGGCACTTCGGCGGTCGGGATGAGCCAGAACGGATTGGCTACGGTCTGTGTCGCGCCCTCGCCTTGCGGCGGAACGCGCGCCACGCCGGCATAGGCGGCGAATTGATCGTCGGCGAATTTGGGCAATTGCGCCGTGCCGAACATTGCGGCGTCGCGCACCAGCAGCGGCGGGTTGATTTCTTCGTAGCCATGCTCGCCCGTGTGCAGATCGAGCATGAATTGCATCAGCGCGCGTTCGAGCCGCGCCAGCGCGCCTTTCAGCACCACGAAACGGGCGCCCGAAAGCTTGGCCCCCGCGTCAAAATCCATCAGGCCGAGCGTTTCGCCGATTTCGAAATGCTCGCGCGGCTTGAAGCCTTCGGGAAACCTCGGCGGCGCGCCATGGCGGCGCAGCTCGACATTGTCGTTCTCGTCCTTGCCGAGGGGAACGTCGGCGCGCGGCAGATTGGGAATGGCGGCGAGCTCGAGATCGAGCGCGTCGCCGGCCGCTTTCTCCTCCGACTCCAGCGCCGGCATCGAGGCTTTCAGCCGGCCGACCTCTTCCTTCAGCGCTTCGGCGCGCTTGGCGTCGCTCTTCATCGCCGCGCCGATTTCCTTGGAGGCCGCGTTGCGCCGCTCCTGTACGCGTTGCAATTCGAGAATGGCGGCGCGGCGCCGGTCGTCCAGCGCGAGCAGCGATTCGGCGCGCGACTCCAGTCCACGGCGCGCCAAGCCGTCGTCGAAGGCCTCAGGATTGTCGCGGATCACCTTGATATCGTGCATTATTTCACCAGAGGCGGCCGCAGGCGCGCCAGCATCCGGTCGCCGAAAACATTGACCGCGAGGCCAGCCATTACCAGAAGCGCGCCCCAAAGCTCAAATGCGTCGAGCGGTTCACCGAAGATGATCGATGCCGCGATCATGCCGACGATCGGCACCAGCAGCGCGAAAGGCGTCACAGACGCCGCCGGATGATTGGCCAGCAGACGCGACCACAGCCCATAGCCGAACACCGTTCCGCCATAGGACAGCACCAGAACCGAAAGCATGAGCTGCAGGCTTGGACGGCTCAGCGGCGCGAGGGCCGCCTTGCCGTCGAACCAGAGGGAAGCGAGCATCAGCGGCGCCGGCGCGACGAGACTGGACCAGGCCGTGAAACCCAGCATGTCGACGCGGCCAGCGAGCCTGCCGATCACATTGCCCGCGCCCCAGAAGGCAGCCGCCAGGAGCACCAGCATGAGCGGGCCGAAGCTCGCGCCGTTAAGGCGCTCCGAGCCGATCAACGCGATGCCGGCGAGCGCGACGCCGGCGCCGGCGAGCTGAGCGGGCCGCGGTCGCTCGCCCTGCAGCGCCCAGGCGAAGAGAATCGTGAAAAAGACCTGCGACTGAATGACCAGCGAGCTCAGGCCGACCGGAAAGCCCTGCTCGATCGCGATGAACAGCAGGCCGAACTGACCGACGCCGATCGCCAGGCCATAGAGAACGACCAGCCAGGGCGAGGTCTTGGGCGGTCGCACGAAAAAGACGAGCGGCACGGCGGCGAAGAAGAAGCGAAGCGCCGAAAGCGCGAGCGGCGGCGCGGCCTCGACGCCGAATTTGATAGCGATGAAAGTCAGGCCCCAGACGACCGCGACGGAAACCGCGGCGAGGATGTCGCGCGGCGTCATCGTGCGGCGCGGTTCACGGCTTGGTCTGGTCGGCGTTCGTCGCCGCATCGCTCTTGGCGGCGTCGGCGGTCTTCGTGGCGTCAGCCGTCTTGGCGCTCTCGGCGGCCTTGCGGCGTTTTTCGACGATGCGCACGGCGATTACCGATCCCTCGTAGAGCAGCAGCATCGGCACGACGAGCGACATCATGCTGATCAGATCGGGCGGGGTGAGGATCGCCGCGACGCCGGTGACGCCGACAATCGCGTAGCGGCGCATCGACGAGAGATATTTCGAGTCGACGATGCCGATATGGCCAAGCAGCGTCAGAATGACCGGAAGCTGGAACGCAGCGCCGAAGGCGAAGATCAGCGTCATGATAAGCGACAGATATTCGCTGACCTTCGGCAACAGCTCGATGGTCGCCTCGCCCGGCGTATTGACCTGCTGCAGCGACACCGAGAAGCGGATCAGCAGCGGCATGACGACGAAATAGACGAGCAAGCCGCCGGCGGCGAAAAAAAACGGCGTGGCGATCAGATAGGGTCGAAAGGCCTGCCGCTCGTGGCGGTAGAGACCAGGCGCCACGAACTTATAAATCTGCGTCGCGATGAGCGGAAAGGCGATCACGCCGGCGCCGAACATGCTGAGACGGACGTTGGTGTAAAATTGCTCGAGGAAATGCGTGGCGATCAGCGTCGCCTTGTCCGCGCCGACGACGCGCACATAGGGCTCGGTGAGGACGTTGTAGATCGAGCGCGAAAAATAAAAGCAGACCAGGAAGGCCGCGAAGAATGCGTAGAGCGCCCTGACGAGCCGCATCCTGAGCTCAATCAGATGGTCCATCAGCGGCGCCTTGGTGGCGTCGATATCTTCCGCTGTCATTCCGCGGCATCCCGCGGGACCGCCGCCTCGACTGGCGCGACTTCAACAGGCGCCACTTGGGCGGCGGTGGCGACGACGGCTAACGCCTCGGGCGCGGCAAGCGCCGCTTCCGGCGCGCTGAGCGGCACTTCGGAGAGACCGACATCATGGGGCGGCGGCGCCGCCTGCGAACGTTCCGACTGGATCGCCATCGCCGGATCGAAGGAACCGTCGATCTTGGTCGCGATCTTGGCCGATTGTTCGAGCGACCGGGCTTCCTGCTCGACGTCCTTCTTCAGGCTGTCGAGTTCCTTCTTGACGCTGTCGAGATCGGCCTCGCGCATAGCGTCCATGAACTGGCCCTGAAACTCGCGCGCCATGCGGCGCATCTTACCCATCGCCTGGCCGACCGCGCGCATCACGCGCGGCAGATCCTTGGGAGGGATCACCGCCAGCGCGATAATGCCAAAAACAAGCAGTTTCCCGACGTCGAAATCGAACATGCTGAGGTCCTGAGGCGGCGCGTCGAAGCGGACGCGTCAGCTGACCTTGTCGGTTTCTTTGGCGTCAACCGTCGAAGCGGGGCGGCTGTCGAGCCGCGGCGCCGGGGGGGCGGGCTTCGCCTCGTCGTCGTCCGCCATGCCCTTCCTGAACGACTTCACGCCCTTGGCGACGTCGCCCATGATGTCGGAAATCTTGCCCTTGCCGCCGAACAGCAGCAGCGCCACTGCTATGAACAGCAGCCAGTGCCAAATGCTTAAGCCACCCATGGTCTTAATCCCATATGCCGACCCCGTCGACGAAGCGGCGGCATCGCGTTTGATCGTGCCCGGAACCTAAGCGCGCCGGGGGGTAAAAACAAGCTGGCGGGGCCGTTCGCCCCTGGCATGGCAGCGATTCCATCACGCCATCGCCGCGAAGGCGCGGCGCAAATCGTCGCCGATCCGTTCCAGTCCCGCCTGACCTCCTGGGATCATCGCGCCCAGCCCGTAGAAGTGGTGGACGAGCCCGGCATGAACAGTGAGCGCCGCCTCGACGCCTGCCGCGTGTAAGGCCTCGACATAGACCGCGCCCTCGTCGCGCAGCGGATCGAATTCGGCGACGTGAACGAACGCCGGCGGCAAGCGCGAAAAATCGCCGCCGTTCAGCGGCGCGACGCGCGGGTCGTCGGGCGACAGTCCGTCGGCGCGATAGAGTTCCCAGTAGCGCGACATCGTCGCCTCTTCGATCAGATGGCCGCGCGCCAACTCGACGCGCGAGCGCGTGCGCGCCAGCGGCGTCATCACCGGACAGAGCAGCAATTGCAGAGCGAGCGACGATCGCATGATGCGCGCCATGACGACGGCAAGCCCGGCGCCGGCGGAATCCCCCGCGACGCCGACGCGGCGCCCATCGACGCCGAAGCGCCGCGGGTCTTCAACGATCGCCTTCAGCGCCGCCTCGGCATCCTCCAGCGCGGCGGGAAAGCGATGTTCGGGCGCGAGACGATAATCGACCGCGATCACGCGGCAATCGCCGCGCGCTGAGAGCGAAGCGCAAATCGCATCATGACTCTCCAGCCCGCCGGAGACGAAGCCGCCGCCATGGAAATAGATGAGGCCCGGCAGAAGCGTGTCGCCCCGCCCCGGCGGCGCGTAATGCCTGACCGGCACGCCGGGCGCGGCGCCGATGCGCTCGTCGCGACGCTCGACCGTCGGAGGTGGCGCGGCGAAAGCGGCGAGCGCCGCCGTGGCGGCGCGCAGATTCGAGAGATCGAGAGCGTCGGGGCGTAAGGCGGCGGCAAGCAGATCGAGAAATCGTCGCGCGCGGGGATCGAGGCCACCGTGCGCCTTGGCGCCGAGTTGCGCCGTCATTCCGCCTTGAGGCGCGCGATCAGCGCCTCGATCGTCGCAAGGGTGCGAAAATTCTCGGGTGTCAGCTCGGCGTCGGGAATGGCGACGCCGAAAGCGGCTTCGATCGCCAGCATCAGCCGCACGCTCGCCATTGAGGTTAGTCCGCAATCGCGCAAATCCGCGCCGCGCGCGCGTTCCGGATCGGCGGGCAACCCCGGTGCGAATTCGCTCGCCAAATCCCGAATCTTGACGTCGGGCGTCGCGCAATCGCTCATTGTCGGCGTTCCGTCACAAAATGGGACGAGGATTTATGTAGCGATTGAATCGAACTTGCGGGGTTTCTTCGCCGATTAAGCCTAACATCGACGGACCCGATAGCCTGGGGTTTCAGCATCGCAGTTAAAATCTCGTTAAGGTTTAAACCTACCATTTGTCGATTATGTTACTCATCCGCGATATTTACGATTGCCGTCGACTTCTGTTGTTGGCCGATGCGTTGACCCTTCGCCAATCTACATCGATCAACGCGCCGCCGCTACGTCTGAACTCGCATTGATCGGAGCGATCGCCATGACCCACAACGTCAGCCCGCTCACCCCCCGCAATCCGCGCGCCAGAACAGGCGACGCGTCGGGCTCGCCCGACTTCATCGCTCGCGCCGAAGCGGTCGCCGAAATCGCCGAGCGCTTCGCCGACGCCGTCGATCGCGAAGCGCGTTTCCCCGCCGAGGCCTTCGCCGCACTGCGCGAGCGCAAGCTGCTCGGCATGCTGATCGCTCAGGAATTGGGCGGCGAAGGCGCGCGCGCCGCCGATGTCGCCGACGTCTGCGCCATTCTCGGTCGCGCCTGCGCTTCGACCGCGATGATCTTCGCCATGCATCAGGTCAAGCTCGCCTGCATTGCGCGCCATGCGCGCGCCGCCGCCTGGCCGCTCGCCTTTCTGCGCGAGGTGGCCGAGCGGCAATGGCTCATCGCCTCCTCGACGACCGAGGGCGGCAATGGCGCCGACATCCGCTCAAGCGAAGCCCCGGTGCGCCTCTCGGGCGGGCGGGTTTCGCTCGAGCGCGACGCGTCCTGCATTTCCTATGGGCGCGAAGCCGACGCGCTCGTCACCACGGCGCGCCGCTCCGATAGCGCCGCCAAATCCGATCAGGTGCTCGTCGTCTTCCGCCGTCAGGACTACACGCTGGAGCAGACGCAGAGCTGGGACACGCTCGGCATGCGCGGAACCTGCAGTGTCGGCTTCATTGTGCGCGCCGAAGGCGAGGCCGAGCAGATCCTGCCCGAGCCCTATGAGCGCATCCATAGCCAGACCATGTTGCCCTACGCCCATCTCTTCTGGAGCGCCGCCTGGTTCGGCGTCGCGTCGGGGGCGCTGGCCCGCGCCCGCGCCTTCGTGCGTAAGGCGGCGCGCGCCGGCGGCGGCCGCATGCCGCCCGCGGCCGCGCAGCTCACCCGCGCCCGCCTCTCGCTCGAAACGCTGCGCGCGACCGTGCAGGCCGGCATCGCCAATTTCGAACGTCACGCCGCCGATCCGGGCGGGTTGTCGACGATGGAGGCGCAGCTCGCGCTGACCATGCTCAAGGTCGAAGCCTCGGAACTCGCGGTCGCGACGACGATGACCGCAATGCGCGCCTGCGGCCTCTCGGGCTATCGCAACGACACTGAATTCGCGATGGGCCGCTATCTGCGCGATATTCTCTCGGCGCCGATCATGATCAGCAATGACCGCATTCTCGCCAGCGCCGATCCGGCGGCGCTGATGAGCGAAGCGCCGACCGCGTTGAGCCGCTAATCTTTCAAGACAAGGAGCTCGTCGATGAGCGTCGCAGATCCCCGCCTCGGCCGACCGCTCGCCGCGCCGGAAAAGATCTTCGACGCCATGTTCCGCCCAACCGGCGTCGACGGCGTCTATGGCCGCTCGGGCGCCTATGAGGCGGTGATCGAGGGCCTGGGCGCGCTGATCACCGGCATGCGCGACGAGCGGGCGGAAGTCGTCCGCTTTCCGCCTGTCGTCAGTCGCGCGCTGATCGAGAAGTCGGGCTATCTGAAAAGCTTTCCCAATCTACTGGGTTGCGTCTGCGCGCTTGGCGGCGGCGAACGCGGGATCGGCGCGGCGGTCGAACGCTTCGAGGCGGGCGGGGACTGGACCGAAACGCTCGAGGCAAGCGATCTCGTGCTGGCGCCGGCGGCCTGCTATCCGGTCTATCCGATGGCGGCCAAGCGCGGGCGCGTCGCCAAGGGCGGGTTGATTTTCGACGTCGCCTCCGATTGTTTTCGCCGCGAGCCCTCAAAAGACATCGACCGGCTGCAATCCTTTCGCATGCGCGAATTCGTTTTCATCGGCGCGCCCGAGGATGCGACCGCGTTTCGCGAGGCCTGGCGCGCGCGGGCGCCGCGCATCGCCGAGACGCTCGGCCTTTCCCATCGCATCGAGGCGGCGAATGATCCGTTCTTCGGCCGCGGCGGCGCGATGGTCGGCCGCATTCAGCTTGAGCAGCAATTGAAATTCGAGTTGGTCATCCCCGTGCGCTCGGTCGACAAGCCGACCGCCTGCATGAGCTTCAATTGCCACCGCGACCATTTCGGCGAGGTCTGGGGCCTGCGCGGCGAGGACGGCGAGACGATGCACACCGCCTGCGTCGCCTTCGGCATGGATCGTCTGGCGGCGGCGCTATTCGCCGCCCATGGACCCGATATCGCCGATTGGCCGGCGCCGGTGCGCACGGCGCTCAGCCTGTAGAACCTTCCCTCCCGATTGACGGGCTAGGGCCATCCTGACAGGATAGTTATGGACTATAGCTATCTGTCGCCCGCGACGCGCGAGCCGCGCCGGCGACGGGAGGGAATGATGGGCGCAATCGGCGCCGCAGGCGAGACGCGCTCGGCGCTGGGTAAACTGACCCCGCATCTCGTCGCCCGTCCCGACGGCGCCTTCCTCATCCGCTCCGCCGAGCCCCTGCCCGACTATCCAAAGCGTATCGGCGACGCGTTGCGGCGCTGGGCGACTGAGGCGCCCGATCGGGTCTTTCTCGCCGAGCGCAACGCAGACCGAAGCTGGCGCAAGCTCACCTTTGCCGAGACTTTGGCGGCAGTGACGCGCATCGCCTCGGCGCTGCTGCGCTTTGGCCTTTCGCCCGAGCGGCCGATCTTCGTGCTCTCCGGCAACGACATCGAACATGCGCTGATCGGACTGGCGGCGATGGAGATCGGCGTCCCCTATTGTCCAGTGTCGCCGCCCTTCTCGCTACTGTCGCAGGACTTCGCCAAGCTGCGTTTCGCCTTCGAATTGCTGACGCCGGGTCTTGTCTATGTCAGCGACGGCGCGGCTTTCGCGCGCGCCCTCGACGCGACAGCCGGGCCCGAGATTGTGCGCGTCGCGGCGCGCAATCCGGAATCCGCCAAAGCGCTGCCCTTTTCGCAATTGCTCGCCGGCGCCCCCGACGCCGCGCTCGCCCGGGCCCGGGCGAATGTCGGCCCCGACACGATCGCCAAATTCCTGCTGACGTCGGGTTCGACCGGCCGGCCCAAGGCGGTCGTCAACACCCAGCGCATGATCTGCGCCAATCAGGCGATGCTCGCTCAGGCCTTCCCCTTCCTGACGCGCGCGCCGCCTGTGCTGCTCGACTGGCTGCCGTGGAGCCACACTTTCGGCTCCAATCATAATTTCGGCATCGCGCTGACGCATGGCGGGACATTCCATTTCGACGGCGGCCGGCCGACGCCGGCCGGCGTCGCGGAAACCATCGCTAATCTCCGGGAGATCGCGCCGACCGTCTATTTCAACGTGCCCAAGGGCTTTGAAGCCCTGCTGCCGCATCTGGAAGCCGACGCGGCGCTGCGCGCGAAGTTCTTCAGCCGGCTGGAGATGCTGTTTTACGCCGGCGCCGGCCTCGCGCCGGAAATCTTCCACGACTATCGCGCGATGGCGCGGCGCGAGCGGGGTCGCGACATTCCCTTCGTCACCGGGCTCGGCGCGACGGAAACCGCGCCTTCGGCGCTGATGTGCCTGATCGATGTCAATGAGCCCGGCAATATGGGCCATCCGATGGCCGGGCTCGAACTCAAGCTCGCGCCGGTCGAAGGCAAGCTCGAAGCCCGCGTGCGGGCGGCGACCGTGACGCCCGGCTATTGGCGCGACGCAGAACTCACCCGCAAGGCTTTCGACGGGGAAGGCTTCTATCGCTTCGGCGACGCCTTGCGCTTCGCGACGCCCGGCGATGCGGCGGGCGGCTTCATCTTCGACGGCCGCATCGCCGAGGATTTCAAACTCGCCACCGGCACCTGGGTCAGCGTCGGCCCGCTGCGCGCCGCGCTGGTCTCGGCGCTGGCGCCGCTCGCCAAGGATGTCGTCATCGCCGGCCATGATCGCGACGCGGTGGCAGCGCTGGTCTTTCCCGATCTCGACGAATGCCGGCGATTGACGGGCGGCGAACGCGCCGAGCTCGCCGATGGCCGGGTGCGGGAAGCCTTCCGCAAGCGGCTCGCCGCTTTCGCGGCCACAGCGACCGGCTCGGCGAGCCGGGTCGAGCGCATCCTGCTGCTCGAAGAGCCGCCGTCGCTCGACGCCGGCGAGATCACCGACAAGGGCTCGCTCAATCAGCGTGCGACGCTGCAGCGCCGCGCTCAAGCCGTGGCGGCGCTATACGCCGATACGGCGTCACAGGCGGCAATTTCAGCGCGATAGGCCAAAGTGGCGCAGCCCTCCGTGGCCGCGGGCGCGGAGGCCCGCGCCACTACGCGCGCTAAGCCGTCGCGCCGGCGTCCACCGTCAACACCGCGCCGCTGATGTTGCGGCCGCCTTCGCCCATCAAGAGCGAGGCCATTGCGGCGATGTCCTGCGGTTCGGCGAGACGGCGCAGCGCAGCGCGCCCGGCGATGCGCTCGCGCTGGGTCGCGTCAAGGCCACGCGTCATTTCGGTGTCGACATAGCCCGGCGCGATAGCGTTGACCGTGACGCCGACCCTGCCGACCTCGCGCGCCAGCGAGCGCGTGAAGCCGGTCAGCGCGGCTTTGCTCGCCGCATAGACCGAGAGGCCGTTGAAGCCGGTTGCGGCGACGATCGAGGCGATATTGACGATCCGCCCTCGCCCCTCGGCCATCATGCCGCGCGCGACATATTTGGTCAGCACGATCGGCGACAGCGTGTTGAGGCGCAGCAGCGCCTCGATCTCCTGCGTCTTCATCGTCGCCAGCAGGCCCTCGCCGCCGACCCCGGCATTGTTGACGAGACCGTAGATCGGCCCGCGCCGCTCGCGCAGTTCGCGTACGAAGGCGGGGATGGCGGCGATATCGGCGAGATCGAAGGATTCGAAATGCAACGCGCCCGGTCCCGTCAGCGACTGGGCGGCCGCGGCGAAGCCCTCGCCCGGCTTGCGCGCGACGCCGGTGACGCAAAAGCCGTCCTGGGCCAGCCGCGTGGCGATCGCCAGACCGAGGCCGCGGCTCGCGCCGGTGACGAGAACATTATCCATCGCAGTCATCCATGGCGGGCCAGCTTGCCCCCCTCAGTGATCGGCAGTTCGGCGACGAAAGTCAGCGACGTCGGCGCCTTATAGGGCGCCAGCGCGACCCGGCAGGCGGCGAGAATATCGCGCCTGGTCGCTTCATCGGCGCTCGCCCCGGCGCGCAACACCACTTCTGCGGCGACCAGCGCGCCGGTGATCGGATTCTTGCGGGCGAAGACGCGGCTCGCCCTGACCAGTTCATGCGCATTGAGCGCGGCCTCGACCTCTTCGGGATGGACCTTGGCGCCGCCAACATTGATGATTCCGCCGCGCCGGCCGAAGAAAACGAAGCGGTCGCCGCTGTGCGCGACAACGTCGCCGGTGTCGACGAAGCCATCGGCGTCTTTCAGTTGCGGCGCATCCTTGCCGACATAACGCAGCGCCGTGCAGCGCGAGCGCACGCGCAGCGTTTCATCCTCGATGCGGATCGTCATGTCGCTGCGTTCGCCGATGAGCGTTGCGGGAAAACCTGCGCGGCCATCGCCGACGACGAAGACCACGCCCGCTTCGGTCGAAGCATAAGCATGTTCGACGCGCGCCGCGGGGAATAGCGCCTTCAGCGCGGCGAGCGTCGCATCGTCGGCGATCTCGCCCGAAAGCCTCGCCGACTGCGGCGAAAGGCGGCGGATGGCCGGGCTCATCAGCGCCTGGCGCCAATGCGACGGCGTACCGGAAATATGGGTTGCGCCGGCCGTCGCCAGCCGGAGCAGAAAGGCTTCGACGCTTTCGTTCGGATCGCTCAGCGTCAGCGATTCCACGCCGGCCAGCGCGCGCAGGAAGATCTGCAGCCCGCCATAGCGGCGAATGTCGTAGAACGTCGCCCAGCGCTGCCCGGCGTCGGGCTGGAATGGCGCGGTGAGCGTCGCCAGTGTGTGAGCCACCAGTTTCGGCGTTCCGCTCGTGCCGGAGGTTGGCAAGATCCATTCGGTGGCGAAGCTTCGCCGCCGGGGCGCGGCAAGCGGCGTCAGAGGCAGGCGGCAGACGACGCGGGTCGCGACGCCGACGTCGGGCTCCGGCGCATCGCCGTCGTGGACCAGGGCGTCGATCTCCGCAACGCGGGCGAGCGCCGCGAGGGTCACAGCGTCGACGCCGGGCGGACAAAGTAGAATCTGGCGGGCGAGACCGTCGAGTTCGATCAGCGCCGCCGCGGCCTTGGCCATGTCGCTGACGACAAGCGCCACCGAGCGCCCTTCGAGCGACGCCGAATCGGCGTCTAGGCTGGTCGCCCGAGCAAGATCGTCGAGATTGAGGCTTAAGTCGCGCGTCGAGACGCGGCGTCCGCGCCCGGCGCCCGGCGCCATAAACGCGGCGAGCGAGAGCGCTTCGAGCGTTCGGGTCTCAGACACGCGCGGTTTCGTAAAAGGCGATCAGATCGCCCAGCGTGATGGGCAGCCGGCCGTCATGCGCTTCGCTGAAGGGATCGGCGCCCAGCGCATCCTCAAGCCGCGCCACCAATATTGCGAAGCAGAGCGAATCGAGGCCCGATTCCATGAGCGGCAGGTCGTCGGCGAGCGGGGCGAGGGTCTTGCCTTGCTCCGCAGCCACCTCGCGAATCGCGGCCAGGATCGTTAACCGAGTGGTCATCAGGCGTTTCGCCTAGCGTTGAGGGCGTTTTCTCACTCTACTATGGTTCGTGGCGCGCCCGCGCCGCCATTTCCCTGAACGGTAAATTTTTATGGTTGTCTCCGTCCCGGCGAACGTGGTCTGCCGCGCCATAGAAGAGCGCGACCTGCCCGGGGTCCTCGACTGCCTGATGCGCGGCTTTCCCGAGCGGTCGCGCGACTTCTGGACACAAGGCCTCGCCAGGCTCGGCGGGCGGCCGCCGATTGGCGATTATCCGCGCTACGGCCATCTGCTCGAAGCCGAGGGACGGGTCGTCGGCGTGTTGCTGCAGATCGTCACGCAACGCGCAACGCCTGCGGGTCCGATGGTGCGGGCCAACATGTCGAGCTGGTGCGTCGACCCCGAATACCGCAGCTACGCCCATCCGCTGCATGCCCGCGCGATCAGCCGGCGCGAGGCGGTCTATCTCACCGTGACGGCGGCGCCGCACACCGTCCCCACGCTCAAGGCTTTCGGCTATCGCGCCTCCAGCGAGGGACAGACGATCTACGCGCCCTTGCTGTCGCGCGCCGATCGGCGCGCCCGCGTCGTCGATTACGCGCCCGAGACGCCCGAGGCGAAGCGTCTCGCGAGCGAGGACGCGCGCTTGCTCGCCGACCATGCCGCGCTCGGCTGCATCGCGCTGATCGGGTTTGTCGACGACGAGGCGCGACCGTTGATCTTCCAGCGGCGAAGAATCTTACGCGCGCTGATCCCCTGCGCGCATCTCGTCTATTGTCGCGACGGCGACGATCTCGCGCGCTTCAGTCGCGCTTACGGACGCCGCCTTGCCCGCGAGGGTCGTTTCTTCGTCGTCGCCGACGCGCTCGGACCCATTGACGGCCTCGCCGGGCGCTATTTTCCTGGCCGCGAGCCCCGCTATTTCAAGGGTCCGCTTGTTCCCTCGCCCTTCGATCTCGCCGACACCGAACTGGTGATTTTCGGGCGTTAGCCGCCGCTGGATCGAGGAGACGAAGTCGTTGAGCCGGGCGCGCGCATTGATGTTGCAGGGCACCGGCTCGGATGTCGGCAAATCGCTGATCGTCGCCGGTCTCTGCCGCGCCTTCGCCGCGCGTGGGCTCAACGTGCGCCCGTTCAAGCCGCAGAACATGTCGAACAACGCGGCGGTGACCAGCGACGGCCGCGAAATCGGTCGCGCCCAGGCGCTGCAGGCGCGTGCGGCCGGCGTCGCGCCGACGGCCGACATGAACCCGATCCTGCTGAAACCGCAGAGCGACATTGGCGCGCAGATCGTCGTGCAAGGCCGCGTCTTTGGCGCGGCGGAAGCGCGCGCCTATCAGGACTTGAAGCCGCGGCTGATGGCGGCGGTGCTCGACAGTTACGTGCGCGTGTCCGAGCAAGCCGATTTGGTTTTGGTCGAGGGCGCCGGCAGCCCGGCCGAGGTCAACCTGCGCCGCGGCGACATCGCCAATATGGGATTTGCCCGGGCCGCCGATGTTCCGGTCGTCTTGATCGGCGACATCGACCGCGGCGGCGTCATCGCGCAGCTCGTCGGCACGCAGGCGGTGCTCGCTCCCGAGGACGCCGCCATGATCGTCGGCTTCCTGGTCAATAAGTTTCGCGGCGACGCGAGCCTGTTCGACGACGGAATGCGCTTCATCGCGGAGCGCACCGGCTGGCCGGCGCTTGGCCTCATTCCGTTTTTCCCGCCCGCTCATCGCCTTCCCGCCGAGGACGCGCTGGTGCTCGACGGCCACCGCGACAAAAGCGCCGCCGCGATCACCATCGCCGTCGCACAGCTTTCGCGCATCGCCAATTTCGACGATTTCGACCCGCTGCGCCTCGAACCCAATGTTCGCCTCGTCATGGCGCGGCCGGGAGAACCATTGCCGCTCGCCGATCTCGTCATCCTGCCCGGCAGCAAGGCGACGATCGCCGATCTCGCCTTTTTTCGCGTGCAGGGCTGGGACATCGATCTCATGGCCCATGTCCGGCGCGGCGGACGGGTGCTCGGCCTATGCGGCGGCTATCAAATGCTGGGGCGCTGCGTCGCCGATCCCGGCGGGATCGAGGGGCCGGCAGACGAAGCGCGCGGCCTCGGGCTGCTCGACGTCGAAACCGTGCTGGCGGGCGAAAAGACCCTGCGCGCGGTCGAAGGCCTTTGCCTCGCCAATGGCGCGCCCTTCTCGGGCTATGAAATGCATATCGGACGCACGCAGGGGCCCGATTGCGCGCGCCCGCTGCTCAGCCTCGCCGACGGGCGCGCGGATGGCGCGATCTCGCCCAATGGGCGGATCATGGGCGCCTATGCGCATGGGCTCTTCGCCGACGACGCCCAGCGGGCGGCCTGGCTCGCAACCCTCGGAACATCCTCCAGCCTCGGCTATGACGCGACGATCGAGCGCACGCTCGACGAACTCGCCGCGCATCTGGCCGCGCATATCGATCTCGACCGGCTCCTGGCGTTGGCGCGATGACCCAGCGGCGACGCTTGCCTTCCTGATCGGCGCGCGGGACAAAGTGCGAACCGCCAACCGCCCGAGTCCGTCCTGGCCGATCCCAATCTTTTCTCGATTCCCGCCGGCGCGCCGTTTCTGCCGACGCTGGCGCGCGCGCTGTTCGACGGCGCATTGATCGAGGGCTTCCCCGGCGCCGGCGGCCCGCTGGCGCTTGCCGACGCGACGATCTACGTGCCGACCCAGCGCGCGGCGAGCGCGCTGGCGCGCGAACTTGTCGCGGCAAGCGGCGGCGCCGCCTTGATCCTGCCGCGCATCGCGCCGCTCGGCGCGATCGAAGCGATGCGCGAAGAACTCGCGCTGTTCGACGGCGATGCGCTGAGCGACGCGGCGGCGTCGAGCGTCAGCGAAATCGCCCGGCGCATGACGCTGTCGCGCCTCGTGCGCGCCTGGGGCGTTGCGCTGCGCGGCGCGATCCGCGGCGTCGACGCCGATGGACAAATGAGTTTCGACCCCAGCGAACCCCCGCTGGTCGCGACAAGCCCGGCCCAGGCATTCGCCCTGTCAGGCGATCTCGCCGGCCTGATCGACGATTTCCTCATCGAGGATGTTTCGCCCGAGCGGCTGCAGGGGCTCGTTGCCGACCGTTTCGATCCCTATTGGGGCATCACCCTCGATTTCCTCAAGATCGCCTTCGCCCTTTGGCCGCAATGGCTCGCCGAGCGCGGCCTGACCGATCGCGCCCGCGCCGCCGCGCTGGCGATCGACGGCGAAATTCGAGTCATGTCCGAAGGTAAGACCCGCGGGCCGACGATCGTCGCCGGCTCGACAGGCGCCAATCGCGCCACAGCCCGGCTGATTGCGGCGATCGCCCGCGCGCCGCGGGGCGCGGCGGTGCTGCCCGATCTCGACTACGACCTTGACGACGACGCCTGGGCGATGCTTGGCCAGGATGAGGAGCTTGGCGGCGCCGAGCAGAGCGCCAGCGGCATCGCCGGTCACCCGCAGGCGATCCTGCGTCGATTGCTGGCGACAATCGGCGTGCCGCGTGAGGCGGTCAAGCCGCTCGGCCTCGTCGATCCCGCGCGGCGCGTTCGCGCGCGCTTTGTTTCAGAGGCGCTGCGGCCCGCCGAATCGACCGACGCCTGGGGGCGACGGCGCGCCGCGCCGTCCGAGGATTCGCTGAGCGACGAGGCGATTGCTGTCGGCCTCGCCGACGTGGCGATCATCATCGCCGCCAATGAGCGCGAAGAGGCGCTGGCGCTCGCCACAGCGATGCGCGAGGCGCTGGAGACGCCCGACAAAACCGCCGCGCTCATCACGCCCGACGCCGCCATCGCCCATCGCGTCGCCGCCGAGCTCACGCGCTGGGGGATCGAGATCGAAGCGTCGGCCGGACGCCGGCTCGGCGATGCCGAGGCTTGCGTGCTGGCGCGACTTGCATTGGCGACCGCGAGCGATTTCGCCCCGGCTTCGCTTGCCGCCCTGCTCGCCAACCCGCTTACGCTGCTTGGCCGCGAACGCTTCGCCTATGAATCGGCCGCCCGCGCGCTCGAGCTCGGCGCTTTGCGCGCCGTCACCCCTACCGCCGGGCTCGACGATCCAGCCGCCCTTTTTGCGGCGGCGCGGGCTTCAGCAAGCGGCCAACACGCCCATCCGGCCCGGCGAAGACTGAGCGACGCGCAATGGCTGAGCGGCGAAGCGCTGCTTGCCGACGCAGCCCGGGCGCTCTTGCCCTTGCGCGCGCTCCAAGGTGAAGCGCCGCTCGCCGATTTCATCGCCGCCCATCGCAGCGCGCTCTCGGCGCTTAGCGCGGAACGCGCCGACTGGCGCGACGCGTCCGGCGGCGAGGCGCTCGAAGCTTTGTTCGACGCCTGGAGCGACGGCGCCGACCCTGAGTTTCGCTTAAGCCTCGCCGATTATGGCGCGCTGTTCGACGCCGTCGTCGCCGCCGAACGCGCCCCGCCCGGACGCGCCGCGCATCCGCGATTGCAGATCCTCGGTCTGCTGGAAGCGCGGCTCTTGAGCTTCGATCTGGCGCTGCTCGCCGGTCTCGACGAGACCATATGGCCGCCGACGGCGACGACGGACGCCTTTCTCAATCGTAAGATGCGCGCCGATCTCGGCCTGTCGCCGCCGGAACGGCGCATCGGTCAGACCGCGCATGATTTCGTCGCCGCGCTGGGCGCGCCGCGCGTTATTCTCAGTCGCGCCAAAAAGCGAGGCGGCGCGCCAACGGTCGCCTCGCGTTTTCTGCAGCGCATGGCCGCCGTCGCCGGCGAGGAGGCGATCGGCGCCGCCGAGTCGCGCGGCGCGCGCTATCTCGCCTTTGCCCGCGGTCTCGATCAGCCGCCCGGCTATCGGCCCTCGCCGGCGCCCCAGCCGCGTCCGGTGGCGGCGCTCAGGCCCCGCCGCCTCAGCGTCACGCGTGTCGAGACGCTGCGGCGCGACCCTTACGCGATCTACGCCGAGACGATCCTGCGCCTTGTGCCGCTCGCGCCGATCGCCGCGACAGCCGGCGCGCGCGAAATCGGCGAGGTCTGGCACGCCGCGCTGCAGGCCTTCGGCGAGCAGGCGCAGCCAAATGACGCGGCGCGCCTTGTTGAAATCGCCGAGGCGCATTTCGCCCCGCTGCTGGCTGACCCGAGCTTTCGCGCCTTGAACTGGCCGCGCATTCTCGATGGGCTCGCGGTCTTTCTTGAGTTTGACACGAAGCGGCGCGCCGACGGGCGGCGCGTGTTGATCGAGCGTGGCGGAAAGTTTCCCTTTCCGCTCGCCGATGGCTCGAGTTTCGAGCTGACCGCACGCGCCGACCGCATCGAGTTTCTCGCGGGTGGCGGCGCGGCGCTGATCGATTACAAGACTGGCGCGCCGCCGAGCAAGCGCGAGGTCGAGATCGGCCTCGCGCCGCAATTGACGCTGACGGCCAAGATGCTTGCGGAAGGCGCCTTCGCCGGCGCGCCGGCGGCGACAGTGGTCGAGGCGCTTTATTTCAAGCTTGGAGGCGCCAAGGGCGGCGAGGCCAAGCCGCTTAATCCGGACGCGTTGCCCACGATGGTCGCCGAACATTTCGCCGGATTGATTGAATTGCTCGACCAATTCGCCGACCCCGGCACGCCCTACCTCTCGCGGGTTATGCCGAAATTCATCGGCCGCGCCGGCGATTACGATCATCTCGCGCGCGTCAAGGAATGGTCGGCGACCGGCGGCCAGTCCGAAGATGACGGGGCGGAGGAGGTATGAGCGGCGCCAGGCTCGCCATTCCGCTGCCCGTCGTCGAGCGTCAGCGCGCTGCCTCCGACCCCGCGCGCTCGGCGTGGGTATCGGCCAACGCCGGTTCGGGCAAGACCCATGTGCTCACCCAGCGCGTCTTGCGCCTGCTCTATGCCGGCGCTGCGCCCTCGGCGATCCTCTGCCTGACCTTCACCAAGACAGCCGCCGCCAATATGGCGGCCAAGGTCTTCGAGACCCTCGCATCCTGGACGAGCCTCGACGATGCAGCGCTGAGCGCGCGGATCGTCGAACTGGGCGCGGCGAAGCCCGGCGATAACGAACTTGCCTTCGCCCGCCGCCTCTTCGCGCGCGCCATCGAGACGCCAGGCGGATTGAAGATCCAGACCATCCATGCCTTCTGCGAGCGGCTGCTGCATCTCTTTCCCTTCGAGGCCAATGTCGCAGCGGGCTTTCGCGTCGCCGACGAGCGCGAAGCCGATGCGCTACTCTCGGCGGCCCGCACGGCGGCCTTTGCTTCGGCATTCGCCGGAGCGGACGGGCGAGCCGCGATCGAACGCGTGGCGCGCGACGCCGGCGCCGACGGTTTCGACGAACTCATCGGCGAGGTGTTGAGGCGGCGGGCGACGCTGGAGGCGATTGGCGGCGCGCCAAGCTACGAGGGGACGCTGCGGCGCGCGCTCGGCCTTGGCGCGCGCGACACGATGGAGACGATCGCCAGGCAAATCGTCGCGCTGCATTGGCAATGGGCGGAATGGGCCGCGCAACTGAAGGAGGGCAGCGCCAACGATCGCAAACTGGCGGTGCATCTCGATCGGGCGATCGCCATCGAGGACGAGGCGGCGCGGGCCGAGGCCTATCTGGAAGTCTTTTTCACCGGCGGCGGGTTTGGCGCGCCGCGCGGCGGCGAAGCGCGCGTCCTGGTGACGCAGACCCTCGCCAAGCGCCAACCCGATCTGTCGCAGCGCCTCGCCATCGAACAGGAAAGGCTGATCCCGCTGCGCGACCGTCTGCGCAACGCCGAAGCGCTGGAGCGCAGCGTCGCGCTTTATGCAATCGCCGAGGCGATGCTCAAGCGCTACACCGAAATCAAGGGCGCGCGCGGGTTGCTCGACTATGAGGATCTGATCGACCGCACCCGCGCGCTGCTGGAACGCGCCGACGCCGCCTGGGTGCTTTATAAGCTCGACGCGGCGGTCGAGCATATTCTGGTCGACGAGGCGCAGGACACGTCGCCGGCGCAATGGGCGATCCTGATCAAGCTCTGCGAAGAATTTCTGTCCGGCGCCGGCGCGCGCGCCAAAGCGCGTACGATCTTCGCCGTCGGCGACGAGAAGCAATCGATCTTCTCCTTTCAGGGCGCCGCGCCGCATATGTTTTCGCAGATGCGCCGTCTGCTTGAGGGCCGCCACGAAAAGGCCGATCTGCCTTTCGTCTCGGCGCAGCTCTCGATGTCGTTTCGCTCCGCGCCGACGATCCTCGAGAGCGTCGATCGCGTCTTCGCCCCCGAATATGCCTGGCGCGGGTTGACAGGCGAGCCGACCGGGCCGCCGCCTCATGAGGCGCTGCGCGTCGACATGCCCGGCCTTGTCGAGCTCTGGCCGGCGATCGCCGGGACGAAAGCGCCGGAGCGCGAGGACTGGCGCATGCCACTCGACGTCGCTGGCGGCGCCGACCCGTCGCGAATTCACGCGCGCCGCATCGCCACGACGATCAAGAACTGGCTGTCGCCCGGGTCGTCGGAACGCGTGGTCGATGTGGAAGCCGGCGCGACGCGGCGAATTCTTGCCGGCGACGTATTGATCCTCGTGCGCTCGCGCGGCGCCTTCTTCGAAGCGATGATCCGCGCGCTGAAGGAAAACGACATTCCGACCGCCGGCGCCGATCGTCTGACGCTCAATGAATCGCTCGCCGTCATGGACCTGGTCGCCGCCGGTCGCGCCGCGCTCACGCCCGAGGATGACTTGATCCTCGCGACCGTTCTCAAATCGCCGCTGATTGGCCTGACCGACGACGATCTCATCGAGATCGCGCCGAATCGCCCCGGCGCCCTGATCGAGGCGCTGGCGGAGGCGGGAGAACCGCGTTTCGCCGTGGCGCGCGAAAGGCTGGAGGCCTGGCGGCTGCAGTCGCGGGCGCGAACGCCTTTCGCCTTTTACGCCGCGCTGCTCGGCGCGGAGGGTGGCCGGCGCGCCCTGCTTGAGCGCCTGGGCCCCGAGGCCGCCGACCCGATCGATGAATTCATGGCGCTGGCGCTCGCCCATGAACGTCGGCAGGCGCCGTCGCTCAGCGATTTTCTCGCTGAGATCGAGACCGCCGACACGCCGATCAAACGCGACATGGAGGCGCGAAGCGACGGCGTGCGGGTGATGACGGTGCATGGCGCAAAAGGGTTGGAAGCGCCGATCGTTTTTCTTCCCGACACCAGCTCGACCTCCTATGTGCGTCAGACGGCGCGGCTCATCGAACTCACGGACGGCGACTCGGGCGCGCCGCCGCTCTTCGTCTGGGCGGCGCGAAAGGCCGAGGACTCCGAGGCGATCGCCGCAGCGCGCGCCCGCGCGCTGGCCGAGGCCGCCGGCGAGCATCGCCGCCTGCTTTATGTGGCGATGACACGGGCCGCCCAGCGGCTGATCGTCTCCAGCCATCACGGCGTTAGAGGCCCCGATAGAGACAATTGGCGCGCTTTGATCGAAACCGGCCTCGCGGAGGGATCGCAAGCCGTTCCCGCGCCCTGGGATGCGACGGAGACGATCCAGAGACTTGGCGCGACGCCGGAGCCGGGCCCTGACATCGCGACGCGCGCTATGCCGCAGGGCGTCGTCTGGCCGGCGTGGCTCAGCAGCCCGGCGCCGCGCGAAATGGCGGAAACCCCGCTCAAGCCCTCTCGCGCCGCGCCGCTTGCTCATGGCGACGAAGCCGGCGCCGCGCGCCGTCAGGCCGGCGTGCTCATCCACGCGCTGTTGCAGCGTCTGCCTGAGCTCGCCCCCGAAGCGCGCCGTCCCGCCGCCGAACGCTTCCTCGCCGCGCAAGGCGAGGGGCTCGACGAGGCCACGCGAGCGCGCCTGATCGAGCGCGCCTTGGCGACGCTGGCGCGACCGGAACTGGCGCCGCTGTTCGCCGCCGGCTCGCGCGCGGAAGTGGCGATCGCCGGCGCGCTCGCCCGCGAGGGCGCGCCAGCGCTGACGATCGCCGGACGCATCGACCGCCTGGCGATCGCGCCCGACGCCATTCACATTGCCGATTACAAGAACGCCTCGCGGCCGCAGGGTGAGGCGCCGCGCGCCTATGTCGCGCAGCTTGCGCTTTATCGCGCGGCGCTTAAAGCGATCTATTCGGAGCGGCCGATTCACGCGCTGCTGATCTGGCTGGACGGCGCGGAATCCGTCGAGTTCGAAGCCGCCGAACTTGACGCGGCGCTTGGAGAGCTGATCGTCTCAAGCTGACGGGAAGCTGACAGAAAAGTGCGAAAATTGCAGCAAAATCAGGTCTTTCACGGGCGTTGCCGCCCTCGCTGAGCCCTTATGAGGCCGCATTTGCCAACGAAGAGTCCGCCCCATGATGACCAGCGTGGGACGGTTGCGTATCGGCCGGCGCGTCGCATCAAGCGGCGCAGAGCCTCAGCCCGAAACCGGGCGCAAGACATTCATTGGGGTCGCGGCCGCCTGCGTCGGCGCTGCGACCCTCGCGGCTTCCAGCGGCGCTGACGGCCAGAGCGCCACTGATCAGTCCCAAACGGAAGCGAGCCAATCTCAGGATCAGTCGGCGTCGTCGCTTCCACCCGGAATGGAGCGCTACGACCATCCGGTTTTTAAAGACGGCCATCTCTTGCTCTGGCACGGCGCCTGGCGCGACAGGGTCAAGATCACCCCCAAACCCGCCGCGCCAAGCCGCCCGGTTCAGGCCGTCGCCGCCCCCAAGCCCGTCGCCGCCCCCGCGGCCCAGCCCGTCGCCGCTCCGGCGCCGCAGGTGAAGACCGTTCCCGCGCAACAATCCGCCCCGGCGCATGAGTTTGTCGTTCTGGCCGACGCCGACGATTCCTGCGTAACGCGCCTGGCGGGCGAGTTCGCCGCCGCCGTCCATCTCGACGGCGTCGGCGTTCGCATCCTTCCCGGGCACGTAACGGCGAGCGCGCTCGCCGCGGCGGTTCAAAGCGACAGCGCCGATCTGGCCATCGCCCCGCTCGATGCGCTGCTCGCCAATCCGAAGACAAGCGCCGGCTGGCGCGATCGCGCGCCCTTCGTCGCGCGATTGCCAGCCGAGCCGATCGAAATCGTCGCGCCGCGCGAGACCGCCGACATCCGCCAACTCGCCGGACGCGATGTCGGCTACGGCGCGGCGGATAGTTCGTCGGCTTCCAGCGCCGCGATTCTTTTCAACACGCTCGGAATCGCGCCGCACGCCGTCTGTGCGCCGCTCGCTGCGCAGCTCGCCGATCTTGCCGCCGGCAAGCTTGCGGCAGTCGTGCTGGTCGACGGCCGCTGCTCGAAAGCACTCGCCGGTTTTGGCGCCGACCATCGCTTTCACGAGATCGCGGTCCACTGGTCGTCTGCGCTCGCGGCGCTTTATGTCCCCGCGCGGCTGACCGCGAAGGATCGCCCGAGCCTCATCGACAGCGAGGAAAAGATCGACACGGTTGAGGCGCCGCGCGCGCTCTTCGCGCTCGACGCCGCGTCCGACACGCCGCGCGCTGCCGGCGCCGCGACGGTGGCGAAGTCCTTCTTCAACGGTTTCGATCGTCTGCTGGAGCCCGACCGAGACCAGGCTTGGCGCGCCGTCAATCTGGCAGCCGACGCGCCCTGGCCAAGGCTCAAGGCGGCGCAGGCCTGGGTTGACGACGCAGAGTCGGCGACCAACCCGCCGCTCGAAGCCTTCCGCTCCGTGGCGCGCAGCGTCGCTGCCGGATCGGATGGGCCGGCGGCGCAGGATTCCGACCGTCTATTCGACAGTTTGATGCATTGGCGGGGGACAGCCCAATGAACGGAGGCGCATGATGCCGATCTTGCTGAAGTCCGTGGCCGGCTTGTTTGCCGGCGTCGTTAGCGGAACCGTCGGCCTGGCGGTCTGGATGCCGGACGAAGCCAGACCGGTCCAACCCCATATCGCCGCCGTCGCGCTTCAACGCGTCGAGACGAGTGGGCCGTCGGAACTCGATAAAGCCGCGCTGAAGCGGTTGGCGCAGGCGATGGGCGCCGGCGACCCCGACCCCGTCGGCGCGCCGCGCGGACTTGAGACGCAGTCCGTCGGCCTGGCGAGCCCCGGCGACGACGCTCTGCGCCTGAGAGCGCAGGGATTGGTCGCGCTCGCCGGCGGCGAGGTCGCGGAGGCGCGCGCCTTCCTCGAACGCGCCGGCGAGGCGGGCGACGCCCGCGCCTATCTGGTGCTCGGCGACACCTATGACCCGACGACGCTGGCGCGCCTCGGCGCGATCGGCATCAAGGGCGACGTGTCGCGCGCGGGCGACTATTATGCCCGCGCTCGCGAAGCCGGTCTCGCCGCAGCGAGCCCGCGCGTCGCCTCCGCCGAAATCGCGCAATAGCGCAATCGACGCGGGTCGATTCTAGCGGTCGACCCGCGACAACACGTCGGTCAAGGGATCGTTGGTCCAGGCGACGTTGACGAAGTCTTCGTGCTTGACGTCGCCGGAATCGACAAAGGCGACGACCCCGGCTCTGAGCGCGTCGGGCAGACCATTGTCGACGCGCACGCCGTCGCGCTGAAGCTGATCGCGCAAGGCGGCGTTCTGATCGTGGGACGAACTCGAGAAAGCGCTGATGAAGAAGGCGCCGCCATGCGCCGATTCGATCCAGCGCGCGAATTTGTCGCTTTCGCCATAGAGCGCGTCGAGCAGGATGACGCCGCGGATACGATCGCCGGCGCCGCCCTGGACCAGCGAATAGGCGGCCGGCATATAGCCGCCGCTATAGGCGACGACGATCACCGGCATGCGGCGGAAGGCGGCGCGCCCGGCATTGGGATAGAGCTCGCCGAGCTTGGTCTCGGCCTCGTCGAGGAACTGAGCGAAGGCGCCGGGTCGCCAGAAATTGCCGGCGCTCGAATCCTGCGCATCGACCGCGAGCTGCGGCGCGACCATGACCGCATTGAGGTTGGACTGAGCGAGCTGGCGCACGGTCTGTTGGCGGTCGACCACATCGCGCGCCAGGATCGTCTGGTTGCCATGGAAATAGACGATGATCACCCCGGAGCGATTGGGATCGAAATCCGCTCCGGCGGCGAAGAGCACGCGCCGGTCGTTATAGGTCGTGTCTTCCCAAAGCGTGCCGCCGCGTGGCGAGGAATGCGCGAGCCGGCCATCGACGCTGACGTCGAGAAACGGCCGCGATTGTCCGTTGTTGTCGGTGTCGGCGGGAATGGCGCCGCGATAGGGGAAAGCCGAATTCTTGAAATCGGCATAGGCGACGTGTCCCCCGCCCGCCGCCTGCATCTGCATGCCTGCCCCCGTCACGCCCGCGCTTGGGCCCGGTCCGGCGCTGTTGCATCCCGCAAGCGCCAGCGCCACAGCGCAGCCGGCAAGATATGCAAAAACGCGACTTGACCGAAAAACGCGACCTGGCCGAACGCTCATCGCGGGACCCCCGTCTCGTCCGGCGCCGACACTAGGACAGGCGTCGCGGCGCGGAGCCCGATATTACGCCGAAGAAAGCGGGCAACGCCAGAAGATAGGCGCAGCCGGCAATTTCGATCACCGAGCCGAGGCCATAGTTTGTCGCGATCACCGGCGCGGCGGCGGCGCCGATCACCGAGAAACATCCGTTGACGCCCCACGCCCAGATGAACAGATGCTCCTTGCCGAGCCGCCCGAGCGTCGTCATCGCGGTCGGCATCGGGAAGCCCATCAGGAAGGCTGGCGGCGCGATGAAGGCGAAGCAAAGCGCGAGCCGCGCGGCATAGGGCAAGGCGCCGATTGCGTCGAGCGCGTCATTGAGGAACAGCGCGTAGCCGATCAAGAGGCCACCGATGACGAGAAACAGACCCGGCATGAAGACGCGCATGATCGGCAGGATCCGCTCCGAGAGCAGCGCGCCCAGACCCGAGAACACCAGCATGCCGGTGATGAGGATCGAGGCCGAGACGGTTGGGTTGCCTAGCGCCATGACGAAATGGGCGATCAGCCCGACCTCAACCATGATGTAGCCGGCGCCCAGACAGGCGAAATAGACGACGCTGAGCGTCTTGCCGGGCGTCTTGGCGAAGATCGTGCGCCACCCCCACAGAATCGGGATCGCCAGCAGCGCGGCGGCGGCGACGCAAGCAATGCCGAGCGTCGCCCAGATCAGGAGATAGCCCCATTCGTCCTGCAGCGGTTCGAGCCGGTCAGGATCGAACAACACCTGCGGCAGATCCTTGGTCTTCACGTAAGCCGCGAAATAGGGCGTATCATTGGTCAGCTTGCGCGTGCTGAACACATAGCGCGCGGCGATGTCGCTCCAGCCGCCATTGACCAGCGTGTGCCAGGCGAGACGTCCCATGACCGTGGACGGCAACGCGCCCTCGTCGGCGCCGCCCGGCGGCCCTCCCGACGGCGCCGTGGCGTCGTCGGGCGGCGCGGTCGGATCGACATCGGCATCCGCCTTGGTCGAACCGTCCGGCGGCGCGCTGTTGGGCGCGGAGAAGAACTGCGCGACATAGCCGCTCAGCGTGCGATCGGTCTGCGAGCCGTCGTAGAAATAGCCGGGCGAGTAGATTTCGTCGAAGGAAAGATCATGCGTATATTTGCGCAGCGTCGCGATCTCGCCGGCGCTGAAACCGCCGCGCTTATAGAGCACGGTCGCCGTCGAGAGATAGGACGAAGCGACAAAGAACGAGTCGGCCATCTTGTCGCCGTCGAGCGCGCGTGATGCCGCGGCCATGGTCGTATAGAGCTTGAGCACCGATTTCGGCGGCTCTTCCTTGTTCCAGATGGTGACCGACAGCACGCCGCCCGGACTGAGCGCGCGCATATAGGTTTCCATCGCCTCTTCGGTGTAGGCGAATTTCTCGACCACGGCGAAGCCGCCGGGATTGGAGAGGCCGGTGGAATCGGCGAGGCTCAGGTCGATAACGTCGAATTTTTCTTTCGTCTGCGCGAGGAAATGGCGCCCCTCGTAATCGATAACGCGCACCTTGCTCAGGATGTCGTCGGTGAAATTGCGGAAGACCGGATCGCGGAAGGCGGTCAGGATGGCGCGATTGCCCTCGGCGACCGTGATGTCCTTCGAGCCTGAGCTCAACGCGACTTCGGTCGAAATGCCGCCGCCAAACTGCACCACGAAGGTCTTGGGGGCCTTCTTGATGATGTAGGGATAGTCCATCGGCAGATAATGGAAATAGGCCGCCTCTTTGGCGTCGAGGTGGCGCATCACGCCGATCGGGCCGTCGCTGTCGATATAGAGGCCGAGATAGGCGTTGGCCGGCATTTCCGGCAGGTTGAAGCCGGCGTTGTCCGAGAGACCCGGCGCGAAATGAAGGTAGGAGGTCGTATAGGCCTCGAGAAAGCCGAATGGCGACCAGCTCTCATAGACCTTCTTGGCCTCGGGCAATCGCCGCGCATAGGACGCGCCCTTGTAGTCATTGACGGCGAGGCGCGACAGGCCGAGCTCGGGCGCCGCCACAAAATGCAGGCCGAAGGCCACGGCGGCCGCGACGACAAGCGGCGCCAGCGCGCCACGTGCGCCGGGAATGAAGCTCCAGGCGATGCAGGCGGCGAACCACAGCGCCAGAGGCGCGGCGATCAGATCGACCGGCTTGAAAACATACATCGCGCCAAGGAAGACAAGGCCGCTGAGGCCGGAGCCGGCGAGATCGGCGAAATAGACGCGCCCGAACGTCTTGTTGCTCTTGAGGAACACGCAGCCGAGGAAGACGGCGCCGCCGAGAAAGGGCGTTAGCGAGGCAAGGAAAATCTCGGCGAGTTTCCACTTCTGGTTGGGATCGGAGACCAGATAGATCGGGTTGAAGCCGAGCTGCTGGATGAAAAGATTGGCGCCGACCGCCAGCGGCCCCATCAGGCCGAGCCCGACCGTGGCGATGACCAGCCAATTCCGCGCGAACCAGTTTTTGGCGACCGCCATCACCGCGCTGGTGAGGCCGAAGCCAAGCATGGCGAGCGAAACGACCAGCGAGCCGAAATGCGTCCAATTGCCGACGGCGAAGACGCGCATGATGTCGATCTGCAGCGCGATCACCGAACCGGCGGCGAGACCGACGGCGAGATAAAGCGCCAGGCGGCCGCGCGGGCTCAGTTCGACGTCGCCCTCGACCGCCGGGGCGGCGAGCGGCGTTTCGACGCGCCTATCCATGCGCGCGGCTCCCGTCCGGCGCGCCTCGGCTGAGGCCGCCTCGAGCCGCCCGCAGTCCCTTCCCCGCATCCTTGAGATGCGGGGACAATGCGTTGCGAGCCGGAGCGATCAATTGTTGTGCGTGCCCTTGATGGCGTCGCCTTCGAGCTTGGTGAAGGGAACGAAGGGAACGATACGTCCGCCATAGATGTCGGAACGCGCGACCGTGATGGTGCCGTCGTCGGCCTTGGTCTTGACCACCTTGAGCACACGCTGCGCGCCGGGCGGACCGACAGGGATGACCATGATGCCGCCGGCCTTGAGCTGCTGCAGCAGCGGCGGCGGGACGTGATCGATGCCGCAGGTGACGATGATCTTGTCGAAAATCATCGGGCCGGCGTCCGCCGCCGCCGATGCGGCGGGGGTCGGCTGAGCCGCGGGCGTCGCGGCAGGGCTGGCGGCAGCCTCAGGCGTCGCGGCCGGAGTCGCCATCGCGGCCGGCGTAGCAGCCGGAGCCGGCGCGGCGGCGGGCGTATCCACCCAGCCATAATAGCCGTCGGCGTTGCGGCTATGGACGGCGGTGAACTCGTTATAGCCGTCGGCGATCAGGCCGTCGTAGATGCCGCGCGTGCGCTCGGCGAGCGGCCTGATGATCTCGATCGTGTAGACCTGATCGGTCAAATGGGAGAGATAGGCCGACTGGTAGCCAGAGCCGGTGCCGATTTCGAGCACTTTCTCGCCCTGCTTGGGATCGATGGTCGAGGTCATGCGGCCGACGATATGCGGGCCGGAAATCGTCACGCCAAAGCCGATGTCGAGGAAGGCGTGCTCATAGGCGCGCCCGAGATTCTGCTGCAGCACGAATTTTTCGCGCGGGGTGAGCAGGAAAGCGCGCTTGTGACGATCGTCCCAGATGTCCTCGTTGCGCACCATGGCGACGAAACGGTCGAAACGCTCGCCGAGAAACTTGGGGTCCTCGCCGCGCTGGGCGACGCCCCATTCGATGAACCGCTCGCGGTTGTCCATCGGCGGATTCATGTCGAAGGCAAAGGGCGTCGGCACCTTGGCGAACGCGAAGCGCGGAACCAGCGCCCCGCCAATGACGCCTGCGGCGCCAGCCAGAAATTGTCGTCGCTCCACGAACGCCTCCTCGAATGAAGCCGCATTGATCGGATGCTGGCGCTGATAGCGCAAAACGCGGCGAAACGCGACTGCCGATTTGGTCAAAAGCGACAGTTCATCCGATCCGCCGCGCTAAACCCTTCAGTGGTCAGGCGTCGATTCGCTTGGGGCCAATTCGAGCGCCCGCCCGCCTGGCAGGCCAATGAGGCGCGGCGAAGGCGAGCGCGCCATGAATTCCGGACCTCCGCCGATGCGGATGACCGCGCCTTCGCGGCTGACCAGCGCGTAAAGCGTGGCCGCGGCGCGCGGATCGAGACGTATGCAGCCATGCGACGCCGGCCGGCCGAGCCGGTCCACCTCTTCCGTGCCATGGATCGCATATTGGCCGTGGAAGAAGATCGAATAAGGCATCGGCTCGTTGCCGTATTTCCATGAATGGACCATCGGGAAAAGCGCATAGGGCCGGAATTCGCCGCGGGGCGTCGCACGGCCGAGCGCGCCCGAGGAAATCGGCCATTCATAACTCTCGCCGCTCTGCGCCGAAACGCGCATGACCTGCTGGCCAAGATCGACCTCGACCCGCACGCCAGCCGCCGGCGCGCAAGCCGCTGGGTCCATCGCGGCCCAGCCCGTCATGGCGAATATCAGCGCCAGCGCGCCGAGCCATCGCATTTCCGCTTCCCCAGCCGATGCGGGCGCGCCGTCAGACCTTCGACTCAGAAGGTTGGGCGCCGCTCCGCGTGCGCCTTTTCATGGCGCAGTCGGCGCAGTCGCGCAACTGTGATCCTGAAGGTCCTCGGCATGGCCGCCGGCGGAGAGTTCGGTGCGGTCGGCCAGCAATATAAAAGCCGGCTTGCCGTCGAAACGCGCGCCGACCACCGCCAGAGTTTCGCGGCTCATGTTCGTCTTCGCTCCCGGTAGACCGTCCGCCAGCATATTCAGCGGACGAACCCCGGCGAGGTCCTCGCCCAACACGCGGCGCGCCCAATAGACGCGACCTTTCAATTCAACCGCCATCGGCCGCCACGCATCGTCGATCGCATTCTGATAATCGGCGAGCGCCGCCGCGACCCTGCCGTCGAGGCAATCGATGTGAAGATGAAACTGATCCTGGCTGCGCGCGAATTGCGAGTTGATCGCAATCGTGATCGCCTCTCGCGCCAGCGGCCGGCCGAGGCGGGCGGCAAGCGCATCGCGCGCGGCCCAGGCGAAGGCGAAATAATCGGGCGCGGCAGGATCGAGGACGAAAGGATCCTCGATCCCCGTCACCCGGCGGGTCGGAATGGCGAGAAATTGCGCGACGCCGACAAGGTCCTTGAGCAGCGCGACGCCGCCCTCCTCGCCCTGCGAGAGATCGACGCGTTCGCAAGGGCCCGGCCCCTGCCCGGCTTGCATATGCGGCGCGCATTGTCCGTGGACGATGGTCCACAGCGCGAGCCGATCGGCGCGCGCTGGCGCGCCGACGAAGACCAGAGCGAGGATTGCCAGGACGCGCGTGGCGTTCATCGCAGCACGGCCGGTCAGATGTGGATCGCGCGCTTGGCCACCGCCATCGCGGCTTCCTTCACCGCTTCCGACATGGTCGGATGCGCGTGGCAGGTGCGCGCGAGATCTTCCGCGGAACCGCCGAACTCCATCAGCACCGCCGCCTCATGGATCATCTCGCCGGCGCCGAAGCCCATGATATGGACCCCGAGCACGCGGTCGCTCGCTGCATCGGCGAGAATTTTGACGAAACCCTCGGTGTGGCGCATCGCGCGCGCCCGGCCGTTTGCCGTGAAGGGGAACTTGCCGACCGCATAGGCGACCCCGGCGGCCTTCAGCTCTTCCTCGGTCTTGCCGACCGAAGCAATTTCCGGACTGGTGTAAACGACGCCGGGAATGACGTCATAGTTCACATGGCCGGCCTGACCGGCGAGGATTTCGGCCAGCGCGACGCCCTCGTCCTCGGCCTTATGGGCGAGCATCGGCCCGCGCACGGCGTCGCCGATCGCATAGACGCCGGGAACATTGGTGGCGAAATGGCCGTCGATGACAATCTGGCCGCGCTCGGTCTTGACGCCAAGCGCCTCCAGCCCGAGTCCCTGCGTGTAAGCGCGCCGCCCGATCGCCACCAGAATGACGTCGGCGTCGATGGCCTCGGCCGCGCCGCCGGCGGCCGGTTCGATCGTCGCCTTGACGCCACCCGCTGTCTTCGTGACGCCCGCCACTTTGCTGGCGAGACGGAATTTGAAGCCCTGCTTTTCCAATATGCGCTGGAATTGCTTGCAGACCTCGCCATCCATGCCGGGCAGAATGCGATCGAGAAATTCGACCACAGTGACCTCGGCGCCGAGGCGGCGCCAGACCGACCCCAGTTCGAGGCCGATCACGCCCGCGCCGACGACGATCAGCTTTTTGGGTGGCGCGGCAAGCGTCAGCGCACCGGTCGAGGAGACGACCCGCTGCTCGTCGATCTCGACCCCCGGCAGCCGCGCGACATCGGAGCCGGTGGCGATGACGATCGACTTCGCCGCATGCGTCGCCTCGGCGCCGTCAGCGGCTTTCACCACGACCTGACCCGGCGCGGCGATGCGCCCCTCGCCCTGCAGCCAGTCGATCTTGTTCTTCTTGAAGAGAAAGGCGACGCCATTGACGTTAGAGGCGACCGTGTCGTCCTTGTGCTTCATCATCGTGGCGAGATCGAGCTTGGGCGGCGCGACGACCACGCCGAGCGGCGCCAACCCATGCGCCGCCTCCTCGAACATCTCGGAAGCGTAGAGCAGCGCTTTTGAGGGAATGCAGCCGATGTTGAGGCAGGTGCCGCCGAGCTTCTCGCGCTTTTCGACGACGCCGACCCTCATGCCGAGCTGCGCTGCCCGAATGGCGCAGACATAGCCGCCGGGGCCAGAGCCAATGATGATCAAATCATACTGAGCCATGACGCCTCGCTGCCACTAGGTCTCGCGCCGCCAGGGCGACGCGCGACGGCCACGAGGGCCGCCGCGCAAGACGCCTTTGCGCTAAATTCAATATCCCGCCAGCCGCGCCAGCATCATCAAGAGCCCGATGATCGCGATGCCCCATAGCGCGGTGCGCAGATAGAGCCAGCCGAGCACATAGGCGGGCAAATAGAGGAAGCGCGCGATCACCCAGATCGCCGGGCCGTAGCCGCCGGCATGCTGGGTCGCGATCAAGGCGAGGTCGACCGCGATGAAGGGCGCGTAGTTCTCCAGATAATTCGCCAGCGCGCGCCGGGCGCGGCCGCAGGCCAGCCCCTTGGGCGCCGGCGACTCGTCGCGCGGCGTGAAAAGCCAGGCGTCGCCGAATTCGGCGCGCGAGGTCAGGATCTGCGTGAAGAGATAGACGAACCAAAGGACGACGCTCAGCTCAAGCCAAAGAAGATCACTCATTGTTTCCCCCGTTTTTCTTTGACGCTCGAGTTAGAGGTCGAGCACCAGTCGCGCTGGATCCTCCAGCGATTCTTTCACCCGCACAAGGAAGGTGACCGCCTCTTTGCCGTCGACGACGCGGTGATCGTAGGAAAGCGCCAGATACATCATCGGCCGGATTTCGATCTTGCCGGCGATGGCGACAGGGCGTTCCTGAATCTTATGCATGCCGAGAATGCCCGATTGCGGCGCGTTGAGGATCGGCGTCGACATCAGCGATCCATAGATGCCGCCATTGGTGATCGTGAACGTGCCGCCCTGCATTTCCTCGATTTTCAGCGAGCCCTCGCGGGCGCGCTTGCCGTAGTCGGCGATCGACTTCTCGATCTGGGCGACCGAGAGCACGTCGCAATCGCGCACCACCGGCACGACCAGCCCCTTATCGGTGCCGACCGCAATGCCGAGGTGATAGTAATTCTTGAAGACGAGGTCGGCGCCGTCGATCTCGGCGTTGACCGCCGGGATTTCCTTCAGGCCCTGCACGCAGGCTTTGACGAAGAAGCCCATGAAGCCGAGCTTGACGCCGTGCTTCTTCTCGAACGGCTCTTTGAACCGCGCCCTCAGCGCCATGACCTCGCTCATGTCGACCTCGTTGAAGGTCGTCAGCATGGCGGCGGAGTTCTGAGCGTCCTTGAGACGCCGCGCGATGGTCTGGCGCAGCTTGGTCAGCCGCACCCGCTCTTCGCGCGATGAGTCGTCGGGCGAAGACGGCGCGCGCAACGCGATAGGAGCCGGCGTAGGGCTCGCGGCGGGCGCCGCCGCTGGCTGAGCGACGGCCGGGGGCGCCGCGGGCCGGTCGGCCGCGCCGATCACGTCCTCCTTGAGCACCTGGCCGCGCTTGCCGCTGCCGGCGACGGTCGACAGATCGATCCCCTTTTCGGCCGCCAATTTCGCTGCGGCCGGCGCGGGTGGCGCAGCCGTCGCCGGCGCCGCGGGGCGCGCGGGCGCTGGCGCGGGCGATGGCGTTGCTTTCGCGTTAGCGGCGCTCGCCGCATCGGTCGAAACGCCGCCAAGCAGCGCGCCAATCGCCACCGTCGCGCCGGTCTCGGCCGCGATCTCGCTCAACACGCCCGCGGCTGGCGCATTGACCTCGAGCGTCACCTTGTCGGTCTCGAGTTCGACCAACGGCTCATCGGCTTTGACGGCGTCGCCGCGCTGCTTGAACCATTTGCCGACTGTCGCTTCCGAAATCGACTCGCCGAGCGTGGGGACGCGAATTTCAGTGACCATGGGACCTCTGCGCCGCGAGCGACGCCCTTCTCTTCACGGAAAAATGGCGCGGGCGATCTTGCTCGCCGGCGGCAGGGCGGCGCGAAGGCTCACGCGAAACACTCGTCGAGGAAGGCCTTGAGCTGCGCCAGATGCCGCGACATCAGACCGGTCGCCGTCGAGGCGGCCGCCGGACGTCCCGCGTAGCGAGCCCGCGTCGCCTTGCCGCCGACCTGCGCCAGCAGCCATTCGAAATAGGGCTCGACAAAGGCCCAGGCGCCCATGTTCTTGGGCTCCTCCTGGCACCAGACCACATCCGCCTTTTTGAAACGCGACAGCTCCCTGACCAGGCTCTTGAGCGGGAAGGGATAGAGCTGCTCGACGCGCAGGAGATAGATGTCGTCAAGGCCGCGCTTCTCGCGCTCCTCGTAGAGGTCGTAATAGACCTTGCCCGAGCAGAGAATGACGCGACGGATTTTGTCGTCGCGCATGAGCTTGATCTTTTCGCCCTTATGCGTCTCGGCGGTGTCGAGCAGCACGCGGTGGAAGCTCGATCCGGTCGTGAAGGCTTCGAGGTCGGAGACCGCCCGCTTGTTGCGCAGCATTGACTTCGGCGTCATCGCGATCAGCGGCTTGCGGAACTCCCGCTTGAGCTGGCGGCGCAGCGCATGGAAGAAATTGGCCGGCGTCGTGCAATTGACGACCTGCATATTGTCCTCGGCGCAAAGCTGGAGATAGCGCTCCAGCCGCGCCGAGGAATGTTCCGGTCCCTGCCCTTCGTAGCCATGCGGCAACAGGCAGACGAGGCCGGACATGCGCAGCCATTTGCGCTCGCCCGACGAGATGAACTGGTCGAAGACGACCTGCGCGCCATTGGCGAAATCGCCAAACTGCGCCTCCCACACCGTCAGCGCATTGGGCTCAGCGAGCGAATAGCCATATTCAAAGCCGAGGACGGCCTCTTCGGAAAGCATCGAGTTGATGACTTCGAAGCGCGGCTGCCCGTCGCGGATGTGGTTGAGCGGGATGTAGCGCGCCTCGGTCTGCTGGTCGATCAACACCGAATGGCGCTGCGAAAACGTGCCGCGTTCGCTGTCCTGGCCGGACAGGCGCACCGGGAAGCCGTCGTCGAGCAGCGAGGCGAAGGCCAGCGCCTCGCCCGTCGCCCAGTCGATCCCCTCGCCGGCCTCGATCGTCGCGCGACGATTGTCGAGAAAGCGCTGGATCGTCTTATGGACGCTGAACCCTTCCGGCGCCGAGGTGATGCGCTGCGTGATGAGTTTGAGCCGGCCGGTATCAACGCCGGTCTGGCCGCGCCGGTCGTCGTCGGCCATGTCCGCCGCCTTGAAGCCGGCCCAGCGCCCGTCGAGCCAATCGGCCTTGTTGGCGGCGTAAGCCTGACCAGCGTCGAACTCCGCCTCGAGACGCTGACGCCAGTCGGCGCGCATCTTGTCGACCTCGCCGGCGGTAACGATGCCCTCGGTGATGAGTTTGTCAGCGTAGATCTGCCTGGTGGGCGGATGGGCCTTGATGGCGCGATACATCAACGGCTGGGTGAACGCCGGCTCATCGCCTTCATTGTGGCCGAAGCGGCGGTAGCAGAACATGTCGATGACCACCGGCTTGTGGAATTTCTGCCGGTATTCGATCGCCACCTTGGCGCAGAAAATCACCGCTTCGGGATCGTCGCCATTGACGTGGAAGATCGGCGCCTCGACCAGCTTGGCGACATCGGAGGGATAGGGCGAGGAGCGCGAATAGCGCGGATAGGTGGTGAAGCCGATCTGGTTATTGACGATGAAATGCACCGACCCGCCGGTGCGATGACCGCGCAGACCCGACAGGCCGAAACACTCGGCCACCACGCCCTGACCGGCGAAGGCGGCGTCGCCATGGATGAGCAGCGGCAGCACCTTCACCCGCTCGATATAGTCGTCGAGCTGGTCCTGCTTGGCGCGCACCTTGCCCAGAACCACGGGGTCGACGATCTCAAGATGGGACGGATTGGCGGTCAGCGACAGATGCACGTGATTGCCGTCGAATTCGCGGTTCGACGAAGCGCCGAGATGGTATTTGACGTCGCCCGACCCTTCGACTTCATCGGGCGAGGCGGAACCACCGCGAAATTCATGGAACAGCACGCGGTGCGGCTTGCCCATGACCTGAGTGAGTACATTGAGGCGGCCGCGGTGGGCCATGCCGAAGGCGATTTCTTGCAGCCCGAGCTGGCCGCCGCGCTTGATGATCTGTTCGAGCGCCGGAATCATCGCCTCGGCGCCGTCGAGCCCGAAGCGCTTGGCGCCGGGATATTTGACGTCGATGAAATTCTCGAAGCCTTCGGTCTCCACCAGCTTGGAGAGGATCGCGCGCTTGCCCTCCTTGGTGAAGGTGATTTCCTTGTCCGGCCCTTCGACGCGTTCCTGGATCCAGGATTTCTCGGCCGGATCGGAGATATGCACGAATTCGAAGCCGATCGTGCCGCAATAGGTGCGACGCAGGATCGCGATCATCTGATTGACGGTCGCGTATTCCAAGCCGAGCACATGATCGATGAAGATCGGCCGCTCCCATTCGCTTTCCTGGAAGCCATAGGTCGCGGGATGCAGTTCCTCGTGATCCTTCTGCGGCTCAAGGCCGAGCGGATCGAGATTGGCGTGCAGATGACCGCGCATGCGATAGGCGCGGATCATCATCAGGGCGCGCACGCTCTCGCGCGTGGCGCGCTGGATCGATTCATCGCTCGGGGCCGCCTCGGGCGCAGCCGCGGCGCGCGCGCGCAGCTTGTCGGCGACGACCCGTTCGGTCGCCGGCCAATCGCCGTCGAGCGCATTGATCAGATCGCTATGCGGCGTCGCCGGCCAATTGGGCCGCCGCCACGACGCGCCCTCGGCCGCCTTGCCGACGCTTGCCGCGTCATCGCCGAGCGCGTCGAAGAAGGCGCGCCAGCCGGCTTCGACCGAATTCGGATCCTTCTCGTATTTGGCCTGCAGCGCCTCGACGTAGGCGCCATTGGCCCCATAGAGGAAGGAGGTCTGCAGCAAAGTCTGATTAATGGCCTGTCGCGTCATGCCCAGCGTCCCGTCAATTGCCGTTCACGTCACTTTCGGTTCAACGTCTCGACCAAAGTCTTGCCGAGCCGCGCCGGTGAGGGCGACACTTTCACGCCCGCCGCCTCCATCGCCGCGATCTTGTCCTCGGCGCCGCCCTTGCCGCCGGCGATGATCGCGCCGGCATGGCCCATGCGCCGACCCGGCGGCGCGGTGCGGCCGGCGATGAAGCCGACGACCGGCTTGGCGCGGCCCTTCTTCGCCTCGTCCTTGAGAAACTGCGCGGCGTCTTCCTCGGCCTGGCCGCCGATCTCGCCGATCATGACGATCGACTTGGTCGCTGGATCGGCGAGGAACAGCTCCAGCACCTCGATGAAATCGAGGCCCTTGACCGGATCGCCGCCAATGCCGACCGCGGTCGTCTGGCCGAGGCCTTCGCGCGTCGTCTGAAACACCGCCTCATAGGTCAGCGTGCCCGAGCGCGAGACGATGCCGACGCTGCCGGCCTTGAAGATATTGCCCGGCATGATGCCGATCTTGCATTCACCCGCCGTCATCACGCCGGGGCAATTCGGCCCGACGAGACGCGACTTCGAGCCGTCGAGCGCCCGCTTCACCTTGACCATGTCGAGCGAGGGAATGCCCTCGGTGATGCAGACGATCAGCGGCACTTCGGCGGCGATCGCCTCGCAGATCGCGTCGGCGGCGCCGGGCGGCGGCACATAGATCACCGAAGCGTCGGCGCCGGTCGCGTCGCGCGCTTCGGCGACCGAGTCATAGACCGGCAGGCCGAGGTGGATCGAACCGCCCTTCCCCGGCGAAACGCCGCCGACCATCTTCGTGCCATAGGCGATCGCCTGCTCGGAGTGGAACGTGCCGTTCTTGCCGGTGAAGCCCTGGCAGATGACCTTGGTTTCGGCGTCGATCAGGATGGACATTTCAGACTTTCGTCATTCGTGAAATCAAAATGAGGCGGCGGTCTCACCCGCGCGATCGCAGTCCTTTGACCGCCGCGACAATCTTCTGCGCCGCGTCGTCGAGATCGTCGGCGGGAACGACATTGAGGCCGGATTCGCGAAGAATTTTCTTGCCGAGATCGACATTGGTGCCCTCAAGCCTGACGACGAGAGGAACCTTGAGCCCGACTTCCTTCACCGCCGCGACCACGCCTTCGGCGATGACGTCGCAGCGCATGATGCCGCCGAAAATATTGATCAGGATGCCCTTCACGTTCGGATCGGCGGTGATGATCTTGAAGGCCGCCGTCACGCGCTCTTTCGAAGCGCCGCCGCCGACATCGAGAAAATTGGCCGGGCTTTCGCCATAGAGCTTGATGATGTCCATCGTCGCCATGGCGAGGCCGGCGCCATTGACCATGCAGCCGATCGCCCCGTCGAGCGTGACGTAATTGAGGTCGTGTTTGGAAGCCTCGATCTCCTTGGCGTCCTCCTCGCTTTCGTCGCGCAGTTCGACGATGTCGGGGTGGCGATAGAGCGCATTGTCGTCGAAGGAGATTTTGGCGTCGAGCACACGCAGCTTGCCGTCATTGGTGACGATCAGCGGATTGATTTCCAGCATCGACATGTCTTTGCCGATGAAAGCGGCGTAGAGCTTGGCGATCAGCGCCTCGGCCTGTTTGACGAGATCGCCGGCGAGGCCAAGCGCGTGCGCCGCCGCGCGCCCGTGATGGGGCATCACGCCGGTCGCGGGATCGATCGAGAAACTATGGATCTTCTCGGGCGTCTTATGGGCGACGTCCTCGATATTGACGCCGCCTTCGGTCGACATGACGAAGGAGACACGGCTCGTCTTGCGATCGACGAGAACCGAGAGATAGAGCTCGCGCGCGATCGACGAGCCATCTTCGATATAGAGACGATTGACCTGTTTGCCTGCCGGGCCGGTCTGCACCGTGACCAGCGTCGCGCCGAGCATTTCGGTGGCGAAGCGCTTCACCTCGTCGATCGAATGAGCAAGGCGCACGCCGCCCTGGTCGCCGGCGGAAGCTTCCTTGAACTTGCCCTTGCCGCGACCGCCGGCATGGATCTGGCTTTTGACCACCCAGACCGGACCCGGCAGCGCCTGCGCGGCGACAACCGCTTCGGCCGGCGTGAAGGCCGGCTTGCCCGCCGACACCGGCGCGCCGAAGGCGGCGAGCGTCGCTTTGGCCTGGTATTCGTGAATGTTCATCGGCTTTGGCTCGCCTCTATTTGGCCTGCTCTTGGGTGACGCGCCAATCAGCCGGCGAGCGCCGGGTTGATCGCCTTGCAGGCCTCCATCAGGCCCTGAACCGCGGCGACCGATTTGGCGAACATCGCCTTCTCTGCGGCGTCGAATTGAATTTCGACGACGCGCTCAACGCCGCCCGCGCCGATCACCACCGGCACGCCGACGAAAATGTCCTTGACGCCATATTGCCCGGAGAGATGCGCGGCGCAGGGCAAGACGCGGCGCTGGTCCTTTAGAAAGGCCTCGGCCATCAAAATGCCCGCGGCGGCCGGCGCATAGAAGGCGGAGCCGGTCTTCAGCAGATTGACGATCTCGCCGCCGCCCTTGCGCGTGCGCTCGACCATCGCATCGATGCGCTCCTGGGTCGTCCAGCCCATCTTGACGAGATCGGGCAGCGGGATGCCGGCCACCGTCGAATAGCGCACCGAAGGCACCATGTCGTCGCCGTGGCCGCCCAGCACGAAGGCGGTGACGTCCTCGACCGAGACCTTGAATTCGTCGGCGAGAAAGTGACGAAAGCGCGCGCTGTCGAGTACGCCCGCCATGCCGACGATCTTACGCGGCGACACGCCGGAAAATTTCTGCAGCGCCCACACCATCGCGTCGAGCGGGTTGGTGATGCAGATGACGAAAGCGTCAGGCGCATGGGCCTTGATGCCGGCGCCGACCGCCTCCATGACCTTGAGATTGATCGACAGCAGATCGTCGCGGCTCATGCCCGGCTTGCGCGGCACCCCGGCGGTGACGACGATCACGTCGGCCCCGGCGATCGCGTCATAGGCGCTGGCGCCGACCAGCCTGGCGTTGAATCCTTCGACCGGGCCCGATTGCGACAGATCGAGAGCCTTGCCCTGCGGAACGCCGTCGGCGATGTCGAAGAGAACGACGTCGCCAAGTTCCTTGGTCGCGGCCAGCAGCGCCAAAGTGCCGCCAATCTGGCCGGCGCCGATCAAAGCAATCTTCTTTCTCGCCATCGTCTTTGCCTATCCTTCAGAGCGGCCGTCGCCTTCGCGCGGCGATAAGGAGCGCCTCGTATCGCCGCATCGCAACAGGGGATCAAGCCTGACTTTCGACCAGAGACCTTCCGAGCGTGGCCGCACGCCCACAGCTAACCACCAGTCTCATTGTTTTCAATAGGTTGCGGGCGGGAAAAGCGCATTCGATCGTGTCAAATGAGCGACAAAACCCGACTTTGAGTGACAAATATTGTAAATTGTCACGACGTTTTGAGCCGTTCTTGCGACGTGATTCTCGCAAAACGGGGGGTCAAAACCAGCGGCCGGCGACAGGCGCGGCGCGCCTTACTGGCTTGAGCGGATGTGGTTGCGCAGCGCCGGATAGACCTGGGTCTCCCAGCGCCGGCCGCTGAACACGCCATAATGGCCGACGCCCGGCTGCAGATGATGCGTCTTCTTATAGGGCCGCAGCCCCGAACAAAGGTCTTGAGCGGCCAGGGTCTGGCCGACCGCGCAAATGTCGTCTTTCTCGCCTTCGACGGTGAGCAGAAAGGTCTTGCGAATGGCGCGCGGTTCGATCGTTCGGCCCTGATACATCATCTGGCCGAGCGGCAGCAGGTGGCGCTGGAAGACCTGGTCGACCGTCTCGAGGTAGAAATCGGCGCTCATGTCCATGATGGCGAAATATTCGCGATAGAAGGCGTTGATCGCATCCGCCCGCTCGAAATCGCCGGCGATGCGGCGCTCGAACAATTCGACGAAGGATTTCGAGTGGCGCTCCGCGTTCATGCTCATGAAGGCGCAGAGCTGGAGAAAGCCCGGATAGACCTTTCGCCCGCCGCCCGCGAATTTCGCCGGCACGACGCCGATCAGATTGTCGCGAAACCATTCGATTGGCTTTTCATTCGCCAGTTCATTGACCTTGGTCGGCGCGACGCGCGGGTCGATCGGCCCGGCCATCAGCGTCAGGCTCGCCGGCTGCACGCCGCCCTCGGCCGCGAGAATGGCGGTCGCCGCCAAGGCGCTGACCGTCGGCTGGCAGACCGCGACGAGATGACAGGCCTCGCCGAGATAGCGGACGAAATCGACGAGATGGCGCGTATAATCGGCCAGACCGAAGCCGCCCGCCTCCGGCGCGACATCGCGCGGGTTGAGCCAGTCGGTGACGAAGACCTGATGATCGCGCAGCAGCGTGCGCACCGTTGAGCGCAGCAATGTGGCGAAATGTCCCGACATTGGCGCGACAAGCAGCACGATAGGATCGTCGCCCCCGCCGCTTCTGACAAAATGACGTAGTTCGCAGAAGGGCGTCGCGGTTGCGACCTCTTCTTCGACGGGAACGACCATCCCGCCGATCTCGACCTCGCCGATGTCCCAGTCGGGCCGCGTATGGGTGAAGCCGGCCAGCGACGCCAGTTCGTAATAGGCGGCCATGCGCCGCCAGGGCGACGCGAAGGGCTGCGAAGCCCAGGCGTCAAAAATCCCATGCGCATTGACCGCGAACATCCGCATGCGATCGCCGACGTCGGCAAGGCCCTGATAGGCGTCGTAGATCATCCCGCGGGTCCCTGAAGCCGGTTGCGACGCAGCAAGCGACATGCCAGCCCCCAATCGCCCGGCACATGGCTTGCTTCGCTCCCCCTGCGGCCGCCGGCGCGGGGCCGCGGTCAAACCTGCGGTCGTCAAATGTCGCGCACCACATTGTCGCTCAGCAGCAAGAACTATTCGTCCTGGTCGTTGCGCGGCTGGCTCATGGCCAGGTTCGCCGGCCTCGACTTCGACGAAGTGATCGTCGAAGCCAATAACGCCGACGCCCGCGCCGAAATCCTGCTGCTCTCGCCCTCCATCCTCGTGCCCTGCCTCACCCACAAGGGCCTGAAGGTCTGGGACACGCTGGCGATCGGAGAATTCCTGAACGAGATTGCGCCTAAAGCGGGCCTTCTGCCCAAAGATCAAGCAAAGCGCGCCCATTGCCGCTCGGTCTGCGGCGAGATGCATTCCGGCTTTGTCGCCCTGCGCCAGGCGCTGCCGATGAACATCCGCGCCGAATTTTCCAACTTCAAGATCTGGTCGAAGGCGAAGGCCGACATCGAGCGGATTCTGGTGATCTGGAACGACTGCCTCGCCGCCTATGGCGGCCCGTTTCTCTTTGGCGAGATCGGCCTCGCCGACGCGATGTATGCGCCGGTGGTCAGCCGCTTTCGCACCTATGGCGTCAAGCTGGAGGGGCCGGCGAAGGAATACGCCGATCGCATTTGGAACCTGCCGGCGATGGAGGAATGGCGGGTCGCCGCGCTCGGCGAACAGGAAGAAATCGAGGAACTCGAGGTCGAGTTCTAGTCTTTGGCGATCGCGGCGATCTCCTCGCCGCTCGGCAGGCTCGTCTGCGCGCCGATCTTCGTGCAGGCGAGGCTGCCGGCGATAACGCCGCGGCGCATCGCCGCCGCAAAAGACAGACCGACATCGAGCGCGGCGGCGAAGGCGCCGACGAAAGCGTCGCCGGCGGCGGTCGTGTCGATCGCCGAGACTTTCGGGGCCGTCGCCGCGACGCGCGTCCCGGCAAGAAACCCGATCGCGCCCGCCGACCCCAAAGTGACGATCGTCGCAAATCCATAGCGCTGCCCAAGCGCAGCCGCGATCGCCTCCGGCTCGCGGGCTTCGACTTGCGCAGCGGCGCCGAGCGTCGCGGCCTCATGCTCGTTCACGCAGAGATAATCGAGCGCGCCAAGCAGCGCTTCGCTTGGCGCGCCGGCCGGAGCGAGGTTTAGCATCACCTTGGCGCCGCGCCGGCGCGCGAGCAGCGCCGCCGCATCGACCTCGGCCTCCGGCGTCTCGCGTTGCAGCAACAACAAATCGCCGGGGCCGAAAGCAACGCCCTCGAGCTGTTCGGCGCGCGCCTCGGAATTGGCGCCCGACGCCACGACCACCGCGTTCTCGCCGGAAGGATCGACGACGATGAAGGCCGCCCCGGTCGGTTTGGCGACCTGTCGGGTCGCGGCGAGATCGACCCCGGCGTCCCGGAGCAGCGCCAGCGCCGCAGCGGCGAAACCATCGGCGCCGCAGGCCCCGACCAACGCGACCTTGGCGCCGGCGCGGCGCGCCGCTAACGCCTGGTTCGCCCCCTTGCCGCCAGGAAAAACGGAATAATCGCCGCCGAGCGTCGTCTCGCCGGGCGCCGGAATCTTGGCGCGGGTGACGAAATCGATATTGATCGAGCCGAAGACGACGATCATCGACCTGGCCCCTCGAGAGTCGAATAAAAGGGATAAACTGACGCGCCGGCTTTGTCGAATTGCCGGCGGCGGCCGAGCGGCTCGCGAGGGATTGAACAGGCCGCTCTAGGCGCCTCGCCTTGAATCTGACATGCGGTTAAGTTCAAAGGCGCTGGCGTCGGGGACGCGAGGAGACCCGTGATGAAGTTGCACTGGGCCGCATGCGTGGCGGCGATGATCGGATTGGCGGCGATGGTTCCTGCGGGACTGGCGGCGGCCGACGAGTTCACTCCGGCTCAAAAGCAGGAGATGGGCGACGTCATCAAAGACTATCTTGTGAAGCATCCCGAAGTGCTGCGCGCCGCGATCGAAGCGCTCGACAAGCAGGAGAAGGATGTCGCCGAGGCCGATCGTCAGAAGGCGGTGACCGATCAGGCGGGGCCGCTGTTCTCGTCGCCCTTCCAGGCCAATGTCGGCAATGCGAACGGCGCCGTGACGCTGGTCGAGTTCTTCGACTACAACTGCCACTATTGCAAAGGCGCCCTGCCCGACATGGCGCGTCTGATGAAGGACGACCCCAACCTCAGGCTCGTCCTCAAGGACTTCCCTGTTCTCGGACCGGGCTCGGTCGAGGCGGCGCGGGTCGCCAGCGCCGTACGCAAACAGTTGCCGGGTGATCGCTTCTGGGACTTCCATTACAAGCTTCTGGGCATGCACGGGCCGATCGGCAAGGCCGAGGCGCTGTCGGTGGCGAAGGAAATGGGCCTCGACATGAACCGGCTCGACAAGGACATGAGCGATCCCTCGATCGACGCTGGCCTGCAACAGATCATGTCGATGGCCGATGCGCTGCAGATCAACGGCACACCCTCCTTCGTCGTCGGTCAGGAAGTCGTCGTCGGCGCGGTCGGCTACGACCAGCTCAAAGAGAAGATCGACGCCGTCCACAAGTGCGGGCACAGCGTCTGCTAAAGGCGGCGCCGCCCAGTTAGCCGCTTTGTCGAGGCCGTTTAGTCGGCCTTTACCAATTCGGCAGGAGATGGCGTTGGCGCCAATTCTCAACGACCGAATTAACCTGGCCGCAACGGCCGGCTCCTATTTTGCCCCTATACCGAACGGCGAAGTCAACGCGCCGTCCGGGATGATTTTGGAGCAGGAGCAAAGTAATGATCAAGTCCCTCAAGTCTTTCGTCGCCAATGAGTCTGGCGCGACCGCCATCGAATACGCGCTGATCGCCTCGCTTATCGCCGTGTTCCTCATTGGCGCTCTGTCGGCCCTCGGCACCAAGCTGTCGAGCGAGTTCGCCGAAGTCGGCAACGCCCTCAAGTAAGACGCAAAAGCCTCAGGGCTTTTCGAAAGCCGGCGAGGACCTCCTCGCCGGCTTTTTTCTTGTCCGCGCCTGTGGACTTGCGGCGCCGCCGCAAGACTCGAATCGCCGATTGAATTAAGGAGAGCGTCCTCGACCCTTTCCTAAACGCGAGGCGCAACGCGTGACCGCTCTTCAAGCCGTCGTTATGGCCGTCCTGCAGGGCGTAACCGAACTCTTCCCAGTCAGCAGCCTCGGCCACGCCGTCATTCTTCCGCGTCTGCTCGGTTGGCCGATCGACGAGCGCGCCCCCGATTTCCTGCCCTATCTGGTGGTCATGCATCTTGGAACGGCGGCGGCGCTGTTCTTCTATTTCTGGCGCGACTGGTTCGCCTTTCTTGGCTCCCTAATCTCCAGCTCAAGCCCGCGTTCGGCGACTGACCGCCGCATTTTCGCGCTTGTCGTGCTGGCGACCATTCCGGCTGTCGTCGTCGGTTATGGTTTCCGAAAGCTTCTCGGCGACGCCTTCGGCACCCCGACGCTCGCCGCCTTCGTTCTGATCGTCAATGGTTTCGTCCTCTATTTCGCCGATCGCATCGCCGGCGAGTCGGTCGGCGTGCTCGAAGATCTCAACTGGAAGGGCGCCCTGGCGATTGGCGTCGCGCAATGTTTCGCCCTGGTGCCCGGCTTCTCGCGTTCCGGCTTGACCATCGCGGCGGGCGTCGTCGCCGGCCTCAAGCACGAGGCCTCGGCGCGCTTTTCCTTCCTTATGGCGACGCCCATCATCCTCGGCGCGACGGCGCTTGAGGCGCCCAAGCTCATGCATCAGGGCGCGACGCTGGGCGGCCCGGCGATCATCTCGGGCGTCGTTGCGGGCGTCGTCGCCTACGCCAGCCTCGTTTTTCTGATGCGCTACTTCAATCGCCACGAATTCGAGGCGATGCGGCCCTTTTCCTTTTATTGCGCGGCGGCCGGGCTCATCAGCCTGGCGATCATCGCTGTTGCCTAGCGGCGCCCCTTAGGAAGGACCTCGAAAGCCCCTACATAGGGGCTACAGGCGCAGCGACGCGCCTTGGCGAGAACCATCCGCGCGGGTGCCATGACGGTTGTCGAGATTCTCCCCCCAGGGCTGTCGAACGCCGATCTTGAGGCGCTTCGTCAGGCTGTCGAATGTCTGGAGGACCGCAGCTTCGCTTCGCGGGCCGCGACGTTGCTCGGCCGTCAGGTCGAGACATGGAGCCGATCCCTGCCCGCTTCGCTCCGCCGCGCCGCCGCGCGCGCCGCCGAGACGGCGCTCAACGGCGCTCTTAAGGTGGCGCTGCGCACCATCGACACTGCGTCGCCCCCGAGGGCCGCGCGCGGCGCGCATCGGGCGGCGGCCGCGGCTTCGGGGGCAATCGGCGGCGCCTTTGGACTGGCCTCGACCGTCATCGAATTGCCGATCTCGACCACAATCCTGATGCGCTCGATCGCCCAGATCGCGCGCGAAGAAGGCGAAGACCTGACGCAGCCCGAGGGCGCGCTCGCCTGCCTCGAAGTCTTCGCGCTCAGCGACGAACCCGGCGAAGCGGCGATCGAGGGCGGCTATTTCGCCGCGCGCGGCGCGCTGGCCCGCTCGGTCGCCGACAGCGCGCGCTATCTCGCCGGACACAGAATCGCCGGCGAAAGCGCGCCGGTGTTGGCGCGGTTGATCGCCCAGATCGCCACGCGCTTCGGCCTCGTCGTCAGCGAGAAATTCGCCGCCCAGGCCGTACCGGTCGTCGGCGCGATCGGCGGCGCCGCCGTCAATCTCGCCTTCGCCCAGCATTTCCAGACCTTAGCGCGCGGCCATTTCATCATCCGCCGTCTCGAGCGCCTGCACGGCCATGAGGCGGTGAGCGCCGAGTATCGACGCCTGCGCGGCGACGCCAGCCGGCGTGAAGCCTGATGACTGTTCATCCCGACATTGCCGCTGCCGACGCGCTGGCGTAACCATTGCGGCCGGTCGCGCTTTTGGAGGGGCAGATGGCGGGGGAATTCGAGCAGTACGACGACCGTTTCAAGAAGCTCACGCTCGGCAACGTTCATCTCGACCACCTCGCCTCCGGCTGTCGCTGGGCGGAAGGCGCCGTCTACATGGCGGCGGGCAAATATCTGCTGTGGTCGGACGCGCCCAATGATCGTGTTCTGCGCTATGACGAGACGAACGGCGCGATTTCGAACTTTCTTCAGCCGGCCAATTATCACAATGGCCATACCACCGACCGCCAGGGCCGACTGATTGCCTGCGAACACGGCGGCCGCTGCATTTCGCGCATCGAACATGACGGGACGCGCCGGGTGCTCGCCGATCGCTTCCAGGGCAAGCGCTTCAATTCGCCAAACGACGTCGTCGTGAAATCGGACGGCTCGATCTGGTTCAGCGACCCGACCTACGGCATCGACACCGACTACGAAGGCCACGCCTCCAAGGCCGAGATCGGCGGCAGCTATGTCTATCGTCTCGATCCCGACAGCGGCGAAGCGACGGCGGTCGCGACGGACTTTGTGCAGCCCAACGGCCTCGCCTTTTCGCCCGACGAAAAGCGGCTCTATATCGCCGACACCGGGGCAACCCATGTCGACAATGGCCCGCATCACATCCGCGTCGCCGAACTTGGCGCGGATGGCCGCTCGCTCGGGCCAGCCAAGCTCTTCGCGGAATGCACGGACGGCCTGTTCGACGGCTTTCGCATCGATACCGAGGGCAATCTTTGGACCTCGGCCGGCGACGGCGTGCATGTCTATGCGCCCGACGGCACGCTGATCGGCAAGATCAAGGTCCCCGAAGTGGTCGCCAATCTCTGTTTCGGCGGCCCGAAGCGAAACCGGCTCTTTATCTGCGCGACCACTTCGCTTTACGCCATCTATGTGAATGCGCGTCCCGCCGGCTGGCCGGCCTAAGAACTGGGCGCATATTTGTTCTTATTTCTCTGATAATTAGCCGCGATCTCTCGCCTTTCCAGCAAGGTCGCACGGTCCCGCTGCGCTAACCATTGCGCGCGCATTCGATTGCTTCAAGCCGCCGCATGTCGTTAACGAATTGTTAGCGATAAGGGGCGCGCCGCGCCCGCCCGGAAATTGGGGGAGCGATGGCGATGGGCCGCCGCATTGTCTTCGCGCTTGTCGCGCTGTGTGCGGCGGCTTCATTCTCAGGCGCGCCCGTCGAAGCCAGCGAATTCCTGTTGCTGCCTTTGACGGCGCCGCGCCTGCCGGCCGCCCATCTCGTCGCGCCCCCAGTCTCCACGGGACGCCCGGTCTGCGTCAGATTATGCGACGGCTATTTCTTCCCCCTCTCCTCGGGCTCAGGGCCCTTCGCCAGCGCGCAGGAAGAGGCGTCCTGTCGCGCCCTGTGTCCTGAGGCGAGCGTCGCCGTCTATCGTCTCGACGGGGCCTCGGATGACATCGCCGAGGCGACCTCGGCGAGCGGCGAACGCTATTCGGCGCTCGCCGCCGCTTTTCGTTATCGTGCCGCGACGAGCCCCGCCTGCGCCTGCCGGCGCGCCGGCGAAGCGGGCCTCGACTATTGGCGCGACCCGAGCCTGCGCAAAGGCGACGCCATCATGACCGCGGAAGGCGTCGTCGTCTTTCGCGGCGCGAGCGGCGGCGGAGCCTATAGCGACACGGATTTCGCGCGGCTCGACGGCTCGCCCATCGGCGCGCTTGGGCGCTCCCGCCTCAGCGGGCTGGCGCCAGCCAACGTCGAGCCGTCAACCGACGAGGAAGGGCCGCCAGCCGGCCGCGGCATCGAGATCGCCAAACGGGCCGCCTCGGCGGCCGGCGAAATCCGCTTCCTCGCCGCGCCCTCGGGCGGCGGCGGCTAGAGCGGCGCTTGGCTTCGCCGGGCCCTGCCAGAGTGTTAACAAGGGCGCGCGGGTCGTGAAGGGTTGAGACGAAAGGGCGGAATGCGTCGAAGCGTAAATGTATCGATCGCCGTCGCCCTCATCGCGGCGCTGCTCGCCGGCTTCTATCGCTGGCCGATCGCCTCGGCCCGGGTCGGCGTGGAATTCAATCGCGCGACGCCGCCCATCGGTCTGCGCTGGCGCCCACCCGCCAAAGCGACGCTGACGCTATTGCCGTGGCCGACGCTGCGCGTGGTCGGCGTCGATCTGCTCGAAGCCGATGGACGCAGCCTGCTGACCGCGCCAACCGCCCGCTTTCCGCTCCTGCTCGGCGCGCTGCTGCAGGGCCGCTTCGCCCCCTCGGGCGCAATGCTCGACAATCCGACCGCGCTGGTCGACCTCGACGCCGCCCCGGCGCTCGCCGAGGAGCGCGCCATCGCCGACGACATCGGCGAGGCGAAGACCGGCGCGTGGTCGAGCGTGCGTTTGCGCGGCGGCGTGTTGCATATCGTCAGCGCCTCGCGCGGCTTTGACACGATGATCGAAAGCCTCGATGGCGACATCGCGTGGCGGCGCGCCGATGCGCCGCTGCGGCTCACCCTCGTCGGCGCCTGGCGTGGCCAGAGCGTCGCGATCAACGGACGCATCGACAATCCGCGCGACGCCTTGCAGGACCATGCGACGGGCGTCGGGCTGACGATCGCCTCGCCGCCGGTCTCGCTCTCGGCCGAGGGCCAATGGAGCGGCGACGGCGCCCCCGGCTTCGCCGGGCAATTGTCGATCGACATCCGCTCGCTGGCCGCCGCGACGCGGCTGCTCGGCGGCGATCCGACCCCCTTTCCGCTGGGCGACGCTTTCGCCTTCTCCGGCAAGGCGCAAACCACGCGCGACGCCCTGACGCTGAGCGAGGCGAAGGTGACCGCCTCGGGCGAGCGTCTCGAAGGCGCGCTGACGCTTGATCGTCGCAACGATCGCTACGCGATCTCCGGCACGCTGGCGGCGGATCGACTGAATCTCCAGGCCCTCGCGGGATCGCCGCCAAACCTGCTCACATCGGCTGGCGAATGGAGCGACCGGCCGTTCGACTTCAGCCCGCCGCGCGACATCGACCTCGATCTGCGCCTGTCGGCGACCCGTCTCGCGTGGGGCGAACGCGGCGTTGACGACGCGGCAGGTTCGCTCATGTGCAAATCCGGGCGTTGCGTCGCGTCTCTGCTCGAGGCTGGCGCCTATCAGGGGACTTTGAAGGGCGAACTGACCCTCGCGCGCGCAGCGCGCGGGATTGAAGCTGAGGCGAATGTCTCGCTGACCGACGCCGATCTTGGCGCAGCCTTCGCCGAGCTCGGCTGGGGCGGTTATCACGGGCGCGGCGACATCGAAGCGACGATGAAAACCACCGGCTTCGCCGCTTCCGATTCCGTTCTGTCTCTGTCGGGGGAAGTGACCGCGAGGCTCGGGGCGGGCGAAGTCGAGGGCGTCAGCATCGAGGAGGCGATGCGCCGCAGCCTGCGCCGCCCCGTCGACGTCGCGCGCGACCTGGGCAATGGCGCAACGCGCTTTTCGCTCGCCCGGCTTCGCCTGTCGCTTGCCGCCGGATCGGCGACCATTGCGGAGGGTCATGTCGAAGGGCCGGGCTCGACGATTGACCTCTCGGGCGTTGTCGATATCGCAGGGCGAACCGTCGAAGCCCGAGCGCTGGCCATGCAGGCCGACGCTCAGGGCGCCCCCTCGCCCGATGCGGCCAGGCTGACGATCGCGCTTTTCGGTCCTTGGTCGGCGATAAATGTCACCACCTCGCCGGGCGAGTGACGACGGCCGCGACGCTCGCGCCTCTCAGCCCCAAAAGGCGGCGTTGACAGCCCTCGGAACGCGCAGTAATTGCATCAAATTCAAAGAGTTCGCGTCTGCCATGGAAACCCGTCACGCCAAGTTCGACATCGGCCAGATTGTTCGCCACAGGATTTACCCGTTTCGTGGCGTTATTTACAATGTCGATCCGACCTTCGCCAACACCGAAGAATGGTGGCGCGCAATCCCCGAAGAGGTCCGCCCTCTCAAGGACCAGCCCTTCTACCATCTCTATGCTGAGAACACCGAGAGCCAGTACGTCGCTTATGTCTCGGAGCAGAATCTGGTGCTCGACGATTCCGGCGAGCCGGTGAGCCATCCGCAGGTGGACGAATTATTCGTGCGCACCGACAAAGGCCATTACCGCCTGCGCAAACGGCCGCTGGCTTCCTGACGCCTCGCTGCGGCGCCTTAATCGCTAAATAGCGAGGACTGCACCCGCGCCGGGAGACAAATGCTCTCCGGGCGCGAGCGCACGTCCCAATTACTTGGCCGGCGTCGCCGCGGGCGCCGGGGCCGGCGTGGCCGCAGCGCCGCCCGACTGCTGCTGCTCGAGTTTCTTGCGCTGGTCCTCGGCGCGCTGCTCAAGCTGCTTCTGCAATTCCTGATTTTGCTGCTCGAGCTGTTTCGGATCGACCGGCTTTCCGTCGAAAGTGTCTCCGAAATCCTTCATCGGCAGATTGAAGGTGACCTCGATATTCGCCTGGTTGCGAACGATAACGCTGGCGACCTGCGCCTTCTTCAAATCGGCCAATTTCTTGCCGTCGAGATCGGCCTCGGCGAAACAACCATTGGGAAAGCAGATCGCAAACTTGCCTTCGATCGGATCGCCCTTGTCGATCACCAGACGGAAACCAGGACGCAGCAGCAACCCCACCGGCAACAGGAAGCGGGCGATCCGGCGGTCCTCGTTGGACATCTGATAGACGGCGATCGCCAGCGTCGGCGGCTGGTCCGCGCTCTGCCCGAAGTCGCGGGTGGTGTAGCAGACTTCCTTGTTCGAGGCCTGATCCTTGCCGCAAATCTTGGTCCACGGCGCTTGCATGGGGGTCAGGTCGAGCTTGACCGGAGCGGGTGCTTGCGGCGGCGCCGCCTGGTCGCTCTGCGCGGGCGCCGCCGGAGCGGCCGGCGCCGGCTTCGACGATTGCGCGAGCGCGCCGCCCGCCGTCAGAACCAACCCTGCGGCCAGCATCAGAGCGCCGCGGCGCTCGAACGGGAAGGTCATAAAACGTCCTTTCGATCGATGATCAGCAGCTTCGCCGCGCTGGGCGCGGCGCGCCTCCTGTGTCGCGCCAATGCGGCCATAAAGGGGCGCGCGCTCGCAATCGCGGCGGCGCGCCCTCATTCCACATCCGGGGCGACAATCCAACCAAAATTTCGCTTTCGCCGCAAAGATGCTGGCGACTGTTGCGGATGCGCCGCGCCGTGACGGGGCGCCCCGGCCTCTCTAGGATGGCGCCATGCGAGCGGCGGCGGCTTTTCTCCTCTTGGCGACTCTCGCCTGCCTGCCGGCCGGGTGGGCGCAAGCGCAGGACTTGGCTCAAGCGCAGGACTTGGGTCAAGCGCAGGACTCGGCTCAAGCACAAGACTCGGCTCAAACCCAAGACTCGGCTCAAATCCAAGACCCCTCGCCCGGCTACGCCATCGCCATGCATGGGGCGCCGGCGCTGGGGCCGGGGTTCGCGCATTTTCCCTATGCCGACCCCGCAGCGCCCAAGGGGGGACGAATCGCCCTCGCCTATCTGGGCGCCTTCGACAGCCTCAATCCCTATAACGTCAAAGCCTTGTCGACCGCACAGGGGCTCGTCGGCAATGTCTACCAGTCGCTGATGACCCGCTCGGCCGACGAGCCTTTCACGCTCTACGGCCTCATCGCCAAATCCGTCGAAACCGACGATGCGCGCGATCGGGTCGTCTTTCACCTCGATCCGGCGGCGCATTTTTCCGACGGCTCGCCGATCACCGCCGCCGACGTCCTCTTCACCTTCAACCTTTTGAAAGCCAAGGGCCTGCCCCCGCAACGGGCCGCCTATGCGCTCGTCCGCGGCGTCGAGGCGTCCGACGCCGAGACCGTGCGTTTCGACCTGACTGGCGCCGACGATCGCGAGCTGCCCTTGATCCTCGGCCTGATGCCAGTGCTGTCGCGCGCCCATACCGACTCGGAGCATTTCGAAGATCAGACGCTGCAGATCCCGCTCGGTTCCGGGCCCTATGTCGTCGCCAAGCTTGTCCCCGGCCAGTCGCTGACCCTCAAACGCGACCCCAACTACTGGGCCCGCAATCTGCCGGCGACCCGCGGTCTCTATAATTTCGACGAGATCCAGATCGATTATTTCCGTGACGCGGCCGCGATGTTCGAGGCGTTCAAGGCCGGGCTTTACGACTTCCGCCTCGAGGACGATCCAACCCGCTGGCGCGACGCCTATGATTTTCCCGCGGCGCGCGCCGGCCGCATCCAACGCATGAACGCGCCCTCGGGCCTGCCCAAGGGCATGTCCGGATTCGCCTTCAACGCGCGACGATCGATCTTCGCCAATCCGCGCGCCCGCGAAGGCCTGGCGGCGATGTTCGACTTCGAATGGATCAACGCCAATCTTTACGCCGGCGCCTATCGCCGCTCGAAGAGCTTCTTCGACGACAGCGAGCTCTCATCGAGCGGGAGACCCACTTCGGACAAGGAGCGCGCCTTGCTTGCGCCTTTCCCCGGGGCGGTGCGCGACGACATTCTCGAAGGGCGTTGGGCGCCGCCGGTCTCCGACGGCTCGGGGCGCGACCGCGCGCTGGCGCGTCACGCGCTCGTCCTGCTCGCGCAGGCCGGCTTTACGCTGCGCGACGGGGCTTTGCGGGACGCGCGCGGCGCGCCGATGACGTTCGAAATTCTGGTCAAGAACCGCCAGGAGGAGCGGCTGGCGCTGGCCTATGCGCGGATGCTGGCGACGATCGGCGCCGTGGCGACGGTGCGCCTGGTCGACGAAGTGCAATTCGAGCGCCGGCGCACGCGCTTTGACTTCGACATGATGATCGGCTCCTGGATCGCCTCGCCCTCGCCCGGCAACGAACAGCGCAATCGCTGGAGCGCGGCGGCGGCGAAGACCGAGGGTTCCTATAATATTTGCGGCGCCGCATCGCCGGCGATCGACGCGATGATCGCGGCGATCGTCGCCGCGCGCGGCCGCGGGGATTTTGTCGCGGCGACCCGCGCGCTCGACCGTCTGTTGCTGTCGGGCTTCTATATCGTGCCGCTCTTCTACGCGCCCGACCAATGGGTCGCCTATTCATCGTCGCTCGGTCACCCCGACCTGACGCCGCTCTATGGCGTCGCGCTGGAGGCCTGGTGGCGCAAGACGCCGTAAGGCCTTGCCGCGCCGACCGCTTGCCCCCAAGTGACCGAAGCGGCGACAATGGCCAGATGAGCGACGGGAGACGACAATCATGGACGCCAAACCCGAACCGCTGACGATCAACGTCGTCAGCGATGTCGTCTGCCCCTGGTGTTATCTCGGCAAACGCCGGCTTGAAGCGGCGATCCGCGAAAGCGGCGAAGCGCCGGTCACGGTGCGCTGGCGCCCCTTTCAGCTCGATCCGTCGCTACCGCCCGGCGGCGTGGAGCGAAAGGCCTATATGCGCGCCAAGTTCCGCGACGAGGCGCAACTGAAGGCGATCCACGAGCGTCTGACCGCGATGGGCGCCGAAGTCGGAGCCGCCTACGCCTTCGACAAGATCGAATGGGCGCCCAATACGCTTGACGCGCATCGCCTTATTCGCTGGGCGCAAGCCGGCGACCAGCAGAACGCGCTGGTCGAGCGCCTGTTCCGCCTCTATTTCGAGGAGGGTCAGAACATCGGCGACCGCGCGACGCTGATCGCGGCGGCGCGCGAATGCGGCATGGACGGCGACGAAGTCGCGAAGAAGCTCGCGACCGACGACGACATCGAAGCGGTGAAAGCCGATGTCGCGGAGGCTCACGCCGTCGGTGTGACCGGCGTGCCATTCTTTATTTTCGCTTCGCGCTTCGCCGTGCCGGGCGCGCAGGCGACCGAAACGCTCGTCGAAGCGATCGCTCAGGCGCGCGCGGCGAAGACTGGTGTGGAGACGGTCTGAGGTCGATCCGCTCGGTCGACTAGGCTGGCGCTAAGCCGCTTTAGCGAGCGCGGCGAGCATGTCGGCGGGCAGTTGCACGGCGGGCGCAACCTCTGACTCGCCCATCAACCAGGCGAAGGTCAGTTCGACCGGAGGCGCCAGGCTCTCCCGCGTCTCGTCGAGCGGCGGCTCAAAGCCTTCGAGCGCGGCCGCCACGGCGTCGATCAGCAATGGCGCGTAATTCGGCCGTTTCGGCTGCGGCGGCTCGAAGTCGTCGAGCGCGGCGGCCACCGCTTCGATCAGCAGCGGCTCGTAATTGACCCGCTCGAGCCGCGCCGGCTCAAGGAGCGGCGGCGCGCACCAGGCCTCGTCCGCGTAGTCGCGCGCGCTATCGCGCGCCGCCTCGGCGTAGAAGCGCCACAACAGGGATTGCAGCGGCGCAAGCTCGCTCTCCCGACGTCCCTCGCAAGCCGCGATCGCCCGCTCACACAGCACGCGCGACAGACGCTCACCGGAGGGCGCATCGATCGCGGCGACATCGGTGAAGACGACGCGGAACACCGGCAGAAAGGCGTCGGGCAAGCCCGCCTTGGCGTAGAGCGCCGCGAAACCATGGCCGTCGGGATGACGGGCGAAAGACTGCGCGCGTCTGAGCGCGACGCCGGACAGTTCGCTCAGCGCATGAACGGGAAAATCGCGCTCGCCGCTGAGCAGCGCACGCATCAATACCGCAACGGTCAATGTCCCGGCGTCGCGCATCCGGCGCGCCAATTCGGCCAGCGCCTCGCTATCGGCCCTGGCCGCGATGGTCGCCGTCGCCTGATCGCGCGCCTCATTTGCGATCCTCCGGGCCCGGCCAGCGCTCAGCCAGTCGCAGCGCGCGGCGAAATCGGCAAGCGCGCGGGCGGCGGCGCCCACCAGTTCGTTGCGCAGAGCCGCTGGCAGCCCCGGCCGATTGGTCAGGGCTTCGCGCATCTCGGCGTCGTCGCCAAAGCGTTCGAAGAGACGCCACAGAGCGGCGGGGTGGAGATCCGCGTCGAGATTGCCGATGAGCTCAACCGCCGCCTCGCGCTGGCCGATCTCGGCCAGGGCCGCGGCGGCCCCGGCCGACAAATGCGGCCGGCGGGCGATCGCCGTTTGGACGAGAGCGTCGCCGACGGCCGCGCAGTCGACCAATTCGGTCTCGCCAAGCACCGGCGAGCGACCGAGCACTACGCAGGCGACCTCCGCCTGATCGGCGGCGAGAGCCAGCACGATGTGGCGCGGGGCGTCGGCGGCGCTGGCCAAAGCTTCGGCGAGCGCCCGGCGCACCAGCGCCGAGGGGTCGTCGAGCACCGTGGCAAGACCCAGTTCAGCTTCGGCGCGCGCGTCCTGGGCCAAGCCCGAATAGAGATAGGCGCGCGCCAGGGCGCTGGCGGCGTCGGCGCGCCCCTCCGCGTCCGCCTGTTGCGCGAAGGCGAGAAATCGACGCACGATCCCGCCCTCCGCCCTATCGAAGGCGGCGGGCCGATCGGCGACCGCTTCGAGGCTTTTCACGGGGCGCTCCGCGGCGCGGGTGACGCAGTCATCCTTTATTTCTCGCCGATTTAAGGTAAACGCGCGCTTAAGAAGGCAAATTCGAGGTTCGAAATGGCCCGGCCTGCGGCCCCCCAGCCGAGCGGCGATCGCCCCGAGGGCGCGCCATTCCCGCGCTCGCTGCTGCTTGTCCAGGGCGATGACGACGGAAAGCTCAAGGCGGCTCGCGCCAGCGGGGCCGACGCGCTGATCGTCGATCTCGCGCTGGCCATCGCCGCGCCGACCTCATTTCACGCCGCCGCGCGCGCCCATAAGCCGCGCCAGCGCGTCTATCTGCGGATCCCGGCTTTCGAAGCCGGCTTCGCTGAGGTCGATCTCGAAGCCGCGATGGCCGCCGCGCCCGACGGGGTCGCGCTGACCGGCTGCAGCGACGGCGCCGACGTGCAAAGGCTCGGGGCGAGGCTCGCAGTTCTCGAGGCGCGGCATGGGATTGCCGATGACGCAACGCGCATCCTCGCCTTCATCGAGACGGCGCATGGCCTGCTCAGTCTGGCGAGCTATCGCGCCGCCAGCCCAAGACTTGCCGGCCTGGCGTGGAACGCCGAGGCGCTCGCCGCCGATCTTGGCGGCGCGACCGCCCGCCAAATCGACGGGCCCTACGCCCTCGCCCGGACGCTGACGCTGATCGGCGCCGTCGCCGCCGCGGTCGCGCCGATCGATGCGCCATTTGTTGACGTTGGCGACGAGGCGGGCCTCAAGGCCGATGCGGAGACCGCCCGGCGCGACGGTTTCGTCGCCAAGATCGCCGTCGACCCTGCGCAGGTGGCGATCATCAACGCAGTCTTCACCGGCTAAAACAACTCATCGGACAATCGCCTCCATTCGCGTAATTCTGTTTCAAGCTCGGCAATCCGAACGGGCGTGCGTTGCACCCACGATTTTGGCGCACAATTGCTCTAAGATGGCGGACGAAGCAGCCCGCTCAGAGGGCGGCTTCGATCGGGGAACCTGAATGACAATGGTCTTGGCGGAAGCGAACCGTGGCGCCGATGAGGAGGCGCGTCAGATCGAACGGCTTCTGCTGCTCGACAAGATGAAACTCGGGCCGATCGGTTATTTCGCAGTGCTGGCAAATGACAGCGACGACATCCTCGCGATCGGCGCGGCCAGAGTGCTGATCGACCAGGATGCGGCGCCAGAGTGGGTATGGGATCGCATCGTTGCTCTGTCGGCCTATCCGTCGATCCAGTCGCGCGCATTTGATTTCTTCATTTCAAATTTCGACTATGAGCGCGCCCGGACAGCGCTTGAAACGCCGCTACGGGCCTCCGCCGATTTGATCGAGCGCCAACTCGCCTCAATCTTCACGGTCGCCCCGCCTGAGACGATCGACATTGA